>CAYONQ010000006.1:0-54647 GCA_964405375.1 uncultured Pirellulales bacterium
GGATACATTTAACATTTGCTACCTGTGGCAGAGCTACAAATCGGTCAGTTTGAGTGCTTAACATAACCTGAGGCAATGTAACTTGGGAGAGAAGGAATGGACGACAGAAAGATCGCCATTGAGGGCATAACCTTCGACGATGTGCTGCTTATACCGGCGAAAAGCGACTTTGTGCCCAGCCAGGCGGATACCAGCACGCAATTGACCGACAATATAAGGATAAATATCCCGATTGTCTCGGCAGCTATGGATACCGTTACCGAGGCGGCACTGGCGATAGCGCTGGCCCAGGAGGGCGGGGTCGGGATAATCCACAAAAATCTCACCGTCGAGGCCCAGACAAGAGAAGTAACGAAGGTCAAGCGCTCCGAAAACGAACGGGTGCTTGACCCTGTAACGTTATCGCCGGCCCAGCCGGTTAAAAGGGCGTGGGAGCTGATGAATGAGCATAACGTCTCGGGTATTCCTATTGTTGACGGCAAAAAACTTGTCGGCATCCTGACACGCAGAGACCTGAAGTTCCTCAAAGACTTAGACGTGAAGATAAGCTCCGTAATGACGAAGGACAATTTAGTTACCGGCCCTGCTGAAACGACACTTGAACAGGCAAAGCAAATCCTGCAGAAACACAAGGTTGAGAAGCTGCCTTTGGTCGATGGCAAAGGAGAGTTAGCGGGTCTGATTACAATGAGGGACATCGACCGGGTCCAGCAGTATCCGCTGGCGGCGAAAGACCGGCGGGGCAGATTGCGAGTCGGAGCAGCAGTGGGTGTGCACGATTACGAGCGAATCGAGGCGCTGATAGCGGCGGATGTCGATGTTATCGTGGTCGATACCGCTCACGGGCATTCGCAGAATGTCGTAGATACGGTAAAGAAAGTTAAAGCCAAGCACGATATCGATGTTATTGCGGGCAATATCGCAACGGAGCGGGCAGCCGAAGAGTTGATAGCCGCCGGTGCAAATGCCGTTAAGGTCGGCATCGGCCCCGGTGCGATTTGCACCACGAGAGTAATTTCCGGAGTTGGGATGCCGCAGGTATCCGCTATAATCAACTGCGCCAAGGCCGCGGAGAAACGTAATATTCCCGTTATTGCCGACGGGGGGATAAGGCACTCCGGCGATATAACCAAGGCAATCGCAGCGGGCGCATCAACCGTGATGTTAGGGGCGCTGTTTGCGGGTCTGAAGGAGAGTCCCGGCCAGTTGGTTATCTATAAGGGCAGGCAGTTCAAAGAATACAGGGGTATGGGCTCATTGGGGGCGATGGTCAAGGGTTCGGCTGAAAGATACGCACAAAGAAGCTCGACGGCAAAGGACAAACTCGTTCCGGAAGGGGTCGAGGGGCGGGTGCCGTACCGCGGCACGCTCGATGATTTCGTTTATCAATTAGTCGGTGGGCTGCGGGCGGGTATGGGCTACTGCGGCGCACGAAATATCGAGGAGCTTAGAAGAAACAGCCGATTTGTCCGTGTCAGCCCGGCAACGGTCAGCGAATCGCATCCGCACGATATACAGATAACCAAAGAGGCCCCGAATTACTCGGCGACCGAGCCATTTGAGGATTAATGTCAGGGTTGTGCGTTTTGTAATTTTGAATAGCAATCCTGCATACCGGTTTTACTGAGAGCTTTTATGCAGCGTGAGATGATAGCCATTTTAGACTTTGGCAGTCAATATATCCAGTTGATTGCCAGACGCATTCGCGAGCAAAGCGTATATTCTCAGATTTTTCGAGCGGATATAACAGCATCGCAGTTACGGCAGTTAGGTGTTAAGGGGTTGATATTGTCCGGTGGGCCTGCAAGCGTCAAAGACAGAAATGCGCCGGGATGCGATGAAGAAATTTTTGAATTAGGTGTGCCAATCCTGGGTATATGCTACGGTATGCAATTAGGCTGTAAAATTTTGGGGGCGGAGATAGTTGCCGCCGAGAGGCGTGAGTTCGGACGAACAAATCTATCCATTCTTGATAATAGCGACTTGTTCGCGGGGCTGGCGGATTCAATCACCGCCTGGGCCAGTCACGGCGACCAGGTCGGCAGATTAAACGATGATTTTGTCAGGTTGGCAACTACAGAGACCTGTCCGTACGCTGCGGTAAGGCATAAAGGCAAGAGGTTTTTCGGCGTTCAATTTCATCCTGAGGTTGCACACACGCCGAAAGGGCCACTGATTCTGAGAAACTTCCTGTATGATATTTGCGGCTGTAGCGGCGATTGGAAGATGAGCGATTTTGTCGGCGAGACCGTCGAGGCGGTTCGCCGACGCGTCGGCGACGCCACGGTAATATGCGGGCTGAGCGGCGGGGTGGACTCATCGGTTGTAGCGTCGCTGGTCCATAAGGCGATAGGCAGTCGGCTTGTGTGTATTTTTGTTGACAACGGATTGCTGCGAAAGAATGAACGAGAAAACGTTGTGTCCACATTCCGGGACCATTTTCATATAGACCTGCGAGTTGTGGACTGGTCTGAACAATTCCTGAAAGGTTTATCCGGCGTAACGGACCCACAGCAGAAACGGCGGATAATCGGTTCTGAATTCATCGAGGCCTTTAAGTCCGAGGCGAGCAAGATTGCCAATGCGAGGTTTCTTGCGCAGGGGACACTTTATCCCGACGTTATCGAGTCCGGCTGTAAAGACGGCAATCCGGCGGCCAATATAAAACTGCACCACAACGTAGGCGGCCTGCCTGCCGAGCTGGGCTTCGAGCTGATTGAGCCGTTGCGGGATTTGTTTAAGGACGAGGTTCGGATTGTCGGAGAATACTTGGGGCTGCCGGAGGAGATTGTCTGGCGGCATCCGTTTCCGGGGCCCGGACTGGCGGTTAGAATAGTCGGCGAGGTTACGCCTGGCAGACTGGAAATTCTGCGGGCGGCTGATGACATCCTGACGGACGAGATAAAATCGGCGGGGCTGTATAGAAAGATTTCGCAGGTTTTGGCGGTGCTTTTGCCCGTCTCGACCGTCGGCGTGATGGGGGATGGGCGAAGTTTCGAGAACGTCATTGCTATTCGGGCGGTTGAGACCCCTGACTTTATGACCGCTGACTTCTCACAGGTCCCCTATGAGGTGCTGGCCCGTATATCCAACAGGATTATAAACGAGGTGCGTGGGGTTAATCGCGTCGTCTATGACGTCTCAAGCAAACCACCTGCTACAATCGAATGGGAGTAGTTTTTAGCGTATAGCGTATAGAATTAAGGTTAATCTTTGCAAATGAGAGTTTATTGTCGAAACGGATGTCGGCTGGTGGTTGTTTGTGTGGGTTTGATTTTGGCCGGCGGCTGCGCAACTCAAGCAGATAACCCGTCGAGGAAGAGCCCCTTCATTGAATCTACGATGGTTGATTTGCTCAATTTGCCGGGCGGAGTTATCGAAGAATCAAAAAAGGGATTAGATGACCTGTCTGAAACATCGGGCTATGTTCTTGAATCTGCCACGGCCAACGTTAACGATTGGCCGGGCAGAATCATCAAGGATACCAAAGAGTGCTTTTTGAGACCAGATAACTTGACCGCTCTGCTGTTGGCCGGCGGCGCAAGTGTTGCAATGCGCAGCAGCGGCGCCGATAAAAAACTGAACGAGAACTTCGACGACCATCACGTCTTCCGCGGTTTTAGAGATGAGAGCCTTAATGTGATTGGCCATCCATGGACGCAGTTTGGGATGGCGACTCTTTGGTATGCGGTCAGCGCAAAAAACCAGGACGAGCTCAACAAAGCACGGGCACAGACTATGATAGAAGCGCTGTCGGTGACGGGGGCGGTGGCGATTGGTTTGAAAGCAATCAGGGACAACGAAACACCCAACGGTAAACAGTGGGCCTGGCCCAGCGGCCATACTGCAAGCTCGTTTACGGTCGCCTCTGTTCTGGATGAATTTTACGGCCCGAGGGTGGGTGTTCCGGCGTATATAGCGGCATCACTTGTGGGCTGGCGAATGATGGATACCGGCGACCACTGGGCGAGCGATGTTCTGTTCGGAGCGACTTTGGGCTGGGTTGTCGGCCATACCGTTGCGGACAGGCATAAACAGCTTGAGGTTGCCGGTTTCGAGGTGCTGCCATACGCGGGAAATAGCAATGGTGTGGTAGTAGGCGTTACCCTCGTAAAGCGATTTTAGTTGTAGCATTTGGCGTTTGCCTTACGACGGGAAGATTGATAAAATACGTTCTGAAAACAGGAGCCCTGATATGTTTCGTTTTTACGCAAATGCAATCTCCCATGCGTCCAAGCGCATTGCGGCGGGGATTTTTACCGTGGGGCTGCTGCTGATTGGTTTTGGTGTTATTATTCTGGCACTGCCGGAGGTTTTTGCACTTCTTGCCGCTGCGGTATTTTTTGTTGGAGGTCTCGGCTGCGCCGTTACCGCTGTCAAAATCTTTTTGGCCCAAAGACGGTTAGACAAACTTACTTCTGACGATTCGGAGGCGTACAGGAAAAACGTTCAAATCCACATTGAAGAAGATTTCGACGTATAAGTAATCAGCGGATTTTCAGTGTCGCAAGCGCAACGGCGGCGAAGGCGGCGGCCAGGAGCCAGAAGCGCACTACGACCTGCGGCTCGCTCCAGCCGGCAAGATGAAAATGGTGATGAAGAGGCGCGCATCTAAAGAGGCGTTTGCCGCCGGTATATTTGAAATAGCCAATCTGCAGGACGACGCTGGCCAGCTCCACGATAAAGACGCCGCCAATGATTAAAAGCAGGATTTCATTTCTCGTAACCAGCGCCCCGTAGCCCATAGCCGCCCCCAGAGGCAGCGAGCCCACATCGCCCATAAAGACTTGGGCTGGATGGCAGTTGTACCACAGAAAGCCGAGCACCGCCCCCACTATGGCCGAATAAAAGATGCTCAATTCGCCGGCGGCGGGTATGGCAGGCAGCAAAAGGTAGCTTGCCCAGATGATAGGGCTGGTTCGCGTCATCGTCTCGGAGGCGACATAGCAGAGCACCGCCAGAACCAGACTGACCATACCGACGCATCCGGCCGCCAAGCCATCCATACCATCGGTCAGGTTGACGGCGTTACTGGTTGCGGAGATATAAAAAATCGCTATCAATACAAACATCCAGTTGGCCAACGGCAGACCGTGCTTGTAGAAGGGCAGCCAGAACAGCTTGCCGTCCGCTATATGAGCGAAATCGGCGTACAAAAACGATGCTATCAAGACCGCCCCGCCAATCTGAAAGAGAAGCTTCTCCCAGGGTTTCAGCCCGTTTCTGCTGCGGTGACGGGAATCGCTGTCCACAGGACGCCTTGCGGCGGTGAGCTTTAGCCAGTCGTCGACTCCGCCGAGAGTGCCAAACCATATCACCAGAATAATCGCCTTTTGAACGAATGGATTATTCAGCTTTGCCCACAGTAGCGTTGTGGCCAAGCTTGCAAGAATGATAATCAAACCACCCATTGTGGGCGTGTTGATTTTTTCTTTGGTCAGTTCATTCAGCTTGGCGTGATGAAACTCCGGCCGGTCGCCGATTTTTTTGCGCATCAGCCAGCGAATAATCGCAGGGCCGAACAGAACGGCGATGCAGAAAGAGGTCAGAATGGCCGCTACGCAGCGAAACATCACGTCCTGATAGGCGTAAAAGCCCAGCCGATGGGTAATTACGTCGCGTAAATGCCATAACAGGTGGTATATCATTTTGCGTCTCGTTTTGCGCAGATGCGCTTGCAATCTACGAGAAGAGTTCTTTCAGTTTTTCGATGGTCATCTCAAGTTTTGCCGTCCGTGAGCCCTTGACCAATATTATATCGTTGTCTTTTATGAATTTTGCCAGATTATTACAACAAGTAACCGTATCATCGAAGGATTCTGTCTGCAAATCATATTTAGCATTTTTTTCTGCGGCTTCGGCAACAATTCTCGCGTATCTGCCGACAGCCAGGAGTAGTTTGACTTTTGCCTGTGCGATATCTTTTCCGAGCTGTCGGTGCAGTTGTTCCGTCTGTCGGCCGAGTTCAGCCATATCGCCGCATATAAAGACTAATCGTCTTTTGCGATTTTGAATTTTCAGGATATCCAGTGCAATTTTCATCGATGCGGGATTTGCATTATAGCAGTCGTTTAACACCGTAAGCCGCCCGATTTGCAGCGGTTCGGTTCGCATAGGCACGGTGGGAGTGGTCTTTAAGGCCTGTGCAAAATCGTCAATACTTATGTCAAACCGGCTGCAGACGGCCCAGGCGGCGAGTGCGTTTTCAATGTTGCCCGCCCCCGCTAACGGCAGAGCAATCTTGGTCGCGTCGATAGTAAAGCGGCTGCTGAAATTGTCAAAAGTTATGTCCCTTGCTCGTACGTCACAATCCCTCGATATGCCGAAGGTCATAATTCGGGCCGTCGGCAGCGAGACACGAGACGCAAGATGAGCGTTGATTATCAGGACACCATTGTCCTGCAGGCCTTGTGATATTGACAGCTTTTCCCGGATGATTGTTTGCAGGTCGCCGAACCCTTCTATATGGGCGGGATGGACGTTGGTAATCACTGCGATGTCAGGGCTGGCGATTCGAGTCAGGTAGCCAATCTCGCCGGGGTGGTTGCTGCCGAGTTCGGCGATGATAATCTCGTCCTTCGGGTCGGCGCCAAGCAACGTTAAGGGCAGACCGATATTATTATTAAAGTTCTTCGGCGCCGCAAGGACGCGGAAATGCCGGCTTAAGACGTGATGGATAATCTGTCTTGTCGTTGTTTTACCTACCGAGCCGGTTATCGCAACCACTTTAAAGTTACCTTGCCGGCGGTATTCTTGCGCGAACTCGCCGAGGGCCTTTATCGTATCGTTAACTTTAAGAATAGTTTTGCCGGCAAACTTGTCTGCCTTGAGGTCTTTATTGACCACGGCACAGACAGCGCCTTTAGCGAAGGCATCAGGGACGTAATTGTGACCGTCAAAATTTTCACCGCGGATAGCGAAGAAGCAATTGCCGGTTTTGACGGTTCGCGAGTCGATATTTACACCGGTGAAGGAACCGCTATTTCCTGCCGGTTTGGCCTTTACTATTCGGGCCAGATGCTCGATTGAGAATTTCTTCATTTTCGTTTCTTAAGGTACTGCTGGGCTATCGTCTTGTCGCTGAAATCGAATTTTTGTGTTCCTATTATCTGATAGTTCTCGTGGCCTTTGCCTGCTATGAGCACAATATCGTCTTTGGCGGCGGTTTTTATGGCCAGCTCGATTGCCTTTTTTCTGTCCGGCTCAATTATTTTCGTATCTCGTATCTCGTATCTCCACCGTAAGGCGTCCTGTGGAGTATCTCGTAAACCATTGCTTTGTATCAGAGGGGCTTTTTCAAAACCGGCGACAATCTCATCTATGATGTCTTCCGGTTTTTCGGTTCTTGGATTGTCACTGGTAACAATCACAAAATCGGCTAATCGCTCTGCGACGGCGGCCATACGCGGTCTTTTGGTTCTGTCCCTGTCTCCGCCGCAGCCGAAGACAACTCGAAGTTTCCCGACAGGTCGGGATAACGGCCTTAATGTCGAGAGGACATTTTTCAAGGCATCTTCGGTGTGTGCATAGTCGATAAAGACCGAAAAATTACCATCCCAGTCAAGTTTTTCCAATCGGCCTGGTATTGTTCGCAGGGCCGACAGCCCGGTGGCTATTGAGTGCAAATCGAATCCCGCCGCCAGGCACAGCCCCGCCGCCGCCAAGTGGTTACTGACATTGAAACGGCCGAGCAAGGCCGATACCACTTGCCGGCTTTCGCCGGCATATTCCAGAGTAAAAATGGTTCTGTTTATATCCATTGATTCAATATGCGCAGTAATATCAGATGGTGCATCGACGGCGTACCATAAGATTTTGGCGTCGGTTTGTTCGGCGACTTGTTTTGCCTCTGCGGATTGCTTGTTCAACACTGCTGTAGCATCAGAGGGCAGCTCTTTAAAAATCCTGGTTTTGGCAGCCAAGTAGCGTGCTTTGGTTTTATGGTAATCGAGGTGGTCGCCGGCGAGGTTGGTAAAAGCGGCGGCCTTGAAATTCAGCGACGCCAGACGGTCCTGAGCAAGGGCGTGGCTGCTGGCCTCGATGACCATATACTTAGCGCCAGCCTTGAGCATTTTTTCGGTCATCTCGGCAATGGTCAGGCAGTCGGGCGTTGTCAGTATTGCTTCGGAGCTTTCCGCTGATGTGTCATAGACGACTGTGCTGATAAGTCCGCACTTTGAACCGGCATTTGCTATACATGAGCGAACAAGATACGCAACGGTGGTTTTGCCGTTTGTGCCGGTTACGGCCAGGTTGATTAACTGCGAGGCGGGATTGCCTTTGGCCGCCTGTGCTAAAGCCGCTGCAGCTTTAGCCGAGTTATCAACGATGATGAACTCGTGGTTCGTGGCTCGTGGCTCGTGGCTCAATTCACGATTCACGATACACGATTCACGTTCCACAATAATATATCCGGCGCCGTTTGCTATGGCGTGGTTAATAAAGTCGTGGCCGTCATACGTTGTGCCTTTGATAGCCACGAAGATGTCACCGGGGCCGACAAGACGGGAATCGATGCGAACCCGCGGCGCATCATTTGAACAGACCAGCGCCAGAAGCTCATCGAAAGTCATAATTTTTATCCCGTGGCCTATCTCTCATAGACAGGGCAGGCGACAAGCCGTTATTTGCGTTCTCGGACAGTCTTCGGATTAGTCGAACTGTATATCGGAAAGAACCAGCTCTACATTGCTGTTGCCGTTATAGGTATTGATTTGTGGCTGATATGCGACATTGAAAAATTCGTGGTCGAGCAGCTTTTTCTCCAGTGCCCCCATTCTGAAACCGATACAGCGGACCGAGCTGGTCCCGTCCGTTATTGCGAGCTGCAGATGGTTTGCCGCTGCGCCGACCCTTCTGGGAGCGGAGGTGAGACGGGCGCCTTTCGTTGCGAAAATCGGTTCTGGATTGCCCCTGCCAAAGGGGGCAAGCATCTGCAGCTCGGTGACTGTCTCTTTGTTGAACTGGCCAAGTGCCGCTGTCGCATCGATGTCCAGTTTACCGACTATGTCCTCTGTGTTTAGATTTTGAAGGCAATAGGCCTCGAAGTCGGCTGTAAACGGGGCAATTTTTTCGGCTTCGATGGTTATTCCGGCAGCCATTTTATGCCCGCCGAAGCTGATTAAGTGTTGTGAGCAGGCGTTGATGGCACTGAGTACGTCGAAACCTTCTATCGAGCGGGCGGAGCCGGCAGCAGTGCTGTTTGCCGTGCTAATCATAATCGTCGGGCGGTGGTATTTGTCCACTATTCGCGAGGCGACGATACCTATCACACCGCCGTGCCAATCTTCGCCGGCAAGCACGATACTCTTTCGCCCCGGCTGGTCAAGACCGAGCTTCGTTATCATCTCGCAGGCCTGTTTGAATATCCTTCGCTCATGCTGTTGTCGCTTGCTGTTTTGCTCCTTTAGGTATTCGGCTATCTGCATCGCGCGAGTTCGGCTTTCGCCTGTCAGCAATTCCACCGCCAGCCGGGCGTGACCCATTCGCCCGGCTGCATTGAGCATCGGCGCAAGCCGGAAGCCGATTGTGTTGCTGTCAAGTCCCTGTCCCGTCAGCCCCGCCGATTCAATCAGGGCCTGAACGCCGCACAGCCCGCAATCAGGCAGGGTCTTCAGTCCGTAGCTGGTCAGAATCCTGTTTTCACCTCTGATGTCCACGATGTCGGCTATGGTCCCCATAGCTGCCAGAGAGGTTGCGTTTATCATAAATTCACGCAATCCCGGCCCAAGTTTTTGTCCGGCGTTAACCCCGCCCCTCCGAGGGGCTGGGTTAAATTCGTTGGCAATCGCCCAAGCCAGCTTGAAGGCGACCATTGAGCCGGACGAATCCTGGTTGGGGTAGGATTCTTCCAGTGCAGGATGCACAATACCGGCCGCTTCGGGCAGGCGAGCGCCGGGCAGGTGATGGTCGGTTATTATCAGTTCAAGACCCAATTGCCCCGCAAGCTGGCTGCAGCTAAATGCTGTGATACCGCAGTCAACGGTGATTAAAAGTTTGGTGCCGGCTTCGGCCAGTGAGCGGACGGCCTCTTCGTTCAAGCCGTAACCTTCTTCGATGCGGTGCGGGATATAGTAATCAACATCGGCGCCAAGCAGTGTTAGAAGCTGCCACAGGATTGCAACACCGGTGATGCCATCAACGTCATAGTCGCCATAGACGGTGATTTTCTCCTTGTTTTTGACGGCCTGTTTTATTCGTTGGGCTGCGGCTTTGGCCCCGGGCATCTGCTCGGCGCTGATAAGTCCCGTCAGCTTTGGCCGAAGATATGTAGAGCCGGCGCGGGCGTCTGTTATTCCGCGATTGATTAGTACCTGCGCTAAAAGAGGCGAGACCTTCAGTGATTTAGCAAGTTGTCCGCAGCGGTCGTCCGCGGGCTGGATTATCCACCGTTTTTTTTGCGTCCCTGCAGAAAGTAGCATTTGACTAAGACCTTACCTTGCCGATGTGCAAATCAAATCCTGACTGTGCGCATTATAGTGGCTCATTGAAGATTGTCAAACCGAATCCATAAACCACGTTGGGTTTATGGCTTGATACCTCCCCCAAACGGCCCCGAGTGAAAATTGTTAGCCGCCGGTGGCCACTGCATCTAATATCTCGTCCAGCGTGGGGACTTGGGATTCCCAGGATTTAATCGCCGAGCCGTCGATTGTTACTACAATCAGCGGCGTTGTAATATACCATTTCTTGCTCGAATCCAGCCGGCCTGTCAGACAGGGTGTATCGGGTGGGATGGGACTGTCCTGCTGCGGGCCATAGGGGGGAATCTCGATAAACGCTATCTGTATCAGGCCCTCGCTGTCGGCCGGCAGTTCCCGGCTCATTTGGTCATACAGAGGTATCGCATCTCGGCATTCCGGGCAGTCCTCGTGATAGAATAATACGACTGCAATGCCCGACCGCAGAGATTCGGCGATATCGATGTGCTCGAGTATCGGCCATTCTTCACCGGCTTCTTCCTGGTGTGTCGGTGTCCGGCTCGTTTGTTTTGTGCCGGTTTGCTGGTCGCTTGTCGGGTCTTTTTGCGTCCATTCTTCGGGTCTTACCACTTCGTACCTGTTCGTTTTATCGGGCGGCTTGTTGAATATCAGAACGGGTATGATGACCACCATAAGGATAAATGTCGGTACAGCGACGCCGAAGAAGTGCGCCGCCTTTGGCCACGGCGGCGGCAATAGCTTCGCACCCTTAGGCCGAAAAATCAAAAGCCCCAGAAAAAGCGTTATATCAATGCACGAAAGCGTTATCCACGGGTCAACATCGACCGGCCCGAAACAGCCGCAGGACTCTTCCCCGGCGAGCCCCTTCTGCAGCGTTACTATTATGAATACCGCGAAGGCCAGCAGCGCCACCACCCAGGCCGCCTTCCTGAACAGTCCGCTCAAAAGCCATATCCCCAACCCTAATTCCAGCGGTATCTGGATTAAGAAAAACTCCCAGGACTCCCAGAAACCGGCGCTGATAATCGGCTCGGTGAGCAACTGGTAAATCTTCAGCCCAGCGGCGATGATAAGAATAACGCCCGTCACCGCCGTTACTATTCTGTTGACTGTTTCCATAAATGATAATTTTACAAAATTTCTTTGCGATTTTCAAACCGCTTTCGATTAGCACACTCAGGTTCCGCGTATATTTTTGTGCTCAAGGGCTGAATTTATTCGTTGATTTTAAACTGCCAGATGTCACTGAAGTTACTCCAGGCACCCCAGTCGTCCTTAGCTCTAACCCGCCAGTAGTAGGTTCTGCCTTTAACGAGCCAGCCGGCAGGCATTTCCCACTGCGGCTGTGATGAAAAGGTTATACGGTCAAAATTAGGCGAGACCGGCAGCAGCATATCCGAACGGGAACTGACCTGGATATGATAATTGGCGATAGAGCCGTCGATGTCTTTTGCCGACTGCCAGACGAGCTGGTTTAACGATTCCAGCCCAACACTGCTGCCGTCAGCCGGCGAAACCGGCCCGGCCGGCGGAGCCGGCGGCGTGGTATCGGAACTCTCGACCCAGCCGTGGGTAATCCGGACACGACGGCCTTGCTTCGACTGGTCGCGGTAAACAACCTTGTTCGCTCCCGCCGACAGGGACGGAAGTGATGTCGCCGCCATTTGAACGTCCGTTTCAATGTAAAGCCCGTTGATAGTGACATCATCCGGTGATTGGGATGCGTGAAGCTCAAACTTCACGTAATAATCGTAAATCGCCGCTGTCGGTTTTGGATTCAAGGCCTTATCGATAGCAACACGGCCTTCAAGCCAGCCTGTATCCTTCGCCGACCAAACCTCTATCCAGTCGCTGTCGTGAACCGATACGTAGATTCGACAGGTATCATCGGTGCTCTTGCGGAAGAATTTGCCGCCCACGACGCCGCCGACAATCGGATAAGGTGAGCTTACCTTGTAGATGACGGAGCCGGGCCATTCGACCGCCTCGGGGTGCAGCTTGGCGTCTTCGGTGCCGGAACCGATGGAGACGATGTTAAGCTCTGTGACAATGCCTCTGCGAAAGACGGCGCCGTCGAGGCGGGGCTGATAGATTATTTTGCCGTTGGCAAGCTGATACGGAAGCAGGCCTTCGGGCCTTTCCGGCTTGATGTTTCGGGGGTTGTAGCCACAGCGGTATTTGCCGATATGGTCCCAGCGGCGGATGAATTTCTCGCCGGGCCGAAGTGTCATTGCCATCGTGCTAAGCCACTGCTCGACCGGCATAATGTGCGGCGGATAGATTTGCTTATAGCCGCTGCCGCGATGCTTTACCTCCGTGGCTGCGAAGCCGCCCTCGATTGTGCGGTCGGCAAGGTCAGGGTTGTTATGCACCGTCCTGAAGGATGCGATGGTCGTGTTGTCGGGCTCGAGATAGAAGGAGTTCTGCTCGGGGTCGAAGAGGTACCAGCCATTGTCGTACCAGGCCTCGGCGACGCAGTGTGCGCCGTATCTGTCCGGCGGGTTCAGCCAGGTCGTTCGTGCAACCAGGCCGGCGTGGCGGGCCAGAATTACAAAGTTCGTCGCCGCATACTGACAGCCGCTGCAATAATAAGAATTGACCGCCTTAACGGGATTGGCCCGCTCCTTGTAGGTATTGCGCGACGGATGAGAACTGTCCTCGGGGACCTCAGGGCCGGGCCGCCTGTCGTTCTCGTGGGCCCGCAGCTCGACGTTCGAGATAAAAATGAATATCGCCATCGCTTTTTCGGCGTCGGTCATACCCGGCTTTAAGATGCCTGCGAGGATATCGTCAGCCGAGAACCAGTTGCGTTGGTTATTGACGACTATTCGGGGATTTATAATGTCGGTATCGCCGATGTTCTCGATGATGAGATACTTATTCGGCTGAAACTTGCTTTCTATACGCTTAAAGCCGAGATAGGTGTCAAAGTAACCAGCCGTATTGAACTCATCGAGTGTCCCGCCAAGTGTTATCTCGTAGCTGTGTGTGCCGGCTGTTATCAGCTCGACGTGCTCGTTGGCTGCTTTCTCAGGCTCGGCCTCGGTGACAGCACCACCGCAGCCAAAAATAAGAATGCCCAGAGAAACAAGGCCGACCGTCAGTATCGTTTGTCCTGTTCTCATAACGTTTTCCTCCTGTTTGTAAACCTTTTAATACTCAAACTGACCGATGGCCAGTTTGAAAATGCAAAAATCAAAGTGCAAAACGCAAAATTGCGGAATGTATTGTCAAAAATCGACTTACATTTAACATTTGCTACCTGTGGCAGAGCTACAAATCGGTCAGTTTGAGTTAATAATACATACGCTTATCATACCAGAAAGGGCGTTGAAATATAAATCATTTTCAAACCCTCATATACAGGCCGCCGTTTACGGCGATATATTCGCCGGTGATGAACCCAGCCGCTTCGGAGGCGAGGAACAGTATTGCCTTTGCCACGTCTTCAGCGGTGCCGTTTCTGCCTAAAGGCGTCTGTTCGGCAACGGCTTTTTTTCGCTCGGGGCTGCTGAACCTTTCGTGAAACCGTGTCTCGATAAGACCCGGCAGGACACTGTTGACGCGGATGCCGTAAGGTGCGAACTCTTTTGCCATAGCGATAGTTTCGGTGGCAACCGCCGCCTTTGCCCCTGCGTACATTCCCGCGCCGGGGCCTCCGCCGTGATGGCCGGCGACCGAGCCGATATTGACGATGTTGCCCCTGCTTTTCTTTAGAAAGGCCAGAGCGGCCTTGGTCGCCAAAAAGATGCTGCGGACGTTGGTGGCGTATACATCGTCGTGATACTTCACGGTGCCGTGCTCGAACGGCTGTCTTTCGATAAGCGAGCCGGCGTTATTAACAAGGACGTCAATCCCGCCGGCGGTGCCGGCAAAGCGCTCAATCATTTTGCCGACCTGTCCTTCTTTGCGCATATCCGCCCGCAGCAGGACACCGTCGCTGTATTTTTTAACTTCTTTGAGTGTATTTTCACCGCCGGTTTTGGTTTGAAAATAATGGACGCCGACGAAGCAGCCCTGCTTGGCGAACTCAATCGCCGTCGCCTGCCCAATCCCGCTCGAAGAACCGGTTACCAAAACCTTTTTACCTTTAAGATCTGAGTAAGTCACTTTAGATTACCACGGATAGCGTAAAACATAATATTTCAGGATGCGTTATGTGATTTCAGCCAATGTCTGGGCAATTTCGTTTGCCTCGACCATTTTTATTTCTACCTTATTGAAAAGGTTGCCAGTTTCTTTCTGTAATCTGTTCAATGCTATTTTGCAATAATAAGGGTCTATCTCCACACCTATACTGTTTCTGTCGGATTTGATAGAGGCCAGTACCGTTGTGCCTGTACCGCAAAACGGGTCGACAACGGTGTCCCCGTAGAAAGAAAACATTCTTACGAGACGATATGAAAGTTTTAAAGGGAATGGTGCAGGATGCTCTCTGGTGGAAGCACCGCTGATATTCCAGAACTGTTGAAACCACTTATTGTATTCTTCTTTTGATATTCTGCTAAGCCGTCTTTGTTTTTGGGTTGGCCGACGATATCCCCCCGGCTTTCTTTGCATCAAAATAAATTCTATGTCATTCTTGATGATGGCATTAGGCTCGTATGGTTTGCCGAAAAATTTTGTGCCGTTGTTTACTTCGTAGTTTGCGTTTGCGATTTTGTGCCAGATGATTGGGTTAAGATTGTCAAAACCAATTTTTTGACATGATACAACTATGTCGGCGTGTAACGGCACCACTACGTGCCGACCGTGCTTTCGACGCGACAGGCAAACATCACCTACAACACATACAAGACGACCTCCTGGAACAAGGATACGATAGCATTCTTTCCATACCTTGAGTAATTCTGCTGTAAATGTCTCGTAATCTTCAATATGCCCGAGTTGCCCAGGTTGTTCTCTGTAGCGTTTGAGAGACCAGTAAGGTGGAGAGGTAACAATCAGATGAACGCTTTCATCCGCGATGAAAGAAAGGTCTCTTGCGTCTCCACGGACCAGAATGTGGCTTTTAATTTGGTCTTTCACGCTGACGCCTCCAGTATTGACAAAAGTAATCTTACCGCATTTTCCACGGAATCTTTTGCTTCAGAGGCAAAGACCACGCCATCTATATAATCGGAGCGCAATCGGCTTTGAATGTTAACGTGTTCATCTATGAATGGATAGTAAACAACAACTCCAAACTTACTTTTCGGACAAATAGAGTTTAATTTTGCTGCCTTATTTACAATTTCATCGCATCTTTTATGAATATCACGTCTTGCTTCGATTCGCTTAATGTCTATTCCTGCATTTATTTCACCGGCCTCAGGAGTAGCTGCATCTAATTCAAATTCATCTTCTCCGACCTTGAACTTTCTTTTCTTATATGAGGTCTTGCCGTATTTGTTCAGACTTTCAACAACAAGCTTCTCCCAACGTCCCTTGCTCTTTCTTATTTCCTTGTCGATGAAGGCAATTTTATCAATCTGCGTGAGGGAAGGAATTTCCACATAATCAGGAAGAAATGGTTTGATATATCCTGCTATTATCCTGGCTTGGTCTTCGCCAAGTCTTGGATTGTATGTATCGACATTTTTAATTGACAAGTCTCTTTCAATAGCACGCCCAGCAATGTTACAGATAGCTAAAAGGGACTTTAGAATTAAGGGATAGCGGATAATAGCTTCTGCAAGGTCAAAAGCCGACATGCCCGAAAATACGACTACTTCGACTTGGCGTTTTTCTATGAAACGAGAAAAAGCCTCGCGTAAAGCCGTTTCTACGGTCTTTATCCTTGCTTGCGCATCCTTTTTCACCCAACCGATGTAATCAGCATGACTTCCATATCTGTCAGACAACAGTTAATTCTCCTACACTTTTTTCCGGTTGATTAGAGTTTTGTTAAATACATTTGGGTTATTTGTTTATACTGTTATACTCGCTTCTCTGCAATTATGTTTTTTCTTCTGGTTCGCCTTGTATTTGGGTGAGTTGTAGGCCGAAGCGGTCGAGTTTTTTCTGGCCTTCATCGTATTGACCGTAGGCGTTTCGCAGATGTCTGCCGAGAATCTCCCAGCTGGTGCCGAAATCAGCAAAAGAGGCATTAAGCCGTTTTAAGTTTTGGCGGATTTCGGCGGCCTGTTTTTCTATCTGCAGGCCGTGCAGGCCCATCGCCACCGTCATCAGATACGCATACAGCAAATTCGGGCTTACCGGTATCACCTTTTTGTCTAATGCGTGCTGGGAGATGTCCTGCGTTTCGCCGGTATATTTTACAATCGTTTCGTAATAGACGTTCTCGGCCGGTATGTACATCAAGGCAAAATCCAGCGTTCCCTCGGCAGGCCTGATATAATCAGAAGCAATTTTATCAATATGAGCCGTTACGTCTTTGAGAAACTGTTTGCGAAGCTTTATTTTTTCCTCATCAGTTTCTGCCTTTACAACCGCCTCGAAGCCCGGCAGCGGGAACTTCGCATCGACGGGCACGCAGTAATCAGCCATCTTGATTAGGGCATCGACCATTTTGCCGTCCCTGAAGGTATATTGCAGTTCGTAGCTGTCTTTCGGCAGGACCTGGGAAAGCAAATGCTCTAATGACCATTCGCCCATCTGGCCGCGAAGCTTGGGGCTGGCTAATATATCCTGCAGCCGTCTTACCTCGGTGCCGAGAAGCAGCATCTGCCTGTTTGTGCCCTGAAGCTCGCCTATCTGCGTATTTAGCTGACTGAGCACCTTCTGGCTGGATTGCACGCTCTCGGTGAGGGTGCTTTGGCCGAGCTGCAGTGATTTCTGCAGATTTTCTGAGGTTTTGTCCTGAGCGGCCCTTACGGCCTCAAGCTGCTGGGCGAGCAGTGCGATGGCGCC
Source organism: uncultured Pirellulales bacterium (assembly GCA_964405375.1). Lineage (GTDB taxonomy): Bacteria > Planctomycetota > Phycisphaerae > Sedimentisphaerales > Anaerobacaceae > CAYONQ01. The sequence continues at coordinate 17,295 of CAYONQ010000006.1, forward strand.
GGCCTGGCCGGCTGATTCCCGTCTGCCGGCAAAACCGGCGACAAGCAGCCAGACCAACAGCCCAACCACGACCAGAATCAGGACCAAACCCGCAGCGACTAAAATTAATTCCATTCATTTATCCTTAAAAAGTATGTTGATTATAGATTTTCTTTGTCGCTGCGTCAAAGGCCAATACCAATCGCTGAATGGACGGCAAATAATCCTTGATATAGCCGCTCGATTCATATATCGTTGGTAGTTCCAAAAGTAAAACTATACATCTAAAATCTCGGAGATACCAAAAATGACTGCAAAACAACATTATACACGAAGGCAATTCTGCAAGACCTTCGCCAAAGGCGGCCTTGCCGCCGGCCTGTTCGGATTTTCCACAGTTTCCTGCAATAACGGGCGGCCCCTGTGCAGCGGGAGCGGGGCGTCTCTCAGCGGAAAGCGGAAGCCGCCAAACATAGTGTTGATTTTCACCGACGACCAGGGCATCAACGATGTCGGGCTGTATGGCAGTGAGATTTCCACACCCAATATGGACAGCATAGGCAAAGAAGGGATAAAGTTTACCGATTTTTACGTAGCGGCGCCGTCCTGCACACCTTCCCGTTTCGCTTTGCTGACGGGCAGATACCAGTATCGAGCGGTCGAGCCGTTTCAGGAGGCGCTGATGCCCCGCGAGCCAAAGCACCACGACATCCATCTGGCCGACGATGAGGTAACCATTGCAGACGTGCTGAAAGCCGCCGGTTACAGGACGGCCCTGATAGGCAAATGGCACCTCGGCCACGGCAGTATCGAATTCGGGCCGAACAGCCACGGCTTCGATGAATTTTACGGATTTCTGCCCGGGTGTATTGATTTCTACAAGCACAGCTACGAGGCCGACCCCGCCTGGTACCGCAACAAAAAACTGATAGAAGAGGAGGGATATGCAACGGATTTGCTTACCGATAAGGCGGTAAAATTTATAAAGACAAATAAAGACAGCCCTTTCTTTCTGTATCTGGCCTATAACGCCCCGCATTATGGAAGATGTCCCGACGGTAAATTCCTGCAGACTCCGCCCGGCTATCCGGACCTGCCTGAAAAATCAACGGACGACCGAAGGGTCTATACGGCAATGGTGGAAAATCTCGACAAAGGCATCGGCAACGTTCTTGCGGCGCTTAGAGAGCTGAACCTTGAGGAAGATACGATAGTTATCTTTATGTGCGATAACGGGGCCGATTACAGATACGGCGGCAGCAACAAGCCCTACCGTGGACAGAAAGGGACCATCTGGGACGGCGGGATAAGAACTGCCTGTATGATTCGCTGGAGGAACCGAATCAGGCCGGGGCAGACCCGTAGCCAGCTTGGTATCAGCTTAGATATATTGCCGACGTTGGCCCGCTGGACCGGGGCGGCGCTGCCGAACCGCAAGTTGGACGGTATCGACCTGAACGACGTTATCTTCAATAATGCACCGGCACCCGAACGGCACCTGTTCTTCCGTCAGAGACCCCGAAACCAGATAGCAGTCCGAGGCAATAAGTGGAAATATCTGCAGGATACCGACGGTACGGAGTATCTGTTCGATATGACAAAAGACCCGTATGAGAAAAATAGCCGTTTAGCAGACAATCTCGAACAGGCAGCAAAAATGAAAGCAGCATACGAAAAGTTCATAAGTGGTTTGTAGCTGCCTGACTTGCAGAGAGAAACCGTGCCGAAGCATCATCTTGTAATTTTGAAAAGGCCGTATTTGGAGGCGATTCTGGCCGGCCAAAAGCAAATCGAATCTCGCTTCACCAGGACAAAGTGTGCGCCCTTCGGGCGGGTCTCGCCCGGCGACAGGTTGTTTCTTAAATTAAGCTCAGGGCCGGTCTGCGCGGTGGCAACCGCCGCTGCGGTTAAAAACTTCGCTGACCTGACGCCGGAGAGAATACTGAAGCTCAAGCAGCGATATAACCAGTACATTGCCGGCTCCGACGAATACTGGCAGGGCAAGGCAAGCTGTGGGTTTGGCCTTTTAGTCTGGCTGAAGGACGTTCATACCATCGAGCCGGTGCGAATAAGCAAAAAAGACTGGCGGGCGTGGGTGGTGCTGACGGAGAAAGAGGATTTCGGTCTGCTGAAAATGGATGTCCTTGCTACACGGGCAAGATGCCCGTGCCACTTCTGACTTCTGTCACGGACGGGACGTCCGTGCTACTGAGTTCTTATTGGACCTTACCTCTATTTCCAGTCGTCGGGGTAATAGACGGATTCGGGTGCAATCTCAAACTTTCTGCACAACTGCTCTGCCAGTGCCTCCGTCCTTTTTATCTGAAAGTCGGTTGGGGAGTGGCCCTGCTTGTCGGCTATGATGCAGATTCGGATGGTCTGTTCACTGCCATACCAGCTCCTTCCCGGTATGATTGACCACTGTTGCTGCCATTTTTCGGTTGGCTGTATCTGGCCGTCGCCGCCACCGAGGCCGTTACACAAACAGAAATGGCAGTTGATGTCCTCCGGGCCGGCCAGCCCGGCCAGCGAGGCCAACTGCTCAATGTTACCTGCTCTGGTGTTGCTGTAGTAAATCTCGATTTGATTCCACCGCCCGCGAAACTGCGCAGCTCGGGAGGAAACAGCCTTTTCGACAGGGTCGAGCCGGCAATACGTCGAAAGAGAAAACGGACCAGCGGAGGGGGGATTATTTCCCAGAGCCATTAAGATTACCGCCCCGGCCGTCATCGAAACCAGAAGCGCCGCTAACACCTTTGCCACCCGTGGCTGTTCCGACATTGGCTCCATCCTTGAAAAATGCCCTGAAGGCAGTGGTGATTGCTCACAATAGAGGGCTGGAATACTTTATATGATAAACATCGGCGTCCGCAAATAAATATCTTCAATTTTTGCCGGAAATTTTGTAGTTTATTCCGCCGACGTTATTCGAGCGGCTCTCATTTTCGAAGAATCAAAAAAACCTTGACTAAATGCATCTGCTCTGCGATAAAAACCGCCGAGTATTTTAGAAAGCAGCTTGATGCCGAAGCAAAACCGGTGTGGAAGAGTTATTAGGACCAATAATAACGGAAGCCAAGAAATGAAAACAAAATTTCGTCCGCTATCCGATGAGGAAATCGCCAAGCTCACGGCCCGGGGCTGTAGTTGCGATGACTGGTCAAAGGTTGAGGTCGCCGAAAGGTTCAATACGGCAGCGGTAAAATCGACCCATTTCTCCGGCGAGATAAAATTAGGCGTTTTCGAGAAGCAACTGTCGTTTTTCGGCGGTATTACAAGACCGGCCGGCATCAGTAACGCAACAATACACAACTGCACCATCGGTGACAACGTGTACATTAACCACGTCAGAGATTGTATCGCCAACTATCATATAGAAGACGAGGTGGTAATCGAGAATGTCGATTTGCTCGCCACCGACGGCGAAAGTTCCTTCGGTAACGGAACCGAGGTGGCCGTCATAAACGAGGCGGGCGGCAGAGAGATACCGATTTACGACCACCTGTCCGCTCAAGTCGCCTATATAATAGCGCTCTACCGCCACAGGCCGAAGGTTGTTGAAAAGCTCAAAAAAATGATAGCCGACTACACCGTTTCTGTCGTCTCATCTATGGGATTTGTGGCAAAAGCTGCCAGGATTACTAACTGCCGGGTTGTTAAAAACGTCAGGGTAGGTCCTGGGAGTGTTATCGAGGCGGTTGACAGATTGGAGAACGGCTCGGTCAATAGCTGTCCGGAGGACCCTGTCTATATCGGCCCGGCTGTTTCGGCGGAAGACTTTATCGTCTGTTCCGGCTCGAAGATTACCGATGCCGCCGTAATATCCAGATGCTTCATAGGCCAGGGCTGCGTGGTGGCGAGGCAATTTTCGGCGGAAAACTCGGTGTTCTTCGCCAACTGTGAATGCCTGCACGGTGAGGCCTGCTCGATATTTGCCGGCCCTTATACCGTTACTCATCACAAGTCAACGTTGCTAATCGCAGGGATATTTTCGTTCTTTAACGCAGGCAGCGGCTCCAACCAGAGCAACCACTTGTATAAATTAGGCCCTGTTCATCAGGGAGTGCTTGAAAGAGGAAGCAAGACAGCCAGCGATTCGTATATGCTCTGGCCGGCAAAGGTCGGTGCATTCAGCGTTGTAGTCGGCAAACACTACGGAAGGCCGGACACCGGCGATTTCCCTTTTTCGTATCTGACCGAGCGCAACGGCGAGACCGTCCTTGCCCCCGGCACAAACCTGCGCAAGACAGGGCTGGTACGTGACGAACGGAAATGGCCCCGCCGCGACAGGCGAAAAGACCCGAAAAAGCTTGACCTTATAAACTTTGAGCTTTTAAGCCCATACACGGCTCAAAAGCTGCTCAAAGGCCAACGATTACTTACAGACCATAAGGCGGCTGGCGGCGGGCAAACAGACTTTCTTAACTGCCCCGGCGCCAGGGTCGAAAACTCAGCGATAGCCAACGGCATTAGAGTTTACCAGAACGCCGTCGATAAATTCCTCGGTGATTGTCTGGTTGAACGATTGGAAAAGTTAGCGGAAAGCGCCTTCAAAGGCAGGGATGAGCTGCGTTCCGTGCTGAAACCCAAAACCGATATGGGCACCGGCAAATGGGTGGACCTGGCCGGGTTGTTCGCCCCGCAAGAGTACGTTGAGAAAGTGCTGTCTGATATTGAAAATGACAGTATCAGGAGCTTGGAGCAGATAACGGATGCTCTCCAATCAGCATATAACAATTATGCTGATTACAGATGGGCTTGGGCAGCAAGGACGTTAGAACAGCAAATGGGCAAGGGTATCAATGACATTACCGTTGATGATATTATTGAACTGGTAAAGAAGTGGAAGGCAGCCGGCGAAAGGCTGGCGTCCTGGAATCTTGCCGATGCCCAGAAAGAATACACCGGTGCGATGCGAACAGGCTACGGCATCAACGGAGATGAGCAAACAAAAGATGCCGACTTCGGGGTGGTAAGGGGCCGCTTCGAGACCAACAGCTTCGTTTGCGAAATCAAAGAATCTACAGACCAAAGTGTCGGTCGAGCTGAAAGGCTTATCAGCCGATTAGAAGACCTGCGCTGATATAAACCTTGCCGCTCAGCCAATTTTACCCCTGCTGCAATGTTACACAGCTCACATCACGGCTGAGGACTTGTTGACGACGGCTCTTTGCCGGGCGGGTAAACGATATTGGCCTTGTCCCTCAGTGTCTTGACATACTGCATGGCAAGCTCGTTTTGCCTCTGCTGGGTTAGTGTCTGCAATATACCGTTTTTGGCCTGCTCAAACGTTGTAACGCCGGCCTCTTTGTGGTCGGTAACCTTTATTATGTGGTATCCGAATTGTGTCTGAACAATGTCACTGACGTGTCCGACCTGTAGTTTGAAAGCCGCTTCCTCGAAGGCCGGTACCATTTGACCTTTGCCGAAGAAGTTCAAGTCGCCGCCTCTTGCCGCCGATGGACAGCTTGAATTCTGCCTGGCTAATTCTGCAAAATCGGCGCCTTCTTTTATTTGTTTAAGCAGCTCTTCGGTCTTTGCCTTGGCTTTTGCGTCGGCCTCGTTCGGGTCTGTGTTAGGGTCGGTGGTGTCAGGTGTTATGAGAATATGGCTTGCCCTGACCTCTTCGGGCGTCTCGAACTGACTTTTATGCTCGGAATAATACTTTTTGGCATCGTCCTCTGTAACGGTTATCTCGCTGGCAAGTTGAGCATCGATAAGTTTCTGGTAGCCAAGCCCTTTTCGGAGTCGTTGTTTTACCTGGTCGAAAGTTTGGCCGTAGGCCTCAACCAGCGCCTTGAAATCGTCCAGCGACAGTCCCTGCTGAGACGCTATTTTATTGATATGCTCGATTACTTCTTCTTCCGTAACTACTATGTTGGTTGCTTTTACCTTTTCATCCAGCAGCAGCATCTCTACCATCCCATTGAGGGCCTTTTCTCTGATTTGCTTTTTGTATTGCTCAACGAACTGAGGCGAGAGCTGCTGGGCCATCTTCTCAAGCTGCGGCTTAATTTCCGCCTCTATCTGGCTTTCGTAAATGTTGGTGCCGTTTACAGTAACCGCAATGCTGTCGGCAGCCGGCTCGGCGGTGCTATTCGGCTCAGCTGCATTGACATCGGCCCCTGCCGCCAGACCGCAAACAGCGACAAATGTTAAAAGCAGGGCTAATCTTTCGAGTTTCGAGTAAAGATAACTTTTCATAATTGTGACCCTTTCAAAGCCGTAGAACATTAAAAATTTATGTTAATTAAGCCATTATCGTATTAGAAGATAGGTAAGTCAACATTTTTTTCGTTGTGGGACGTTCAGGGAACATTTGACTTGATTTGACCAACTCGCTAAACTACCAAAGAAGGTAAAAAGGCAAAAGTAAAATGAACGACGAACCACGAGAAAGCTGTGGTCTGTTCGGTATTTTCGGAGACCCTGAGGCAGTTCAGAAGACCTACTTTGGCTTATATAGTCTCCAGCACCGCGGGCAGGAGTCTGCGGGAATCGCCTCCAGTAACGGCGAATTTATCCAGTGCTACAGCGGTATGGGCACCGTGGGCAGGGTCTTTCGCAGCGGCTCAGGGCTTCTGGAGAACTTGGCCAATCCAATGGCCATCGGCCACGTGCGATATTCCACCGCCGGCTCCAGCATCCCCATTAACAACCAGCCGCTTTTGAGCGAATACTCCCACGGACAGGTCGCAGTTGCACATAACGGAAATCTCGTCAACGCAGCCCTGCTTCGGGACGAATACGAGGCCTACGGCAGCATATTCAAATCCACTTCGGATACCGAGATAATTATCCATCTTCTCGCAAAGCCGACTCACCTCGCCAACTTCGACCCGCTGGCTCACGTATTAAACCATTTACAGGGGGCGTATTGCCTGCTGTTTCTGTTCGCCGACCGCATCGAGGCGGCACGCGACCCTTACGGCATCAGACCCTTGTGCATCGGCCGGACTGAAAAAGGCGCCTACATCGTTGCAAGTGAGACCTGCGGCCTCGACGCCGTAGCGGCAGAATTCGTTCGCGAGGTTGAGCCCGGTGAAATCGTTACATTAGATAAAAACGGATTGAGCAGCAGATTCTTCGTAAGTCCTGGAAGCGTAACGCCGGCACACTGTATATTTGAGCACATCTACTTCGCCAAGCAAAACAGCACCATTTTTGGTGAAAATGTGCACGAGTTTAGAAAAAAGCTCGGAAGGCGATTGGCCATAGAGCATCCGGCCGACGCCGACACCGTAATACCCGTGCCGGACTCGGGGACATCGGCGGCAATCGGATACGCACAGCAGAGTAAACTGCCCTTCGAAATGGGGCTGGTCAGGAGCCACTATGTAGGCAGGACGTTTATCTCACCGGACCAGAAATTAAGAGAGCTGGATGTCAAACTTAAGTTGGCAGTGGTAAAGGAGGCCGTCAGGGGAAAACGCATCGTTGTAGTGGACGACTCAATCGTTCGCGGCACCACCACAAGAGGAAAAATCAGAGAGCTGCGTGCCGCCGGCGCAAAAGAGATTCATATGCGGGTGAGCTGTCCGCCGTTGAGATTTCCCTGTTTCTACGGCGTGGATTTTCCGACCAAGGAAGAGCTTCTGGCGAATAACCGCAACCTCGAGCAAATCAGAGAATTTCTCGAGGTTGACAGTATCGGCTATATGTCGCTGGATGGATTGCTTAGTTGCGCTGCGATGCTGAAAGACAACTACTGCACCGCCTGCTGGACCGGAGAATACAGAATACCGGTGGATGTTGCGGTGAACAAGTTTACTATGGAACACTATCAGACGCGTATGTTTGACGATATTGAATGACGAAATACGAGGGTAGCAAGTAGATGACTAAATACGTCAGCTACGAACAATCCGGTGTGAGTATCGGCGCCGGCGAGCAGGCCGTCGAGCAGATATACTCAGCCGTCGCCAGCACATTTGGGCCGAGGGTCATCGAGCTAAAAGACGGGTTTGCAGGGATGTTTCGGCTTGATTATGACGAACGGCTTTTCAAAAAAAACTATAGAAACCCCGTCCTTGTCGCCTGCACCGACGGTGTCGGAACGAAGATAAAAATCGCCGCCGCAGCGAAAAGGTTTGACACGGTTGGCATTGATGCGGTGGCGATGTGTGTAAACGATATGCTCGTACAGAGTGCTGAGCCGTTGTTCTTTTTAGATTATCTGGCGGTCAATAAGATTGAGCCCAATGTAATCGCCGAAATGGTAAAGGGCATCGCCGCCGGCTGCCGGCTGGCTGACTGTGCGCTGATAGGGGGCGAGACCGCCGAAATGCCCGACATTTACGCAAAAGGCGACTTCGATATGGTCGGGTTCGCCGTCGGCGTGGTCGAGCGAAAAAAAATCATCACCGGCCGAACAGTCAGAAATGGTGATATAATACTTGGCCTCGGCTCAAGCGGCCTGCACAGCAACGGCTTCTCGCTTGTGCGAAATATCTGCTTCAAAAAAGCACCGCTGAAAATGACCGATACATTAGACGAACTTGGCGGTGCCGAACTGGCCGCGGTCCTGTTAGAGCCGACGCGAATCTACGTCCGCTCGATAGTAAAGCTGCTGTCGAAGTACAAGGTCAAACGCATCGTTCACGGTATGGCACATATTACCGGCGGCGGCCTGGCGGGAAACATCGTGCGAATCCTGCCGGGAAACTGCAACGCCGTTATAAAAAAATCGAGCTGGGCGGTGCCGAAGATATTCACGTTTCTACAAAACAAAGGCCCCGTCGAAGAGCAAGAGATGTTCAGGGTTTTCAATATGGGTATCGGCTTTGTGCTGATAGTCGCCGAGGATTTCGCTGATTCGATAAAAAAGAAACTGACTAAGTATGGTGAGAGGGTTTATAAAATTGGAAGGGTAACAACGGGAACCGGCAAGGTAATCCTCAAATAGCCCACGAGGACAGAGGACAGAGGACAGAAGAATCTGACTTCTGACTTCTGACTTCTGACTTCTGATTTCTGACACAGGAGGCAGGATATGAGTGGTATTTTTGGAGTAGTCTCGAAAAAGAATTGCGCCGAAACCCTTTTCTATGGCACGGATTATCATTCGCATCTGGGGACCGAATATGGAGGTATGGCGGTGCTTGGGAAAGATTTCGCCCGCCAAATACACGACCTCAGCCAGAGCCAGTTTAGATCGAAATTTTATGATGATTACAAGCACATAGTCGGCAACAAGGGTATTGGCGTTATCAGTGACTATGATGAACAACCCATCTATCTGAATTCAAAATTCGGGCCATTTTGTATAGTAACCAGCGGATTTGTGGAAAACGCCGAGCGCCTGGCGAAAAAACTGCTAAAACAGGGGGTGTCCTTCAGCGAGGTAAGCAAAAGGGCGGTTAATACTCCGGAGTTAATAGCAAAGTTAGTCAACCGGGGAAACGATTTGATAGACGGCATAGAAAACGTATTTGATTCTATAGAGGGCTCCTGTTCACTTTTATTGTTGCATAAAGACGGTATATACGCAGCAAGAGACAGATTCGGATACACACCCCTTATTGTCGGCAAGGGGGAAGATGCATGGGCGGTAACCGCGGAGACCACCGCATTTCCAAACAACGGATTTGAGATTACAAAATACCTTCAACCAGGGGAGATAATCCTGATAAATGAAGATGGCATAGCGCAAAGAAGGCCAGGCGGGAGAAATATAAACCAGATTTGTGCATTCTTGTGGATATATACCGGCTTTCCCGCTTCGAGCTATGAAGGGATAAATGTGGAAGTAGTTCGGGAAAGATGCGGTCGGTCCCTTGCAAAACGCGATAAGGATATTGAGGTTGACCTTGTCTCAGGGGTTCCAGACTCCGGGTGTGCCCACGGATTAGGGTACGCGATGGAATCGGGTAAACCATTCAGACGCCCGCTTGTTAAATACACACCAGGATACGGCAGAAGCTATACACCACCTTCACAGCAGACACGTGACCTGATTGCAAAGATGAAACTTATCCCCATTAAAGAGGTAATTGAAGGCAACAGCATCGTTGTTTGTGAGGATTCTATTGTAAGGGGGACGCAGCTTAAGAATTTCACTATAAAGAAACTGTGGGACTGCGGCGCCAAAAAGATACACGTAAGGCCTGCCTGTCCACCTTTGATGTTTCCGTGCAGGTTTAATCTTTCCACTCGCTCCACCAGTGAGCTTGCCGCCCGCAAAGCGATTCGCAGCTTGGAAGGTAGCGACCTGAAGGATGTGTCGGAATATATCGATGCAAATTCTGAAAAGTACAAAAGGATGGTGGAGTGGATTGCCGAAGACCTGGGCGTCTCAACACTGCGATATCAGACTGTGGATGATATGGTTAAAGCCATCGGACGGCCCAAAGAAGAACTCTGTTTGTACTGCTGGACCGGCGAATGCCCGAAGAAAGCCGCTCCGAAACCGGCAATAGATATAGTGGACGTAAAGAAATCACCTGCGAAGAAGCCAACAGAGGTAAAGGCCGCACTCTAACTTAAGCACACTCGCAACGGGAACAGCAGTGTAACTCGATGCTCGGCGATGATTGCCGCCGGAAGGCGTCCTGTGGACTGCGGCCGGAATATAAAATGCCGAACACCAAACTCAGCAAGCTCATCGCAGCAGCGTTACTTTACGCCGGCTTCGCTGTCTATCTTTATCAGCCCTATTTCAAACACTTCAACGAATTACGGTTTCTTGTCGTCATAAACGCCTGCTTGGCCTGTTTAGGCGTTTACGTGCTGAGCCGGCGGTGGGTGGGCTCGTTTGCGTGCTCGTTTTTTGCAGGGGCGACCTACGGCTTCGGGCCTTTTGCACTGGCGCTGGCCGGCTACCATCCGACGGCGGGGCTTTTGGTTGCAGCCGTCCCTTGGCTTTTCTGCCCCGCTGTGTTCGGCCCTACCTGTGGTAGAGCTAAGGCCAAGTGGCGGTGGGTGAGCTGGCTGTTTTCGACATTACCGTTTCTGGCGATAATATCGTTTTTTCAGTTATCCGCCCGCTGGCGGTTGTTTGCAATTCCGGTACAGACAAAACTGCACCTGTCCGATTTGGCTTTTCTATTAGCTCCGCTCGCGGCGGCAGAACGGGGCTTGACACCTCTCGGCCTCTACCATGTTCCGATGGCATTTCTGATTGTGGGTGGCTCGATGCTGCTGGCGGCACGGCGATTCGGCACATTGATAATCTTTGCCGTTGGCGTGATACTTGGCTTTTGCAATCCTGTTTTTAATGTCAGCCCTGTCATCTGGCTGGCGATTCCCCTTTTATGCTGCTCGATACTTATAGGGGTGGGGATGCAGGGACTTGTCTTAGCTGGCTTCGCCGATAGAAAATTGCTGCTGATAACAGCGGCGGTTATGGTGGTGCTTTCAATAATAACACTATTACTGGCAGCGGAGTGCTTTCAGGTATTCGCAGGACTTGGGGCGAAGGCCGGCAGAATCTTTGCTCAGGCAGCAAAGATGTACATACTCGGTGCGGTTGCGATAACCATCATATTTTTTACAGTGCGTGCAAAATTACGTATTCACCCGCTTCGGCTTACTGTGCTGTGCTCGGCGGCGGCTATCGATATATTCCTCAGCGCAAGATTTATCGTTGACAGCACCTTTTGAATCGAGTTACGAGCTGAACGTCTCTCGCTCGATTTGTCCGAGGTAGAATCGGCCGTCCTTTTGCATAAAATTTATGATAGTGTCAAACCGTTCGTGTATGAAGCTGGTATCATTGGAGACAATCGCAATGCCGATGACGGCGCCGTTTTTATTGCCGTGTGCGTCAACTTCCGCGATTGAGATATTGAACCTCACTTTTAGCCGGCCGATTATGCTCTTGACGATGCCTCGCTTTTCCTTAAGCGAGGTTATGCCGTTCAAATGCAATCGTGCTGTCATCACGCCGACAATCATATTTTGTCGCTCGGTATTTCGTTATTCGTACCTTGCATTATAGCTTTTTCCGCCGAGATTGCAACGGTAATCAAGTGTCGAGCCCCGCACCAGTTGACCCGGAACCAAGGGTTGCTCTCTGGCTATCAGACAAAGACCCTCGATTCGCTCCGCAGGGCGCCTTCCGGCGGGACAATTGGTGGGGGGGTGGTTTTGATTGAAATTTGTGGCTTTGTTCTGTATAATGACTTGCTTGTATGGGTGAATTATTAGACCAAATAGATAGTCCCGATGACTTGAAGAAGCTGTCAGTGGACCAGCTTGCGGGCTTGGCCGGTGAAATACGGCAGTTTATTCTCGATTCAGTCAGCAGGACCGGCGGGCATTTAGCCAGCAACCTCGGTGCAGTCGAGTTAACGCTGGCCCTGCACTATGCCTTCGACTTCAAGACCGATAAGCTGCTCTGGGACGTCGGCCATCAGTGCTACACCCACAAAATCATTACCGGAAGGAAAGATAGCTTCGCTCATCTTCGCCACGCTGGCGGCCCAAGTGGATTTCCAAATCCTGATGAAAGCATATACGACCAGTTCACCGTCGGCCACGCCGGCACCTCAATAGCGACGGCAATCGGAATGGCTTTAGGTGAACAGATACGACAGAAAACAGAAGGCAGAGAACAGAAAACAGAAGGCAGAGAACAGAAGGCAGAGGACAGAGGACAGAAGACAGAAGATGGACGAGCGACGAATAAAATCGTTGCGCTTGTCGGTGACGCCAGTATCGTTAACGGCAGCAGCTTTGAGGCACTGAACAATCTCGGATTAGTCAAGAGGCAATTGCTTATAGTATTAAACGACAACTCAATGGCGATAGACCCTACCGCCGGGGCGTTAGCAAAATACTTTTCCAAGGTCCGCCTCAGCCATACTTATGAGGATTTGCGAAAGACGACCACAAATATTCTCGAGCGCCTGCCCGTTATCGGCAAAAGTGTGGAAGAGGCGGTCGAGAGGATTAAAAAAGGTATTCGAATGGCGCTGCCGACCAGCCAGATGTTCGAGAGTTTAAATATCCCTTACTTCGGTCCCGTTGATGGCCACGACATCGGCTCGCTTATACAGTTGTTCAGCGCATTGGCCCAGTTAAACACGGCTGTGATTCTGCACGTTTACACGAAGAAGGGCAAGGGTTTCAGTCCCGCTGAGCAGGACCGGCCCAGATTTCATTCGACCGGCCCGTTCAAGATAAACGGAGACCTTGTAGAGGCCGGTACCACCGCTGCCGCCAGACCCAGCTTCACCCGTGTTTTCGGTGAGCATTTGACAAAATTGGCCCAGACCGACAGCCGAATCGTCGCTATAACCTCGGCAATGTGTGACGGCACGGGATTAGCTGAATTCCGAAAGAGGTTTCCCGACAGATTTTACGATGTCGGTATCGCCGAAGGTACCGCCGTCGATATCGCAGCCGGCATGGCAAAGACCGGTGCAAGGCCCGTCGTCTGTATCTATTCGACCTTCCTTCAGCGAAGTTTCGACCAGATATTCCAGGAGGTGGCTTTGCAGAATTTGCCTGTTGTTTTTTGCATCGACAGGGCGGGCGTCGTCGGCTCCGACGGCCCGACGCATCATGGACTGATGGACGTCGGCTTTTTGCGAATGATGCCGAATATGGTGCTGACAGCCCCTGCCGACGGCCTCGAATTAGAATTGGCTTTAGATTTTGCCTTGGGAGAGAACAGGCCGGTCTGTATAAGGTATCCGAAGGACCTTGTTCCGGCCGACGAGTTTGACAGAACCGCCTGTGCCCGGCCGTTTGAGCTCGGCAAAGGTGTGGTGCTGGCAAGCAGTCCTAAATCGGCTGTTGCGATTGTCAGTTACGGCGTTGTGCTCACGGAGGCCCTCGCCGCCGCCCATTTGCTGCAGCGTGAGGCGATTGAAGTTGACCTCATAAATGCCCGCTTTGCCGCTCCTATCGATGAAAAAATCATTTCTCTGCTTGGTAAGGGCAAGGGTATAATAACCGTGGAGGACCATCGTCTCGCCTGCGGGTTCGGCTCAGCCGTTCTCGAATCGGCTGTTGCTGTCCTCGGTGGGCAGATTAAAGAACGGTTAACTATGATTGGGCCGTCCAAAAGGTTCATAAAACACGATTCCCGAAGCCGACAGCTTATGGAAGCTGGCATAATTGCCGATAAAATAGCACAGACGGTGAAAAAGATGCTAAAGTCATAGTAAAAACTTACTTACGCGCTTTTGCTTTTATTTAACGAGATATGGGATGCGAGCAACAAGCAACGAGCCAGTGCCCAGATTGGTAATATTCAGCGACCCGAAAAAAGGCCGCGCCGCCGAGGTAATTGCCGATTTTAGCGACTTTGTGAAGGGCAAGGCCGACATCGTCGCCACTTGCGGTATAGACCGGTGTACCGTTGATATTCTCGATAAGTGTGATTTTGCCGTTGTTTTCGGCGGTGATGGCAGCATCATCTCGGCTGCGAGGACCTTAAGCCAGACCTCTGTGCCGGTGATAGGCGTCAACCTCGGAAAGCTCGGCTTTTTGGCGGAGTTCAGCGTTGACGAGCTTAAGGAATTTTTCCCTGCTTTAGCGTCAGGAAAGACCCATGTGGAAAAACGGATGATGCTGGGCTGCGTGGTTTTCCACGCCGGGAAGGAGAGGTTCTGCTCGGCGGCGCTGAATGATGTCTTCATCGCTGCAGGACCACCTTTTAGAATGGTTGAACTGAAGATAACGGTGGATGGTCAGCCGTTAGCCGGCTGTGTAAGTGATGGGCTTGTAATCTCCACTCCGACCGGCTCGACCGCCTATAATATGTCCGCCGGAGGGCCGATATTGTCCGGTGAGATGCAGGCGATGGTTATCACGCCTCTTTGCCCCCATTCGCTTAGTTTCAGGCCGATTGTTATCAATGCCGACAGCACGGTGGAGGTCTTTGGTGTTCGTGTTAATGAGGGCACGACCGTCTCGGTCGATGGTCAGGCCTCGTTGGGCCTGTCGGTTGATGATGTGGTCAGGGTCGAAAGGCATAAGGGTGATTTTCTGATTGTCAATAATCCGCTGCGAACCCAGTGGGATACCCTCGCCACCAAGCTTAGCTGGGCTGAAAAGCCGAAGTATCTAAAATAGACGGTGTAAAAGGGGTTAATTTATGAACATATTGCTGCGTAATAGGGTATTTAGGATTATGAAAGTTCGGCTGGCGTTTATCACAGTAGGTATGCTTCTTATTTTCTTTTCGGTAGCTGTCGGGGCTGTTGACAACCCCGTCGGCTCAGGATTAGTTCCGCCCAGCACTTTCCGCAGCGGCCTGGTTCGAAGCCCTAACCCCATTGATACAAGCGGCAACCTGCTGATTACCGGTAATATCCGTGGCGGCAGGTACTTTCGCGGCGTCGTGCCGTATCGAGCACCCTCGGATTTTGTAGCGGCAGCCGGCTCGGTACCGTATAGTTCGTCTTCACTCGATTCCTTTTTGAGAGATTCAGCCGGCTCGGAGGATTTTGGCCGTTATACGGGTCGTTATGCAGGTAGATACGGGTCGTATTATTCGCCCACGGCCACGGTAGCCACTACAAGGCCCGGCAGCCGGGGCGTCTTTACTCCGCCGACCGCTTATGGCACCACATCTGCTGCGAGGATTAATGACCGTATTGATGACGGATTTACTCAGCAAACTCTGCTGCAGTCCGCAGGACGCCTTACGGCGGACCAGCAATTGTCCGGCTGGGACACCGCTGCATCTTACGACGGGTACAGGCAGTCTTCCCTTGCTGGCTACCCGTATTCGGCCGTGGGTGACGTCGGCACTGCAGTAAGTCGCGGGGTAGGAGTCAGCAGGCCGTTGTCAGTCGGCGCTGGGCAACTGGAAAAAGGGCTGTTAAGTGAGGTTGAGAAGTACCGGCAAAGCAGAAGGTTGACCGCCGAGCAGACCGAGGAGCAGATGGAACAGTTCCAGCGTCAACTTCAATATGTAGCCGATAGAGCAGCCGAGCTTGAGAAAGAGCTTACCGGAGACTCTTCATCGTTGTCCGGCCCGGAGACGCCGGAGGATATTCTGCAATCTTTTGTCCGCAGTCCGGCGGACTCTGCGAGGACGCCTTACGGCGAGGCACAGGTGCCGGACGACCAGGCCCGCCAGCAGGAGCTTGATGTCTATGAGCAAATGAGACAGCAGGTTGGAGACTACCAAAAAACACTTGAACAGCCGGGCCAGCCCGGCCAGACCGAAGCAGATGCCGAGGGCCAGGAGAAGGCCTCGCCGTTGGATGGAATTTTCGAGCAGGTCGATTTATCTGTCAGGGCCAAGGCCATTTTGGGTGAACATAAGACCTTTGCCGGTTTTTCGGAAGATAAATTCAATCAGCATATCAGAGCCGCCGAACAGTATCTCAAAGAGGGTAAATACTATCGCGCTGCCGATGCTTATACTCTGGCCTCAATTTACAAGCCGGACGACCCTCTTGCCTATGCCGGCAAGGGCCACGCACTGTTTGCCGCCGGCGAATATATGAGCAGTGCCCTGTTTCTTTCCAGGGCTCTCGAGATTTTCCCCGGATACGTACACTTTAAGGTCGACATTGTAGCTATGCTCGGTGACCAGGATAAAATCGAGACCAGATTAGCCGATGTTAGGCAGTGGGTGCAGATGACCGATGCCGCTGAGCTGCGTTTTTTACTTGCATACGTTTATTACCAGATGGGCAGATTTGAATGGGCTAAAAAGGCCGTTGATGGCGCCTACGAAAAGATGCCCACCCCCGCTGTGACCACGCTTAAAAAAGCCATCGACGAGACGATAGAATCAGATTAGCCCCGCCCAGCGCGCTGGGTGGGGTTAGCAGATAGCGTATAGAAAAATAAACCTGTCCGTTGTATACTAAACACTGTTGATTACGGAAGTCGCTGTCTTTCCATACATTTGGCCGAGCAAAGTGTCTTTGGGAACCCTGAATATAGAAGAGGTTTTTGCAGCAGGCGGGCCTGTTTCACAGTCCCTTGCCGGCTTTGAGCGTCGGTGCCAGCAGGTTGAAATGGCCCGTGCCGTTCAAGCTGCTTTTCTGGACGGCCGGCATCTCGCCGTCGAGGCCGGCACAGGTGTCGGAAAGAGCTTCGCATATCTTGTACCCGCCATAGAAATGGTTTACCGCAACATCGGCAGAGTCCTTATCAGCACCTTTACCATAACGCTGCAGGAGCAGCTTATCAATAAGGACATCCCTTTTTTAGTAGATTCTATGCCCCACAAATTCACCGCTGTTCTGGCAAAGGGCAGAGGCAATTATCTCTGCAAGCGCCGCCTCGAATTTGCCCTGCGCAGACAGAAGGGGCTTTTTGATGAGTTCGGCTCCGCCCTTGCCGTGATAAGCAACTGGGCAAATCAGACAAAAGACGGCTCGCTCAGTGACATCCCTTTTCTACCGAAAAGCCGTATTTGGGACACCGTCAAAAGCGAGCACGGCAACTGCCGCTCTCGGAAGTGTCCCCATTTTAGCGACTGCTTTTACTGGCGTGCCAGACGCCGGCTTGGCTCCGCCGATATTATCGTTGCCAACCACGCACTGATGTTCAGCGACCTTCAGCTCAGAGAAAACTCCGTGTCGATTCTGCCGGATTATCGCTATGTGATTGTCGATGAGGCACACAATATCGAGCACGTCGCCGAAGACCATTTCGGCATAAACATCAGCAACAGCAAAATCAAGTTCCTGCTCGACGGGCTTTACAACCCCAGAACCCGTAAAGGACTGCTTGCCTACACCGGCGCCGATAAAGCCATCGATGCGGTCAGCCGGACAGCCACCGCAGCGGCCGGCTTCTTTAAACGGGTTCACGGGTGGTTCGAGGCAACGAAGGATGAGACAAACGGCAGGTGTTATAAGAACTTTGTTGATGACACTGTGTCGGGACATCTAAAGAATCTGCAGTTGGAATTGAGCCGGCTGGCTTCAGCCGCCGAGGATGTTGATGAAAAATTCGAGCTGACCAGATTCATCGACCGCTGCACGCAGCTTTCGCAGGATTTAGATTGCTTTTTGACGCAGAGCAGGGATGGTTTCGTCTATTGGGTTGAATCGGCCGACAACAGAAGCACATCCATTCGTTTGAAAAGTGCGGCAGTGAATGTCGGAGAGGACGTCAAAAGGTGCCTGTTCGACAAATATGAATCGGTGATACTGACCAGTGCGACTTTAAGCACCGACACGGAGTCGGGGAAAAGCGGGTTTGATTTCTTTGCTAATCGGATAGGCCTAAGTAGCTTGCAGAGTCCTGTGGATTATGATGCGGTTAAACTCGGCTCGCCGTTCGATTATGAAAGACAGGTTACGCTCTATATCGAGAAAGACCTGCCGGACCCCAACGAATCATGCTTTATTGCTGCTGCAACAAAAGCGGTGGAAAAATACATACGCAAAACACACGGCAGGAGCTTTTTGCTTTTTACCAGTTACGAGATGCTCGAAAAGTTCGCCGAGACCATAGCCGGCTGGCTTGCCGACAATGATATTGAGCTGCTCAAGCAGGGTGCGGGAATTGACAGGACAGTACTTTTGGAAAGTTTTAAGGCCGAGGCCGATAGTGTTTTGTTCGGCACCGACAGCTTCTGGCAGGGGGTCGATGTGCCGGGGGAGGCGCTTAGCAGTGTGATTATCGCCCGGCTGCCGTTTGCCGTTCCTGACCAGCCGCTGCTTGCCGGCCGCCTCGAGCAGATAAAACTTCAGGGCGGCAATCCCTTTTACGACTACCAGTTACCGTCGGCGATTATCAAATTCAAGCAGGGCTTCGGCCGATTGATTCGAAGCAAAACAGACACCGGTATAATCGTTGTCCTCGATAGCAGAATAGTGCAGAAATCCTACGGCCAGAGGTTTCTGGCCGCTATACCGAAGTGTAAGGTCGAAATCGTAACAAAAAAAATTCGCAAAAAATCGTTGCAAAATCGGTCGCCTTCCTGCTAAAAAGACTCAAACTGACCAACGGTCAGTTTGAAAATGTAAAAATCAAAGCCTGCCCCCAACGCAAGTGGGGGTGCAAAATGCAAAATTGCGGAACCCCGACTCTGTCGGGATGGCTGATTTATACAGGAGAAAGATATGAAAACATCCCGGCGTGAATTCTTAAAGTTGTGTGCCGCATCGGCGGCCGGATGGGGGATTTCGCAAGTTTATATCCCCGAGGTGGTCCAGGCGCTTGAACGGGCGGCGGCGGGCAATCCTCCGGTTATATGGGTTCAGGGCGCAGGCGACGACGGCTGTCTGGTCTCCGTGCTGAATACCACACATCCCTCAATCGCCGATGTCCTGCTTAAAATCGTTACCGTCCAGTATAATCCCACGATAATGGCCTCCGCCGGAGAGATGGCGATTTCCCACCTCTATAAACAAGCCGAAGAGAAAAAGGGACAGTTTATTCTGGTCGTTGAAGGCGCAATACCCACGAAGGATAATGGCATATACTGCACCATCGGAGAGAAAAACGGCAAACATATTACAATGCTCGAGGCCGTCAAAGACCTCGGCCCAAAGGCAAAGGCGGTCATCGCTCTCGGTGCCTGTGCCACACACGGCGGAATACCCGCCGGAAAGCCGAATCCGACAGGGGCAAAGGGCGTAAAAGATGTTCTGGGTAAGGAAGCCACCGTCATCAATATCCCCGGCTGTCCCGCACATCCCGATTGGTTTGTAGGAACGCTTGTTCATCTGATTATGTACGGCACCCCCGAACTCGATGACAGGGCCAGGCCGAAGATGTTCTTTGCCGACACTATCCATCAGAATTGCCCCAACTATTCTTACTATATCGACGGGAAATTTGCCTCAAAATTCGGGGAGAAGGGTTGTTTGATTATGTTGGGCTGCAAAGGGCCGGAAACCTACTCTGACTGCCCCCTGCGGCGTTGGAACAACGCCGCAGAATGGTGCATCGGCGCAGGTGCACCCTGTATCGGCTGCTGCAGCCCTGATTTCCCGGATGGGCCTTCCCCCTTTTATACCGCCCTGCCGGAACATCGCTGGCCGAAAAAGCAAACAGAACTGGCTTGATAAATAGAATAAGTAAGTAGCAAAGGATGCAATCGATAATGCCAAAACAAAAAATCGTAATTGACCCGGTAAGCCGAATCGAAGGGCATTTAGGGATTGAGGTTGAAGTGGCCCACGGTAAGGTAACCGATGCTAAGAGCCGCGCCACGTTATTTCGCGGATTCGAGATAATCCTCAAGGACAGAGACCCGCGTGATGCCGTCCACATAACCCAGCGTATCTGCGGCGTCTGCTCCGCATCGCATGCTTTGGCCGCCGCATACAATCTCGATAACGCATTCGGCGTAACGCCTCCCGACAACGCCCGAATCATCAGAAATCTCGTAGTGGGGGCAAATTATATTCACTCACACATACTGCACTTTTATCATTTAGCCGCGTTGGACTACATCACCGGCCCTGATAAACCCCCGTTTATTCCCCGCTATAAAGCGGACTACCGCCTGAGTAAAAAGCAAAACGACGCCTGCGTCGCTCATTATCTCGAGGCACTTAAAATAAGGACAATCCCTCACGAGATGCGGGCGCTTTTTGTCGGGAAGGCCCCCCATCACGTCGGCTTTGTCGCCGGCGGCGTTACCCAGAAGCCCACAGTAGATAAGATTAAGGGGTTTTTGTGGCGGCTGAAAAAGGTGCAGGATTTTATTGATAATGTTTATGTCCCTGATGTTATGACAATCGCATCGGCTTACGGCGATTATAAAAAAATCGGCGCCGGCCATAAGAATCTGCTGGCTTACGGCGTCTTTGATTTGGATTCGACCGGTAAAAATAAATTATTCAAGCGGGGCAGATACACTGACGGCAAGCTGCTGGATGTCGATGCGGCAAAGATAACCGAGGACGTAAAATATTCCTGGTACAAAGATGAAACCTCGGGAAAAAATCCTGCCGATGGCGTCACCGACCCACAGCCGGGCAAGCCGAACGCTTATTCCTGGGCAAAGGCCCCTCGGTACGAAGGTGTCCCTTACGAGGTAGGCCCGCTGGCGAGAATGTGGATAAACGGCGATTACAAGGACGGTATCTCCGTGCTCGACCGTCACGCCGCCCGTGCTCTGGAGGCACAGAAGATTGCCAATTCTCTGGAGAGCTGGCTTATGCAGCTAAAACTCAATCAGCCGATTTACGCTGAATGTTCCGTTCCCGATTCCGCCGAGGGCTGCGGTATGGTCGAGGCGCCGCGCGGCGCGCTTGGCCACTGGCTCAGAATCAAGGACCACAAGATTGAAAATTATCAATGCGTAGTCCCATCAACATGGAATACCTCTCCCCGCGATGATAAGGGAATTGTCGGTCCTATGGAAAAGGCCCTGATTGATACACCGGTCGCCAACCCTGATAATCCTGTCGAGGCGCTCAGGGTTGTTCGTTCCTTTGACCCCTGCATGGCCTGCAGTGTCCACTTAATCAAGCCGAACGGCCAGATGAAAAAGTTCCGCGTTGAGTAAAACACAAACCAAACTCATTATCGGCTGTGGCAACCTTCTGTTGAAGGATGAGGGCTTCGGCGTCCATCTTATCGAGTATCTCAAACAAAAAAAGCTGCCCCCGGACATTGAATTGCTTGACGGCGGCACGGCCGGCTTTGACCTGATTGACTTTATCCGCCAGCCGGACAAAGTCGTTATAGTCGATGCTGTTAAGGCGGAAGGCAAACCGGGACAAATTTATTCTTTCTCGCCGCGGGATTTCGAGACTGAAAATGCGCCCCGAACCTCACTTCACGATATCACCCTAAAAGATGTGTTTCAGATGGCCGGCCAGCTCGGTCCTCTCTCAAAAATCACAATCATCGGAATCGAACCGGCCAGCATTGACCCCGGCACGGAATTGTCCCCCAACTTAAAGAGAATGCTGCCGAAGGTCGCCCAGTTAGTCCTCACCGAAATTGAAAGTGTATGAAATACCCCTTGTCGGCAGGGATATTATTAAAAGACCAGGTATTTCCCTGCTTTCGCCAATCTAACCCCAACCTTACCGATATCCTCGATACGCCTTATGCGGTTTTTTCTTCGCTGCTCTAAAATCCGCTTAACCGTAATCGGCCCAAGCCCGGGGACTTTCAGAAGCTGCCACCTCGATGCCCGGTTCACATTTACAGGAAATGCCTCAGGATGGCTCCTCGCCCAGCATTCTTTAGGGTCGATGCTCAAAGAAAGGTTGCCCTTCTCGTCAAAGATTATGTCCGATTCGTTGAATCCGTATTTGCGAAGCAGAAAGTCCACCTGATACAGCCGATGCTCCCGGGTAAATACGTCCGTGGATATTACCGGCTCCGTTTGTTCGCCGGCTATACGCTCATCTCCTAATCCTTTCTGATAGCCGCTGAAATACACCCTGTGCATATTCAGCCGTTTGTACAGCGCCCCCGTGTACCTGACGATTTCCGCGTCTGGTTCCCCTGCCGCCCCCACGATGAACTGCGTTGTCTGCTTGACCTTTGAATACCTCGACCCCTCAGCGGTAAGCCGGCTTACCAGCTTCATCGGCTCGATAATGTCACTGATATATTTTTTCTTCTCCGACAGCTCTGCCAGCCGCGCCTCTCCCGGCGTTTCGATGTTCACCGACACCGTATTTGCCAGCGAGACCGCCTGCTCAATAGCCGCATCGCTCGAACCCGGGATAATCTTCAGGTGAATGTACCCGCAGAACCCGTGCCTTTCTCGCAGCAATCTCGCTGTCGTATTGAGCTTATCCATTGTGGCGTCAGCCGAACCCGACACCGCCGAGCTTAGAAACAGCCCGAAGACCTTCCGCTGCCTGTAATAGTCCAGAAAGACCTTCACCGTCTCTTCCGCACTTAAGCTACACCTGCGGATGTCTTTTTGCTGTCTTAGCGGACAGTATTTGCAGTCATTCGTGCACACATTTGAAATTAGCGTCTTGAAAAGCGTGCTCGTCCCGCCGTTCGGAAGTGTTACCGGATATATCCATTTGCCGTCACTGTTTCGCCTGCGATGCTCGTCTTTATCGGCACTGCACGCACACGCCAGGTCATACTGCGCATCGGCGCTGAGTATCTCCAGTTTCTCTTGAGTGGCCGGGCGGCTTTCAACCCCAACCATAAGAGTCCCTTTCTTATGATGAATATATCTCTTCGCAGATTATACACCATCTGCTAAATTGCACAATAGCAGCTTACCGTCCTTTTGCGCATATTTATCGCCCCAATTTTTCTGGACATATCCTGCTTGAGCAAAATACAATGGAAGCAAGACCGGTCCTGCGCCAGAGCGGTGCAGAGCCGGCGCTATAAAACCACGATGCGAAGAATCTTTACCATAAAGATTATAACACGCGGTGCGGTCATTCGGCTTGCCGTTCTGGCTGCGGTTATTGTGATATTTTGCGTATGGTCGTATTTCGCGATGTTCAAAATGCCAGGAAAAACCTACACCGGCCCATTGCCCCCTTTAACTGATGCTCAAATTTCCCTGCGTAACGAACTGGCGGCGGATGTGGAGAAGCTTGCTGGCCAAATCGGCCAGAAGAATATATTCAACTATCATAACCTCGCCGCCGCCGCCTTGTTTTTAGAAAACTCACTCACCGTCGCCGGTTACACAGTCCGCCGGCAGGACTTCGACGTCGAGGGCAGAACCTGCTCCAACCTCGAAGCCGAAATCACGGGGACAAAACACCCGGACCGGATTGTGATTATTGGCGCACACTACGATTCTGTGCTGGGTAGTCCCGGCGCCAATGACAACTGCTCCGCTGTGGCTGCGGCACTTGCATTGGCCCGCCGATTCGCTGGCCAAAAGACCGCCCAAACTCTGCGATTCGTCTTCTTCGCAAATGAAGAACCACCGTTCTTCCAGACAGACCAGATGGGAAGTATGGTTTACGCAAGACAGTGCCGGGAAAGAGGCGATAACATCGTCGCTATGCTCTGCCTTGAGACCATCGGCTATTACTCCGACCAGCCCGACAGCCAGAAATACCCATTTCCTCTTAGTTTGTTCTATCCCTCAACCGGCGATTTTCTTGGCTTCGTCGGCAACCTCTCCTCCCGCAAGCTGTTGCACAGAGTCGTCGCCTCATTTCGCAGGAATTGCAAGTTTCCCTCACAGGCCGGCTGCCTGCCCGAGTTCGTCCCCGGCATCAACTGGTCCGACCATTGGTCCTTCTGGCAGCAGGGCTACCCCGCGGTTATGATAACAGACACCGCCCTCTTTCGCTATCCGTACTACCACAGCGGCGAAGACACACCCGACAAAATCGATTACGACCGCCTCGCAATCGTAACCGCAGGCCTGCAGGCAGTCATCGGCGAGCTGGCCACCCGGGCAGAGGACATCTGACATCTGACTTCTGTCCTCTGTCTTCTGACTTCTGTCTTTTATTCGTGTCGAAGTGCGACTATAGGGTCCACCTTGGCGGCACGGACAGCCGGATACAGTCCGAAGACAATACCGACACTTCCGCTTATGATTAAAGGAAGCACAATACTTTCCGGCGTGATGACGGTTACCATACCGGCAAAATAGGTTATTAACGACGGCACCAGAACACCCAGCCCAATACCGATAAGTCCGCCGATTATTGATAGCACTACCGTTTCTATTAGAAATTGGCTGACAATCTGCCTTCTTTTGGCACCAATGGCACGCCGAATCCCTATCTCCTGTGTCCGCTCGGTTACGGATGCTAACATAATATTCATAATCCCGATTCCGCCTACCAACAAGCTGATACCCGCAATTGAGCCGAGCACAATGTTAAACGTGCGTTTGGTTTCTTCTGCCTCACGCAGCAGGGCCAGCGGTACGCTTACAAGATAATCTTTTTTCTTATGGAAACGGTTGAGCATATTCTCAACCCCTTTGGCGGTGGATTCGACATTCTCGGCCGAATCGACCTCGACAATCATCTGGTGCAGCTCCACCATTTCCTGCTCTCTGGTTCCGGCCGACGTTCTTGTCGTTATATCACCGAAATATGTGCGTGCAACACTGATGGGGATATAAACGTCCACTTGCTGGTCGGGTATCTGGATGTTACCGGCCAGGCCGCCTTCACTTTTGACGATTCCTACTATTTCAAAATAGTCGCCGCCGATTCGTAGTCGCTGCCCTATGGTATGTTCTGCCGCCAGCAGCCGGCGGGCTCCGAACTCGGTCAATACCGCTACGGCGGTGCGCCCTTTTTCGTCGTGAGCTAATAAAACCCGTCCCGCAGCGACGGGCCGCCGGACAAGCTCAAACCACGCCGGCGTGGTCCCGACAACACGCAGCTCCAGTGCCCTTTCTCCAAGCCGGCCTTCTTTGCGCATCAGTTTTGCAGGGGCTGTCTGTCTTACGGTGTTAAAGGTCTCGGCAACCCTGATATGGTCTTCATAAGTCAGACCGTACACGCTCATTCGGGTTCGTGTCGTGCTGATAGATTCTTCTTCTATGGATTTCATTGAGCTGATAATTATGTTATTGCTGCCGAGCTTGCGAATCCGGTCGAGCGCTTCTTTACTGGCGCCTTCTCCGACCGACAGCATTGCCACTACACTGCCTACCCCGAAGACAATACCCAGCATCGTCAGCAAGCTCCGCAGCTTGTGCAAAAGCAGGTTCTCGATACCCAGCAGGATGTTACGGGCGGCCTTAATCTGGTGCATCAGTCGTCTCCGTCAATTCGCTCGACCAGACCGTCAAGCATATAGAGCCGATGTTTGGCATTCGCTGCGACGTTTGCTTCGTGTGTTACCATTATTATCGTCTTGCCCTGTTCGTTGAGTTCGACCAGCAATTGCAGAATCTGTTCTCCCGTAGCCGTATCCAGGTTTCCGGTGGGTTCGTCGGCAAAAATCACCTGCGGGTCGTTCGCCAGCGCCCTTGCGATTGCTACCCGTTGCATCTCCCCGCCGCTCAGCTCTGTCGGGCGATGGTTCAGCCGCCCTTCCAGTTTTACTCTTTCGGCAAGCTCTCTGGCACGTTCGGAGCTTCGGCTTGCGTCCCACCCTAAATAATAAAGCGGCAGCTCGATGTTCCTCTGAACCGTTAGCTGTGGTATGAGGTTAAAGCTTTGAAAGATAAACCCGAAATGTCTGAGCCGAAGCTCACTGAGAGAATCATCTTTGAGGGTGCTCACATCCTTGCCTTCAAGGATATAACGCCCGGAAGTTAAATGGTCCAGGCAGCCCAGGATGTTCATCATTGTACTTTTTCCAGAGCCGCTCGGCCCCATAATCGCCCAGAAGCTGCCCCGGCCAAACGATACACTGATACCTGCAAGGGCCTTAACGTCCTGATTTCCCATCCGGTAAATCTTATAAACGTTTTCCAGTTGAACGATTGTTTCATCGCAATTATCCGGGCTCTGGAGCTTCATTTGTTTTCCCTGCTCTGCTGTTGTCTTTGCCTTCGTTGCTGACGTATCTTCTCTCTTTCCTCCGGTGTCATATTTTCAAATCTTTCCCGCCTCCTTTGTCTCTGTTCGGAGGTGAGGTTTGTTGGGTCAGAAGCTTCCGGCTCACGGTCGCTTCTTCTGCGTCTTTCGGCTTTGTCCGCTCCGTTGTCCTGTCCGATAGGTTCTTGCTGTCCTATGGACTCCTCACGGAGGGCTATCTCTTCTTCGCCGGGTATCATTTCTGTAGTAGCTGTAGCTACGGCCTGTTCAACAGCGGCGGCAGCAAGGGGCGGAGCTAAAAGCACTTGCTCCCCGGCTTGTAGGCCATCGACAATTCGTATCATCCTGTTGTTGTCCAACCCAATCTCGACCTTCCGTGGCTCAAAGCCCTTCTCATTTAAGACGTAAGCAGTGGGCTCACCGCCGACACGGAGAACCGCCTGAACGGGTATGTATATTGCATCATCATACTCTTCTACGATGATTTCTGCGCTGCAGCTCATACCCGTGCGGAGGTAATTACCATCGCCCTCGAGGTAAATTTCGGTATTATAGACCTTCAGGTCGGGGTTTAGCCAGACCATTTGGGCATTTGGTAAAGGAGCAATCTTCGCAACCCTGCCGGTAAATGTCCTGCCGGCCAATGCGTCAACGGTAACTCGGACCGGCATCCCGACGCGGACTTTCTCAAGACTTGCCTCGTGGATTTTAACCTCTGCCTTCACTGCCGAGGCGGTCGGAAGATAAATAAGCTCCTCTCGCTCGTAAACCTCTCGCCCCTCGTCCAGGGGTTCATCGTTGCTGTGCCGGCGCCCGCTCTTGGCGCTCGTGGCATAGATTACTAATCCGTCAGCGGGTGCATAAATCTTTGCCTTTTCGATTTGCTCTTCAATTTTTGCCAGCTTATCCTGTTGTCGCTTAAATTCAGAATCTTTTGCCCTCAGATCCGCCTCGGCCTGAACTACGTCGGCTTTGGCCTTGCGAGTCGTACGCTCCAGCGCCATCTCGGCCTGCTTAACGTCGCTTTCCAGCTCCGCTAACTTCCGCGGATAGGTGAAATCTTCCAGCAGTCGTAAGTTGTTCTCAGCCAGTTCCAGGTCCAATTTTCTCTTGTTTTCGGACAGCTCGTCAGCTTGTAATTCTGTTTGTGAGATATACTCTTTCTCGAAAAGTATTCGGGACCACTTTAGTTCTTCCTCCGCCACCCGTAGTTCCTGCTGGGCCAGCGTGATGCGTGCCTCCATCTCTTTACACTGGTTTTGATATTCACCCTCCAGATACTTCTTCAGGTCCTGTCTGGCGAAATCAAGGGTTAGCTCGGCCTTATCGACATCGCTTTTTGCCTGGTTTTCAGCCACTGCCAGATTCTCACGCGCACGAATGAAGGATGCCTCAGCATTTTGTACCCGAATTTGCTGGTCAACTTTTCCGTCCAGCAGATTACTTACGTCCAGCTCAACCAGCAGCTCCCCCTGCTTGACGTTCGTACCTTCCTCTACCAGGGAAAGTATCGTCGTTCTTCCTTCGACCTCGCTTTTGATAATTATCTGTTCACGGGCCTGGATGGTTCCCGACTCGGTTATGCTTATCTTTAACGGCCCCTGTTTAACTGCAAAGATTGGCATATCACCTGCCGAGCTATCTTTGGAGCCGGAGCGATTAAAGGCCACTGCGGCAACGCCTATTATCACTAATACGATAATCGCTATGAAGACCGGAAGTTTGGCCCGCAAAAAGGACAATTTCGATTTGTTAATTTGCACTGTCAGTTTCCTCCGAAAAATATCTCGCTCATAGTTCTTTTCACCGCCATTCAACAGCCCTATCTTGCTTCTATACGAGCTGAACAGAGTTGGGTTTAGGGGTTTTCCCCTCATTCAAACAAAACGAAGACCGCAACCCGTCTTATTATACCAAAAAAGCACCCTCCTAATCAAGCTTTTACTGTTTGTTAGACGAAATGATGTGCCGTTTTATTGCATAAAAATCGCAAAATTATAGGCCGCCCTTCATACTTTTGCCATCTTTACCCGTTTTGCTATCGCACGGCTTGCTTTGAGCAAAGCGAAAGAACAGCACGGCTGTCAGCCCGTTTTTGGTCATTTGGTCGGATTCGGCGTCATAACCAGAATTGTGTCTGATAAGCGCTGGCAAAAAATGTGACGGTATTTTTGTTTGACGGTTTCTACTGTTGTCGTGAACATTATTGGCAGCGCCGCCGGCTATAGTTAAGATTCCGTCGGAAACAGGTCCATAGGCATATTGTTGTCTTCCATGAAGCGCTTCAGCTCGGCGATGGGAATTCGTCGGTCTCTGCTGCCCGGTATGCGGTATCCTTTTAGCAGACCCGTATCAAACCACTTTTGGGCAGTTCGAGGAGCAACTCTGCAAATCCTGGCCACATCACCTGTTGTCAGGACATTTTTCCCTTTCGCCATAATTTTTGCCCTCCTTAACCGTCGAGACGGCTCAAAATGTAATCGTGTCCCAATACGGACCAAGATTCTCTACCGCCTACCTGCTATTTTTAGCAGGCACAGCAATCACCTCATAGGCGAATCATAAGAAGAAAACGCCTCTGATAAGCTCATCTTGCCAATAGGACAAATCCGCCCCGCGGTGTAATTGCTGCTGACCTTCACTTGATTTCCTTGTCCAACTGGTTCAGCAGCCCCCCTTGTAATTTGTGCAGTTCCAGAAGGCAGCTTACAAATTCAGCCGCCTTCGTTTGGTCCTTATCAGTCTCCCCGGACCTTTTTGCCCTTTTTGATTGTATCGGCTTTTTTACCCTTTTTCTTGCAGATTTTCCCATTTCTTTACGTCCCCTTATTGACGCGGTTCACATTTGTGCCTAAAATGTCCCCTTTAGAAGGTATTTGCGTTAAGACATTAACACAATTGCGAAATATTACAACCAAAATTTCACATTTAGGTAAAAAATATGCAAAATTTTTACGCAAAAGCGGTAATTGAGCGAATTAAGCTTTTGCGTAAGCAATATGCGGGCAGCAGAGGCAAGAGTCAATTTGCACGTGCTTTGGGTATAAATTCTTCTACTTACAACTATTACGAAGCCGGCAGAGTCCCTCCGATTGAGACGCTGCTGAAGATGTGCGAAGTTACAGGAGCGGATTTGAATTGGCTGCTCGCCGGCAAAAGCCATCAGAAAACCCCTGTATCTGAGCCGGATAGAGGCCTTGCGACCGGCCCCAATGCCTCACTGTTGCGAAGGTTAGAGTTCTTGTTGGTTGGAAATCCGGACCTCGCCGAGCCGATTTCGGCTTTTATTGATTTATTGTGCGAGAAAAAAGGTATTGAGGAGGGATTTGACTCAAAAGCAGCTGCCCAGTTGCCTTTGGGAAAGCCGTCCGCAGCCAGAACAACCCGGTCAGGATGGATCCCTGTGCTCGGCAGAACCGCTGCGGGGATGGTCCACTTCTGGGACCAGACGTCTTTGCCAAAGCCCCAGCGGGCCGTTACCGAACTCGATGAATTGGTAAAAAAGCACATCGGCAAAGCGATTATCGGCTCTGTGGATGGCGCACTGTCGGTTGATTTCCAGGCGCGGGCCCTTGTGGACGGTCTTAAAGGTAAGGCAGCTAATCTGATTCAGGTCGGTGGACAGGAAGCGGAGCAGATAGTTGAGTTTGTCCAGTGTGAAGAGATTTTCCGGCTGTTTCCTGATAGCTTTGCGCTGCGGATAGATGGCGACAGTATGTCGCCGAGGATAAACGACGGTGATATTGTGATATTAAGCCCATCGGTGCCGGCGGCACAGGGACAGATTGGCGTTGCGCGTATTGCAAATCAAATCGGCGTTACCTGCAAGCTCGTAAGAAGCACGGAAAAAGACGTTCACCTTATACCGATAAATGAGAGGTACGAAACGAAGGTCGTAGCCAAGAAGGATTTGCTCTGGGCACTGGCGGTCCTTTGCCATATCGGCGTACAAAGTTAGTATATATCGGGTGACGTTTCAGGGGGGGGATCTGGTTTTTAAAAGTCGGGAATTTTAAAAAAACACTGATTTTTGGGGGTTATTTTAAAATGGGATGTGGGTTTTTGAGACAAAAATGAGGGTTAGGGGGTTAATCTGTAGGGTTTGGGTAAGATAAGCAGGGAAAAAATGGAGAAAAATGAAGAAAAAGAGAGAAAAAATGCAAAAAATAGAGAAAAATAGAGAAAAATAGAGAAAAATAGAGAAAAAATGAAAAAAAATGAGAAAAAGAGAGACGGATTTTAACCGCGGAGACCACAGGGACCGCAGAGAAATGTAGCCACGAAGGCACGAAGACACGAAGTTAGAAGACAGAAATCAGAGGACAGAAAACGGAGGACATGTGAAATCCTAAATCCTAAACAAATTCGAAAATCCATTTTTCAAATGCTCCAAACGAGGCTTAATAGGTTATTTGACTGGGGCTGCGGTTTATGTTTGGCTATCGTCAAACATGGGGGTATTTTAACATATTTTCGGGCAAAAATCAAGGGAAAAGGGCCAAAAAAGCACTTTTTTTGGCCATTCTTTTACCTATTGAAATCCGAACTCTATGCCGTATAATCTCCCTAAAGTGTGCGAAATTCCTTGTGTTGACACCTGTCTACGGCGTACGGGGGCAGGCGGGAAATGCGGTTTTGGGTAGCGTATGGTTTGAAAGTGAATATAGGCAAGGAAAATAGTTAATTATGAAAGGAAAAAATTATGGCACGTTCAAAAAGAAGTCAATCCAAGCATAATTCTCGAGTGCACAAGGAAGTTGAGAAACTCAAAGATAAAGGTTATAAAGTAAAAGCTGATATCCCGGGTTACGAGCAGCCTGATACAGTCGGCGGATACCGTCCCGATTATGTCGCAAAAAAGGGTATAAAGAGAATTATAGGCGAGGTCGAGACTCCCAAATCTGTTGGTAGTACAAGAGATGAAAAGCAGCAAAAGGCCTTCGATCAGGCAGCAAAACGGAGCAAGAATACATCTTTCGAGCGGAAAGTTACCGAGTAAGTCTATTAGACCAGCGTTGCTTGAATTATTTTGCTTTGGCGGGAATTGTGGTTCTTCGGCTATGCTCAGGATTTCCGCTGCAACACAAGTTTGATTTGAACTTGCATTTCGCTTCGGTTTTGGGTAGTGTATGGTTTAAAAGTAGAGGCGTAGTATTGGAAATTAAGGGGGTACGTTATGAAATTCTGCTATATTGACGAAAGTGGGTGTGGTTCTGAGTCTGTATTGGTGATGGCTGGTATAGTTACTGACGCTGCAAGGATGCACGTCACAAAAGAAAATTGGAAATTCATTTTAAATGGCTTATCAAAGATTTTACAAAAGCCTGTGGCAGAATTCCATACTCGGCATTTCTATCGAGGGAACGGCATTTGGCATGATTTAACTGGAAGGCAAAGAACTAGACTTATGGATATAATCATTGAATGGTTGAAGGACAGGCGTCATTCTGTGGTATTTGTAGCTATTGATAAAAAGAAGGCATCTAAGCTCGATTGGAAGGATAAACCGGATTACTTGATTAATAAAAAGAAGCCAAATCACTGGCGATTAGCAGCTTTACATCTTATGCTTTGCATTCAAAAGGAATATCAGCGTTGTGAAAAGACAAAGGGACATACAGTACTAATATTTGACCATGAATCGGGAGAGGAGAGCCAACTTGCAGAAATAGTTCTTAATCCACCACAGTGGTCGGATTCATATTATGGGTATAACAGAGATTTACGCAGGAAAGACAATCCAGCACCCTTAAGTCACATTATAGATGTTCCCTATTTCGCAGACAGCAAGCACGTCGGAATGTTACAGGTCGCCGATTTATTTGCATATCTGCTCAGACATTATGCCGAATTACATGCTGGATATGCAAAGGAAAAATATTCAAATGAAACGAACCTTATAGCTAAGTGGGTAAAACAGATAGCTCAGTTTATGCTTCCCGATAGTAATCGATGGCCAGCATTAGGAGCTTGCAAATGTGCCAAATTTTTTCGGAGTATGGCTCCGGAACCACTTATAAAGATACATACAGAGTCAAAAAGTTGAAAATCACAAGGGCAAATAGGAGACCGCGGAATTGTCGAAAGAACAGTTGCATAGGACAGAACTGTAAGTATAATGAGATTTAAAATTTTTCTTGTCTTTAGATGGAGCTTAAGTCAATGCAGCAGGCAGCAATCACAGCTTACCCTATTTCACTAGATGTTATCAGAGAGAAAGTGTCTAATGGCAGAAAAAGGAAACGGCCGGATACCTCAAATTTATTCGGTGGCTGTAAAATACAGAATAACGTCAAGACAATAGTTAACGAATTCCACGAGGAAATTGTTCGCGTAGATGGTGATATTCCGGTTCAGCTACCTGTTAAGAAAGGCAGCAGGTTTCTTTTTATCAGTTACGATCAAACTGCTTTTACTCATGGTTTTCATAAGTATCCAGCCAAATTTTTCCCTGAACTTCCTCGTTGGCTTATAAAGCGATACTCTAACGAAAAAGATTTGATTCTTGACCCATTTTCGGGAAGTGGAACCGTTAATGTTGAAGCGCTTCTAATTAAGAGGCACTCAGTTGGTATTGATGTAGACCCGTTTTCGAGATTCATTTCTGAGGTTAAAACCACACCTTTACCCATTGATGAACTTGAGCATGCGCAAAAAAGATTATTAAACTTAGCCACAAAATTCGACTTCTCCAAAGTAAAGGAAAAAGATATACCAGAATTTCCTTATCGGGATAATTGGTTTAATCGAGAAATAATCTTTGAGTTAGCATATATAAAGAAAATGATAAAGGCATTAAAGATCAGCGAAGAGACGAAAAACTACTTTCTTGTAAACATGTCGTCTATAGTTCGTGCGGTATCGAACGCAGATGATAACTGCACTAGAACTGTTATTAGAAAAAAACTAAATAAACAGATATTTCCTAGTGATGCGCTTACTAAATTTGTAGAGCGAATATTAATAAACACTCCAAAGATGATACAATTCTCAGAGTTAGCACCCAAAAGGATTAAGGCAAAATTTCCTGATACTTCTGATGCTAGAGACATTGGTTTTCCAGACCAAACTTTTGACTTTGCAGTAACATCCCCACCTTATGTAAATGCGGTTGATTATCCGCGAACACATCAGTTGGAAAGCTACTGGTTAGAGCTTGCAAGTGGATCATTAACACCTTTGAAGAAGAAGCATGTTGGGACGGAAAGTGTGCTATCAAAAGAATATGAATACCGACATCGAATTGGCGAAAAGCAAGCAGACCGAGTAATCGGAAAGATATATTCCGTAGATAAGAGACGAGCTTATATTGCATACAAATATTTGCTTGATATGAAAAAGAATTTTGAGGAAACTTATCGAGTTTTGAAAAAAGGGGCACGCTACGCGGTTGTTGTTGGAAACAACCAAATTCGAGGCAACCTATTTGAAAGCTGGAAATATTTGATGGAAATAGCAGAACAGGTTGGTTTTTCTGTCGAGACGTATTTTGGTTCAGAAATAATCAAGCATTTCATAAAAGTTCCAAGGAAGGAAAGAATTAATACTGATTGGATACTAATATTAAAAAGGTGAAAAAATAAAGATGGCGGGAAATGAGAAAAGAGGAAGAGAAGCTGCTGCTAAGGGTTTTGCTCACGAACACATAGTTGCAGGCATTTTAATGAAGCGCTACCAGAATGTATCGCTCGTAGATTTGCCGTTGTCCAGTTATGATTTAATTATCGCGCTTAAAAAGGATAACAATGGTTACGAAGAAATTATAAGAGGTCAGGTAAAAACGGTGGGGCCATCAGGCTCATTATCTTTCACTGGAGGCACAAGAGGAGGAGTTGATAGAGAATATAAATCTGGTGTCAAAAGCTACGTGCAATCGACAAAAATATCAGATATAGTTATTGGGATTCATGCATTAGAAAATGATTCTTTCGATCTTTATTTTGTACCTACAATTTTAATTGAAAAGCTTGGTCAAAAGAGTGTGTCAATAAATAAAATCAAAGCTTTGAAGAATAATGCAGAGATTTTAGAGAATTGTAAAAATCATAACTATATCCTCAATAAGTGCATAGAGTACAAAATCCTAAAATAGCAATAGTACGGGGTTTTATAAATCGCCGTGGGGGAAACATCCGAGACTGCAGCTTTTGACGACAGAGGAATTGCTTGGCGGTAAAGGGATAGATTATCCGCCTTCAGAGCAGGTTAATGTAACTTTAAAGAAGGCACCGAAGGCCAAATCCGGGACAACGGTAACGCAGGCACATCTTTTTGAGAAAGAAAAATAACTGCCGGGTAAATAGGAGGAGCAGTAGGAGGAGCAGTAGGTGGGTTTCTTGCAGCAATGTCTGGTAATGTGATTGTCGGTTCAATTATTGGAGCAGTCATATGTGCGGCAATTGCGGTAATAGTATGCCTAACTGTGCGGTATTATTGGAAATGCCAGAAGATGAGCGAAAAGAATAAGTAAATCGGCAGGCAATCGTTAAAATGGTGCGGCATATTCGTCGCTTGTCGTTAGTCGCTCGTGACTCGGGGGATGAAGTGGGAAGCCGAGCAAAAGGAATAAGTAAATCGGGACGGTGTTTTCGATTGATTACTGATGATTGATTATTTACTATTGATGGTTGAGATTGCTTCGCTGCGCTCGCAATGACGAACAACCTAACAATATTAGCCGCAGAAACACAGAGAAGAAATTAAGATGGGAAGTAGGTAACTGTTGTTTTCGGGGAATTATTATTTAAGTGGAGGGAAAAATGGAAGATAGAGACAAAAAATTAGAGATAGTAAAGGCGTTTTTAGGAGCAGCTTTTGTTGTGTTGGTGGTGGGAATAGGTTTTGGTTTGGGGTGGTATGCGAAAGAGCTATCCGTGATTAAGCTCGCTCAACTTAAGCTTCAGGAGATTATAGAGGATGTGGAAAATGATGCCCGGCAGATGGCCGGTGAGATAGCTGAAGTTCAGCAGGAGCAGCTTAAGTTACAAGGGGAGATTAAGGGTATACAGGACAATATGGATGAATTGGCTGGCGATATAGCCAAAACGATCGAGCAGGAGCAGGTTAAATTGCGAGGGGAAATTAAGAGGGTGCAGGACAATGTGAGGGGACTGATTGGCGATGTGGCCAAAGCGGTTGAACAGAACCAACTTAAAATGCGGAACATGGTTGAAAAGGTTCAAGAAGATGTCCGGGAAATAAGTACCGAAACGACCCGGATCAGACGGAATCAACTTGAAATTCAGGGTTTGGTAGAGCGGATAAGTAAAGAGGTACTTCCGAGGGGCTCATTAGAAGTGGTATCTACTGAACCGGTTTCTCCGGCTGTGTTGAATTTTTGGGAGAGATTTTACGTAAAGTTTCGCTATCACTTGGGGGCGTCTGATAAGGTGCAGATTTGGGTGAGGCCGTATACCCGTGGGGCTGAGACTCCTGGTTATAGAGCGAATGGCTTTTCTTATTATAAGAAGGCGGTGAAAGAAAGCGGTGTTGCAAAAGGATGGTTCTGCTTTGATAAGCCGACATTAGTCGATGAGGTCCGCGTTTATATGCGAGACGTGGCGAGCGGGAAAGAAGTATATAGCGTTTCCCATAAGATTGATGCAAGGTGGGTCAGAGGAGGAGATAAGCGAGTTCTTATCGACATTGACAATCCCGATGGAGAAACAGGGTGGAAGAGTAGATATGTCATTGAACTAAAGCCGACAGGCGATATCAGCAAGGAGTTTGGAGTTGATTGGTATCGCCCGCATAAAGTGGCCAGTATTTCCACCGGAAAACCGGATTTCATAAATGTGCTTCCGAAGTTCAAGCGTGACATGCAGCGGTATTTGATTTTAAAACTTGGTGATACTGAGAACAATCAAATTTTCGGGGTGATGGATTTTAGAAAACCGGACAGGAATCATTTTCCTTTCGACTTGTACTTGGACAGGGATCGTGATGGTAACTTGGCGGAAGATTTTATTGGGGACAGGTCACATATCGATGGTATCCAAGTTCCCTACAAAGACGGTACGACGGAAAATTATGCGCTGGATGTCTATTCTTATTCGACGGATGCTGAACCCATAGGAGTTGCTTACCAGAGTCTCATGGGGCGTTATGGGATTCTTGAGGCGGACAAGAAGCGGATACAGATTCTTGTTATTGACAATGGTGGAAACGGGGTATTTAATGATGACAATGACGTAATATTATTAGATTGGGACCTGGATGGTATGATCGACGGCAGTCATAGCGCCGACGACGACCGTCCTTTATACTCCTTGCTTGAGTTGCCCGGAGGGTCATATCGGGTGGTGGAATTTGATGCGCCGGGTCGTCGTATGGTTCTAATGCGGCAGGAGGACAGGAAGTAATTATGGCGATAGGCAGGAAATGCTCATAGAATTGCTTCGTTGCCTTTATAGTAATATGGTCTTGTGTTTGGCAGAAAGGATTAAAGATGGCGAAGGGAATAGTTGTTTATTATTCGAGAAGCGGTAATACGAAGCAAATGGCGGAGATTGTGGCCAAGTCGATGAACGATGCGGGGCTTTCGACCGAGTGTAAACCGGTCGATAAGGTAAAGCCGGATGATTTGCTCAGCTTCGATGCGATAGCTATCGGCTCGCCGACGTACTACGGGCAGATGGCTGGGCCGATTAAGGGGCTGATAGATGCGTGGGTGGGGTTTCACGGCAAACTTGACGGGAAGATAGGGGCAGCGTTTAGCAGCGCTGCGAATATCGGCGGCGGCAACGAGACCACGATTATGGGCATAATAGAAGGGATGCTCATAGCTGGTATGGTTGTTCAGGGCGATCCGCAGGGCGACCATTACGGGCCGGTCTCAATTGGCAAGCCGGATGAGAGGGTCCGGCAGCAGTGCAGCCGGCGGGGAAAAAGAATCGCAGAGCTGACCGAAAAGCTTTGCTCATAAGAGGTTAGGTTACTCAAACTGACCGATGGCCAGTTTGAAAGTGCAAAAGTCAAAGTTAAAAATGCAAAATTGTGGAATCCCGACAGGGTCGGGATGGTTGTTTTGTGATATTTATGAGAAACATAATGTATTGTCAAAAATCGACTTACATTTAACATTTGCTAC
>CAYONQ010000007.1:0-51960 GCA_964405375.1 uncultured Pirellulales bacterium
GACAAAAACAAACTTTTACTTCAATTATCTAAAATACTGTGAACGGAAACAAAATGTTTATCATTGCAGGTGAAAAAGAAACCGGTCAAGAAGACAGGCCCGAACGCGATTGGCAGGGGAAAAGCGCTCTGGAAAAGGCACAGAATTTTTATAAGGCTATGAAGGAAGAGGACAAAAGACTAAAAGAAAAGGGCATAAGGTCATCGTCTAAACCTTACCAGTTTGAATTGCACATAATACCTAATGTTGGTCATAATTCACACGCCACAGCGTCCAGGGCAGCTAAACTCCTTTTTCCTCCATGAAATAGACAAAGATAGGAAACACATACGGTCGGTTATTCTACTTGTGCGCTGTTAGTAGGCTTAGGAAGTCATGTTAAGATAGGCGATTATGCATTTTTGCTGATTTTAATCGCAGGGGGGTTGGTTGCGAATGGCAATTTAGTGCGAAATCAGATTAGGCGCCTAAAAAAGAAAACATCGAGCAACAAGTGCTACCCGATGTTTTCCGGAGGGGAGAAAAAATGCTTTATTTTTCCTGTTATCGGCAACGGAATAATTGCTACTTTAACCGAAAAGTTACGGTCTGTCAACTATATAATATTTTACGGCCTAAATCCGTAAAAGGTTCTGTAATTTGGCTGGGATTATAAATTTTTTTGCAGGTTTGGCAAGCGTCAAAACGCCATTTTTATTTAATTCGGCTAATAAAGACTCATCGGCTCGTTTTGGCGGCTTGCACGGCGATAAATCGTAATTCCTTTGCAGCCAAGCTGATACGCCAGTTTGTAGGCCTTGTCGACGGCGGTGAGGGTCGCTTTTTCGGGAAAGTTGACTGTTTTGCTGACTGCTGCGTCGCAGTGCTGCTGAAAGCCGGCCTGCATCCTGATGTGCCATTCGGGCTTTACGTCGTAGGCGCATTTGAAGACCCTGCGGATTTGGGCGGGTATGGCGGGGTCGTTTTGAATGCTGCCTGTTTTGAGTATTTTTTCCTGCAGTTTTTCGCTGTAAAAGCCGGCTTGCTGGGCTATTTGTTTGAAAACGGGGTTTATCTGGAGCATTTTTGTTCCCGCCAATACCTGGCGGACGAATACGAGTGAATAGGCCGGCTCGATGCCGTTGGAGCAGTCTGCGATGATGCTTATCGTGCCGGTGGGTGCTACGCAGGTGATGGAGGCGTTGCGAATCTTTCTTTGCCTTTCTGTTCGCCAGATGCTGTGGCTCCAGTTTGGAAAGGGGCCCCGTAAATCGGCTATCTCGCTGCTGGCGGTACGAGCGTTATTATTGATAAATTCCATAAGTGATGTGCCGAATTCGACGCCTTGTTGTGAGTCGTAAGGTATGTCGAGTGCAAACAGGCAGTCTGCCAAGCCCATAACGCCGAGGCCGATTTTTCGGTTGGCCTGTGCCAGACGGACGGTATCTATGACGGGGAAGGTGCATACATCGATGATATTATCCAAGAATCTCACCGCCAGTTTGACGGTCTGGGCCAGGGCGGGCCAATCCATATCGGTTTTGCCGTCGATTGATTTGACGAATTTAGCGAGATTGATACTGCCTAATGTGCAGGCCTCGTAGGGCAATAACGGCTGTTCGCCGCAGGGGTTGGTTGCCTCTATCCGGCCTAAGGAGGGGGTCGGATTGTCGCGGTTGATGCGGTCGATGAAGCAAACGCCTGGCTCGCCGGTTTTGTGGGCGCAGGTGACAATCATTTTCCAGATGTCGCCGACTGTGTAGAATTTGCCTGAGGGTGGTTTCTTTTTGCCGTTTAGCTTATACAGGTCGGTTATCGTGTAGTTTTTGATATCGAGCCGGCGCGGGAGCAGATACTGCTGGTTTGTGCGGGGGTTTTTTACGATGTGGGGGGTGTTTTTGGATTTAAGCAGATGCTTCATCCAGTCATCGGTGATTTTGGCGGAGATGTTGAAGTTTGTGAAGGCCTTGAGGTTCTGTTTTGCGTGGAGGAATTTCAGTATGTCGGGATGTCCGACGCTCATCATACCCATATTTGCGCCGCGGCGAAAGGCGCCCTGCTGGATTGCGTCTGTCGTTTCGGAGAATACCCGCCAGAAGCTTATAGGCCCTGAAGTTGTGCCGCCTGACGAGGCGACTCGGTCGCCGGTCGGCCTTAGTTTGTCGAGTGAGAAGCCGGTGCCGCCGCCGGCCTTTTGAATCAGGGCAGTCTGCTTAACGGTCTCGAATATGCCTTCTATGCTGTCTTCAATCGGCAGCACGAAGCAGGCGCTGAGCATACCGTTGGGCCTGTTGGCGTTCATAAGGGTGGGGGAGTTTGGCAGGAACTTGAGCCGGGCCATCATTTCGTAGTATTTTCTGTGCCACTGTCTGATTTCGCCGTCGTTGGCTCCGTATTTAGCCTCGGCGCCTGCTACCAGCGACGCTACCCGGTTGAGAAGCTCGGCGGGCGTTTCAACGCATTTGCCTTGCTCGTCTTTGATTAGGTATCGGCTCTGCAGGACGGTCAGGGCGTTTTCGGTGAGCTTAGGCGGCTCGCCGGGCGGCGGCGGTATGGTCTCGTATCTCGTATCTCGCATCTTGTATCTCGCTTTACGTATTTCGATGCAGAGCTAAATTTTTCTAATCCATCTGAATCTAAAGACCCGGCGAATCCGCTCGGTAAACCGGATTCCCAGACGCTGGGTGCTGGTCTTAAATTCGGTTCGTTTCAAATCATTTACGGTGGGTTTAGCCGGTGATTTGCCAAAAATTGACAATAATCCGCCAGCAAGCAAACCAGAAAATGTTCTTTTTTTACTGTGAGTGGACATTTCCAAATTGGTTATCTTTGCACGGCCAATTTTAAGCCGGCTAATAGTTCTTCGCCGGTGCGACTTTGGTGTTCAGATTTACCGAACAGTTGGTGCCTGTCTAAAATTTCCGGTTTGCTGTCGTAGTATTTCTGCACCGGTTCGATGCCGCCTTCTGCGGCGCCTGCGGTTTTATAATTACCATTTAATAGCCATAAACTTATCTCGTCATCGTACTCGGCGGGATAAATAATGGCCACCACAAATTTATCGTTACGGTATTTTGCTAAATGCACCTTGGTCCGGCAGGGCGGGGCGGTTTCAACGGCCAGATTGACCAGATTTTTAGAATCGGCCCTGGCGGTTTCAAGGTCGTTTGAGTAGAAGAACAGTCCCGCTTCGAGCTGGAAGATTTCCGGGCGGACGCCTTTTAGTTCGAGTCGGCCATCCGGATAGGCCCTGTGGATTTTGTAGGCCTTGGCGTGTTTGTATTTTTCGCTTTCGAGCAGTTCAGCCACTTCTTCGGCAGTAAAGCCGACGCCCGTATGGTCGCCGAAGTCGAAGACATAGAGCCCGACGTATTTTTCGCTATTTTGCAGCTTTGGCAATTTCATAATTCTATTTTAACGGTGGATTACACGGATTGCACGGATTTTTTAGATGAACTGTGAGTTGGGATTGCATCAGGGCTTGGTGGACCTTATCAATATTTTGCCAAAAGCGTATAGAGCTTATTTCGAGGTTGCGTGGGAAAGCCGTTGTTTATGGTTGGTATTTGCGGCCTTTTTTGTTGTTATCTCAAGCCAGATTTGGTATAATTTAATTTGCAGACATACTGAAGGGAAATATAATTAACACATACGCGTCAAATGAAGACAGTGTTCGACATAACGCAAAGATGCAAGAACATTCTTGCCAGTCACTATGGCTCCCAGCTTAAGGGTTTGATTCTCTATGGGTCTATAGCTCGCGAGCAAGCAAACGCAGACAGCGACATCGATTTGCTTGTTTTGTTGAGTAAGCCATTTAACCATTTTCGTGAACTGCGTCAAATTGTAGATTTGCTTTATCCGGTACAACTCGACTCGGAACAGCTCATCTCCGCCAAGCCGGCAGCTTTGGATGAGTTTGAGCAGAAGGCCTCCCAGCTTTACCGAAATGCGAAAAGGGAAGGGCTGTTTCTATGACGATAAAATATTTCCAAGAAATAGCAGCAAACATGGAACGCGCCGAGGCATCTATTCGAGCCGCCGAGGAGTTGAATGTGGGAGACTATTACGATTTTGTTGCTTCACGCGCGTATTATGCAGTCTTTTATGCCGCTACAGCCCTGTTGCTTTGTGAAGAGTTAGAGTTTAGCAAGCATAGCGGCGTGATAGCCTCTATACATCAGAGGTTCGTTAAAACAGGCAAGCTGGATGAAAAATGTGGCAAGGATTTGAACTGGCTTTTTGAATTGCGGGGCGTTGGTGACTACGGAGCCACAACCCACGTATCGCAGCAGGATGCGGCCAAGGCCATTAGGGCAGCAGCGAATTTTCTGAGCGCCACAAAATCGTTGATTCAGGAGGCAACCGAGTAAGCCACTGTTTATCAGATCAGCAGCCGATGTTTTTCTACAAGGCTTGGTGGATAAACAATCAGATGTACAAAAAGCGGAAGGAATGGAAAATGAAGAGGTTCTTTACCCTTGAATATTGGCAGGATCCCATTCCAAGATATTCTGAAATAAAAGACTCGTTGGTTCAGCTAATCGAAAGACAACCTGGAATGTGGGTGGCGGACTGACCTTGCAGTGGCAGAAGTGCGCTGCGCTACAAAGTAATCAGCATATAAGGCATAGATTAGTTGCTAACCTTTAGTTTAGCGAATTTTCGTTTTCCGACCTGGACGACCATACCGTCTTTTGGCGTAATTTCGGCGTTAGGGTCATCGGCTTTTTTGCCATCAATACTCACGGCGGACTGTTTTATCATACGTTTTGCCTCGCCGCCGGTCGATACGAGCTCGCAGTGAAGCAGCAACTTGCTTGCCATGATGGGTTCGGCGGGAATTTGGACTTCCGGTATTTCGTCAGGCAGTTGTCCTTTGGCGAAGACCCTGTCGAATTCGGCGGCGGCCTGCTTAGCGGCTGTCTCATTATAAAACTGAGCAACAATGGTTTTGCCAAGCAGGACTTTTGCCTCTTTGGGATGAGTCTTATCGGCATCGACGAGCTCGGCTATTTTTTCGGCGGGTAAATCGGTTAAAAGCGTAAAGTAATTTTCCATCATCTCATCAGAAATACTCATAACCTTGCCGAACATATCGTTCGGCTGGTCGGTTACGCCGATGTAATTGCCTTTTGATTTGCTCATTTTTTCTTTGCCGTCGAGGCCGACGAGAATCGGCATAGTGATAACGACCTGTGGTTTTCGGCCGTACATCCGCTGGATGTCGCGGCCGATGAGGTTGTTAAATGTCTGGTCGGTTCCGCCTAATTCGACGTCGCTTTCTATCACAACAGAGTCGTAGCCCTGCATCAAAGGATAAAGAAATTCGTGTGTATATACGTCCTCCTCGGCTGCGAGCCGCTTTTTGAAGCTGTCCCGTTGCAGCATCTGCGCAACCGTTTTTTTTGCGGCTAACTGAATAAGCTCCATAAGCGACATTTTCTCGAGCCATTCGCTATTATATCGCACTTCGAGCTGGTCGGCCGACGTGTCCAGAATCTTGCCTGCCTGTGTGAAGTAGGTCTTCGCATTTTCCCTGATTTGTTCATCCGTAAGCGTCGGGCGGGTCGTATCCTGACCGGACGGGTCTCCGATTCGTGCGGTGTAATCGCCGATGATAAGTATCGCCTTGTGGCCGAGTTCCTGGAACTGTCGCATCTTTCGCAGGACAACGGTATGGCCGAGGTGTATATCGGGGCTGGTGGGGTCAAGGCCGAGCTTGATGCGAAGCGGTCTGGCGGTTTTGGCGGACTGGGCCAACTTTTCGGCCAGCTCATCCTCGTTGAAAATCTCAATCGTGCCGCGTTTTAGAAGCTCAACCTGTTCTTTGATTTTCGGCTTCATAGATTTTTCCTGCAAATTCAGGGTGGATTATAAGCTATGGGCAGAGAATAAGCAAGAATCAGCCCTTTAAATGCCGAGAGCGGTTGATTGTTAGTTGGCTTTTTGAACGGTTCTCTTACCTCTGTTTTCCCTTATGTATGAAGTGACCGCAATTATATATAGAACAAGAGCTGGGAGAAATGAAATTTTGCATATTGAGTAAACGGCTCCACGACCGAATAAGCCATACAGGGAATTGCCTCGGAACGGCCAGAACGGCTGAATGTCTGTATAAAGTGGAGCATCAAGCAAAATGTGAAACCACACGCCAAGGATGGCAGAAAGCAACATTTTGTAAAAATTAGTTTCATATGACACGCAAAACAGCTTCATCAACCGTTGGATAATGTCTTTCCCTGAATAGGCGATTAATCCCCAAGTCAAAGCGACTACTGTGCCGGTCAGAAAGGCGTGAAAATATCCGTGCAGCGGATAGTTCAAGTCAAAAACTATAACCGCCAACGGCTCAAGGTCGACGACAACATTTGCGAGGATGAATACGGGGATATCTATGTATCTATTTAGTGGCAAAGCGATGCAAGCACATGGACCAAAATGAAAAGGTGTAAAAGGCATTAGACTGCCTCTGGACCTTGATACACTACTCTTGCCTTTAACTTGTGCTCTATATAATATCGAATTGCATTAATAGGTATTAAGCCTACAAATCCTGGTAGGGTGGTGTATTTATCAATTTGGTTAGGTATATATGACGACACTAACCCTATTATGTGTGCCCGATTGTCAAGAGCTGGTCCTCCGCTAACACCGTTTATGGCAACACCATCCACAAGATACGTTGGTGGAGATTTAACATGGCCTGAAATTGTACCCTTGAAGAAGCAGAATTCTCCACCCCCGATTTGGGGAAATCCTACCCAGCCAATTTCTGTTCCTTTTGGCATTTCCAAATCCCAATCTAACATTGGAAGTAACTGACCTTGTGGCAGTATCTCTTCAGACGTTCTAAAATATATAAGAGCCGTGTCAAAAACTTCTGAACCCAGCCGGATAATCTGATAGTATCCAGCTTTTGCTTCAAAAGCGATTTTACCAGTGGCAGAAATCACATATATAGCAAGAGCAGCATCAGTTGCATTTTTCACTACATGCCAAGCAGTTGCGAACATATAGTGATTACTTTTTGATTTGGCTTGCTTATCTATAGAAATTGCAAAGCAAGTACCTGCTGAATCTCCAGATCGAATTTGAAAGACTATCCTTTCTGCAAGGTCAACCACTCTATCCCATGGCATTTCTGGCCAGTTCTCTTTAGTAACTTTCTTTTTTGTCATTCTCGGTAGCCTTGCAAATACCCGTTTTTTTGCAGGTAGTTCTGGACGTAGTCGGTGATTGCGGTTTCGAGTGGGATTGGTTGTTTTTTATAGCCGGTTTGCTTTAGTTTGGAGATGTCGGCCTGTGTGAAGTATTGGTACTGGTTGCGCAATTGTTCGGGCATATCGATGTATTCGATTTTCGGTTTTTTGGTCATAGCGGCGAAGACCGCTTTTACCAAATCGTTCCAGGTGCGGGCGGTGCCTGAGCCGATGTTGAAGATGCCGGCA
Source organism: uncultured Pirellulales bacterium (assembly GCA_964405375.1). Taxonomy (GTDB): domain Bacteria; phylum Planctomycetota; class Phycisphaerae; order Sedimentisphaerales; family Anaerobacaceae; genus CAYONQ01. The sequence continues at coordinate 7,431 of CAYONQ010000007.1, forward strand.
GCCTTCGGGTTGTCGAAGAAGAAAAGCGTCATATCTACGGCGTCCTTGACGTAGAGGAAATCTCGCATCTGCTCGCCGTCTTTGTATTCGCTCTTATATGATTTGAACAGTCGAGCTTTGCCGGTTGCGTTTATCTGCTCGAAGGCCTTTATAACGAAGCTCCGCATATCTTGCTTGTGGTATTCGTTTGGGCCGAAGACGTTGAAGTATTTCAGGGCGACGATTTTTTTAAGCAGTCCTGTCCTGCGGGCCCAGAGGTCGAAAAGCTGCTTGGAGTAGCCGTAGGGATTGAGCGGTCTTAACTTTTCGATTTTATCTTCGTCGTTGCTGAAGCCGGCTGAGCCGTCGCCGTAGGTGGCTGCGCTTGAGGCGTAGATGAAGCGGATGCCGGCGTCGGTTGCCCATTGGGCCAGTAGTTTGGTGTATTCGTAATTGTTTTTTATGAGGTACGAGGCGTTTGTCTCTGTTGTATCGGTGCAGGCGCCCAGATGGAAGACGGCGTCGACGGGGCCTGTGATTTTATCCTCGACCGCCATTTCGAGAAAATCGTCCTTCTCCACGTAATCGGCGAAGGACAGATTGGCGAGATTCTTCCATCGCTGGTCGCAGCGAAGCTCGTCAACGACGAGGATGTCGGTGATTGCTCGTTTGTTTAATGCGGCGATTAGTGCCGAGCCGATGAAGCCGGCGGCGCCTGTAACTATTATCATTTGCTAATTTCCTGTCCTTTCGGTCTGCAATCTATCGCAAAACGAGGCCTTTGTCAAATGTTTAAGTGCGGTCCAGGCAGGTTTTGTGTGCATAAAAAAACCGCCCAGCGAATTGGGCGGTAAGGAAGAAAAATGAAAAGGCCGGGATGTTTATTAACACATAGCGAGGTAGCTGGCAATCGCCAGAATCAGAATCCGCCTTTTGTTGAAAGTAAACGGAAGCCAGATTTCATAGTAGAATCTTTTCATCACCCTACTCGAAAGCCAGAACTGTTTTGTTTTGCTTTTTCTATTACGGTATTATTATAACCTAAAGTGGTCGCCAAATGCAAGGGAAATTATCTTGTCTCGACGTAAGTGCTTTTTAATAAAGCGGTTGTGCGGCGGGCCTCTGCGAAATTTTTGTCCGCCTAAAAATCACTTCCTGACCGCTGTTGACGGCTCGAAGAGAACGTTAAAAGGCAATCAACATTCTACCGGTAATCAATTGTATCAGGCCAGTTTTCCGACCGCTTCAGCGACCGCTTTGGCTATTGGTATCCGCTGCGGGCAGCGGGCCTCTGCAAGGCTGTAATCGACAGCGAGCAGCTTGTTTCTTACGCTGCCGGGGATTTGTGCGAATAATTCCCTTGCGTGCTGTCTGTCGCCGTAGCTGTTGTAGTACATCAGATAGCGCATAATGTCACTGACGTAGGGGGTGTCCGGCAGGGCCGAATCGCAGAGACGTGCGCAGCCGGCACAATAGCCGGTGCAGGTTGCATTGGCGTATTGCTTGAAGACATCCATATCCGCCTGTGTGATTTCGGTTTTATCCAGTGCGGCGGCGATATTCAGGGTCAGATGAGCGATGTTGTCCCTGCCGACGCAGGCGGTGGTGATTCTTTTATCTTCGAGCACGGCTTTTAGCTTTGCCTGGCCTTCGGTGAAGCCCTTCTTGAGGAAGTGTTCGGTCAGTTTTTTATCCTTTTCTGTTTGAATTTCTTTTGCCTGGGTCTTCATAGCGATAACGCCGATACCTGCTTTATGACAGGCGTCAACGGCGGCCTGCAGTTCGGCATCCTGCATCAGCCGGAAGTTGTAGCTTGTCATTACGGCGTCAATCCAGTCGAGCTTTGCCGCGGCTTCGAGGCACTGTGCCATATTTCTGTGGGTGCTGAAGCCGAAGAAGCGAATGAGCTTTCGTTTTTTTGCGTCTTCGACCCAGCGCCTTAATTCGTCATTTAGCTGAGCGGGGTCACTCATGCCGTGAACGCCGTAGTATAAATCAATGTAGTTCGTATTCATTCTTTTGAGAGAGGCCTGAAGACGTTCTTCAACCTTCTTTACGATGGCCTGTGGAGTCGGCTCTTTTCCTGCGCTCGATGCCTTTGAGGTAATGAACAAGTTCTTTCGCATTTCCGGGTTTCTCGAGATGAATTTGCCTATGCCCAGCTCGCTGTTTCCGCCTGAATAACCGTAGGCGGAGTCCCAGTAGCTGACACCCCACTGCAGTGCCTTTATTAGTACGATTTGGTTTTCGCCGACATCGAACATTGTTCCCACCGCCAGGCAGGGGACTTCAATACCGGTTTTACCTAATTTTCGTTTAGGCACCTGCGGTAATTCGGGCTCTTTGGTCTTCTCCGGGGCGGCTGGTTCGTTCGGGCCGGCCTTTATTTTTGCTGATGTAACAACGGAGCCGAGTCCCGCTGCTCCCATCGCCTTTAGGAAGTTCCTTCTATCGATTTTGTTTTGTTTTTCTTTCATCGTATTAACCTCCGAAAATGATTGACGTTCAGGCCAATTTTGCGACTGCTTCAGCGATGAATTTTCCTATCGGTATCCGCTGTGGGCAGCGGGCCTCTGCTCTGCTGTAATCGATGTTGAGTAATTTATTTCTTACCTCGCCGGGGATTTGAGCAAAGAGTTCCCTTGCGTGCTGTCTGTCACCATAGCTATTATAATACATCAAGTACCGCATAATGTCACTGACGTAGGGGGTATCCGGCAAAATCGAGTCGCAGATGTCGGCGCAGCCGGCACAATAGCCGGTACAGGTCGCTTTGGCGTATTCAGCCAAAACCTTCATATCTGCGGCGGTAAGTTCGGTCTTATCCAGCACAGCGGCGACGTTCGAGGTTAAAAGGGCGATATTTTCCATTTTTACACAGGCGGAGCTGAACCTTTCATCCTGCAAAACGACTTTTACACTTGCCTGTCCCTCGGTGAAGCCCTTTTGGAGAAAATGCTGAACCAGCGTTTTGGGTTCTTCGGGTTCGGCCCCTTTTGCCTGGGTCTTCATAGCGATAATACCGATGCCTGCTTTGTGGCAGGTGTCGATGGCGGCCTGCAATTCGGCGTCCTGCATCAATCGAAAGTTGTATTTTAGCATTATGGCATCAATCCAGTCGAGCTTTGCGGCTGCGGCGAGGCATTGGGCGGAATTCTTATGGGTGCTGAAGCCGAAGAAGCGAATCAGTTTGCGTTTTTTTGCACTTTCGGCCCACTGCTTTAATTCGTCGGTTAGCCGTGCCGGGTCGGACAGCATATAAGCGCCGTAGTACAGGTCGATGTACTCGGTGTTCATTCTTTTCAGAGAGCCGGCGAGACGTTCCTCCACCTCTGCGACGGTTCCCGCCTTTGCCGCCTTGCTGACGATGAACAGGTCCTTTCGCAGCTTGGGGTTATTCAGCAGGAATTTGCCTATGCCAAGCTCGCTGTTTCCGCCTGCGGAGATATTAGAGGTATCCCAGTAGTTAACGCCCCATTGAAGGGTGCCTCTTAAGACGGCCTGGTTCTCGACGGTATTAAACGACGCCCCGAGAGATAGGCAGGGGACATCAACGCCGGTTTTGCCTAATTTTCGTTTAGGCACCTGTGGGAATTTTGCTTCTTGTGCTTCTGAAGTGTTTGCATCATTTGTTGTTGCCATTGCTTCGGTTGAGACAAAGGCAGGGGCCAGCCCGGCAGCCCCCACAGTTTTTAAAAAATCCCTTCTATCGAGTTTGTTTTGTTTTTTTTCACCGTGTTAACCTCCGAAAATGATTGACGTTCAGGCCAATTTGCTGACTGCTTCGGCGATGAATTTTCCTATCGGTATCCGCTGCGGACAGCGGGTTTCTGCTCTGCTGTAATCGACGCTGATTAACTTATTTCTTACCTCGCCGGGGATTTGAGCAAAAAGTTCCCTTGCGTGCTGTCTGTCACCATAGTTGTTATAGTACATCAAATATCGCATAATGTCACTGACGTAGGGCATATCGGGCAGGGCCGAGTCGCAGATGTCGGCACAGCCGGCACAATAGCCGCTGCAGGTCGCCTCGGCATATTGCTTGAGAATACCCTTATCGGCTTGTGTGAGTTTGGTTTTATCGAGCACTGCGGCGACGTTCGAGGTTAAAGCAGCAACGTTATTCATACCGACGCAGGCGGAGCTTATCCTTTCATCTTCCAGGACGGCCTTTATCTTTGCCTGTTGTTCGGTGAAGCCACGGTTCAGGAAGTGACTGACCAGTTTTTTATCCTCTTCGGTACCGATTTTCTCACCCGCCTCTAATTTCCTACGCTCATTGAAGGTCAGGGCCACGGTCTTCATAGCGATAAGGCCGATGCCCGCCTTGTAGCAGGTGTCGACGGCGTCGGTTATTTCGGTGTTCTGCATCAGGCGGAAGTTGTAGCTTGTCATTAGTGCATCAATCCAGCCGAGCTTTGCGGCGGCGGTGAGGCACTGGGGGATATTTTTGTGGATGCTAAAGCCGAAGAACCGTATCAGCTTGCGTTTTTTTGCATTTTCGACCCACTTTTTTAGCTCGTTGGTCAGCCGTGCCGGGTCGTTCAGGCCGTGAACGCCGTAGTACAAGTCGATGTATTCCGTATTCATTTTTTTAAGAGAGCTTGTGAGACGTTCTTCCACATCCGCTACACTTCTTGCCCCTGATGCCTTAGTAACAATGAATAATTTTTTGCGGGCATCGGGATTCTTCGACAGGAATTTGCCTATCTCAATTTCGCTGTTTCCGCCTACGTAGCTGTTGGCCGTATCCCAGTAGTTAACCCCCCACTGGAAGGCGGCTCTTAAAATGGTCTGGTTGTCAAGCCGGTTTGTCCCGAGTGACAGGCAGGAGACCTCAACGCCTGTTTTGCCTAATTTTCGTTTAGGGACGTGGGGGAATTTTGGCTCTTGTGTTTTCTCGGGGGCATTTGGCTCGTTATTTGTCGCCCCTGCGAAGGCGGGGGCAAGTCCTGCTGCGCCTATCGCCTTTAAGAAGTTTCTTCTGTCGATTTTATTTTGTTTTTTCACCACGCTAAGCTCCAAAAATAATCAGCATTTAATCAATAACATTCTATCATTACTCTGTCAGGGACGGGTTTTAATTATTTTACCATTTTTATCTATATGAATTTCCGTCTTGCCTTGTTCTATTAGCTGCAGTATCTCGTCTTTGAGCTCTACTCCAAGCCCTGGCTTATTGGGGATATGGATATAGCCATCCTTGTCAATGCGAAGGGGGGTTTTTATAGTCATATCTCGTATTTCTACCGTTCTTCTCTGTGAAAGGGGGTATTCGATGTATGGACAGAGTTCCTCGTGCTGCTTGATAGAGCCAATCATCTGCAGGGTTGTAGCCATTCCGAGTCCGCCTAACCAGAGATGCGGGATGCCCTTTTTTCCTTTTGACCTTGCCATCAACATTATCTTTCTGGCCTCGGTAAATCCCCCGCAGATGTCGAGGTCCGGCTGGGCTATATCATACAGGCCGTCTTCCAGATATGTCTGGAAGGTGCGAAGGCCGTGCCCACCTCGGAACCTGCTGTTGGAATGTCCGTGGAGGCCGTAAGTATGGCCAGGGCTTTTCTGTTCCTTCTCGCTAACGGCTCTTCAAGGAAACGGACATTGAGCTGTTCAAAGACTTTTATCATTTCCAGCGCTTCTTCAAGCGAGTAACCGCCATCCTGTTGTCCGTCAACCAATATGTCCATCTTATCTCCCACCGCAGCCCTTATCGCTTTACCTAATTTTAACGCTCTTTCGGGGTTCGGGACATCTCTTGTTCTAATTTTTATGGCGGTATAGTTTTGTTTCGAATAATCCAGAATTTCCTTAACTCGCTGCTCTATCGGCGTCCCTATAGTCCCTGAGGATATATAAGCTCTGACTTTGCCTCCGGGTCCTCCAAAAAGCTCGTAGAGTGGTTTTCCCTCTGCTTTACCGATTATGTCCCACTGTGCCGACTCCAGAATCGACACCGCTTTTCTATATGACTTTATTGCCAGGTCGATAGCTGATACATGTTTCGCTGGGCCGATGCCATTCTCTCTAAGTGCTTCGTAGTCCTCTATCGGGTCATTGGCGTAGAAACAGTTAACTCTCCAGTGCAGCTGGGCTGTGGTTTTTTCGACGTCATAAGGGCTTTTTCCAATAACAAAGTCTCTGAGCCGCAACACTTCGGCCAATCGCAATCTACCGTACCATTCTTCGCCGTGCCATATTGCGCTTGTTCCTTTTATTTTGGGATTTGAGGTTGACATCACTACCACAATTTCACTCTCCGCTCCTGAAGCTACATCGACCCAGGCGGCCTTGACGTCCGTTATTACCAATTCATCAACCTGCTGGGTTTCTTTCTGCACACCGCTTGTGTCACGTTCGCCTGCTGTTGTAATGCTCAAAGATGCCTCCAGAACCAGCGCGGCTGTGAGCAAAAATATACCGAGCTTTTTCATAACCTTGCGTCCGCTTTCATTGATTTTACTTTGTTTTCTCATCGCGCTAAGCTCCAAAAATGATTTGCTGGGACTTTATTTTGCGTTAAATCACGGGTCGCCAAGTCAGCAGTAATCTCCTATTGGCGCTTCTTGTCTCGCCTTCTGCGGAGATGCGTATGGCTTTTCTACCGCTTACGGGGCATTCGTGTTCGCAGACTCCGCAGCCGATACATTTTTCAATATCAATAAAAGGCCTCTGCAGTCGGACCTGAATCTCGATTTTACCGCCTGCAGCAGGGATTTTTTCAAATTGATTGTCTGGTGAAATCTCTATTGAATTTTCAGTGTTTGCCGTGATTTTCCTGCGTTCGCCGGTTTCGGTAACGCAATAGTAATCGCCTGTGGCAAATTTATCAGGTGCGATGTTCTCCTCGACGGTTTCTATTAGTTTATCCGTTGTTTTTTTCACTGTCAAGACACCGTCTCTTACCGTATTGAAAACCACCTGCGTATAGATTGCCTTTGGGCTGAGAGGACAGTTTTCCTCACAGACGATGCAGGGCTTGTCCATCGCCCAGGGCAGGCATCGGTTTCGGTCAACGAATGCGGTTCCTATTTTGATTGGGCCTGCGTCGGCGAACTCGCCGAGTCCCTTTTTTTCGGAAAGCGTAATCGGCCTGATGGCCGAGGTCGGACAGGCCTGTCCGCAGGCGACGCAGTTCAACTGACAGCCGCTCGAGCCGATTCGATTATTCAATACGGGTGTCCAGAGGTTTTCCAGCCCCCCTTCGATGCCGCCGGGCTGAATGACGTTTGTGGGACAGGTGCGCATACATTGGCCGCACTTGATACATCTTTTCAGGAATTCTTCCTCGGCCAGCGCTCCTGGCGGCCGGATGGCCCTGTAGTGCCAGTTGCTTCCTAATTTATTGCTCAGCCGAACCGCCGGCACCGCCAGAATTCCGCCAGCGAGCGAGAGCACAAATCCCCTGCGTGAGACATCGGGGTTTGCGGTTTCGCCTGCTAATGACGGCCGGCTCTGGTAGCTGATTATCTCATCTTTGCAATCTTCTCGGCAGTTAAAACAAAGGACGCACTCGCTTATTTTTATATTGGCTGCCGGCTCGCAGCCGCCTTCACAATGGGTTTCGCAGAGTTTGCAGTCGGAGCATTCGGTCTGGTTTTTGCCAATTCGCCAGAGGGCGAATCTGCCGAGGAGCCCGAACAGCGCACCGAGCGGACAGATGAATCTGCAGTAGAACCGCGGGATGACGAGGTTAAGAAGTACCGCTGTGAAAAATATCGCAAGTATCAGCCAGGCGCCTTCGTAGAAGCGCTCACCTGCCGAGGCGAGGTTGACGGGGCTATCGGCGAGCGGCAGCAGGACGAGGTTGAAGGAGCGTGTTACCAGCGGTATCGGGTCGAGCAGGCCTGTCTGGAGGGTGGCGGCGAGTGAGGGGAAGGCGGCGGCAGCGAGAAAAAATATGAGGATGAGATATTTTATACACTGCGGCCATCGGTATCTGTTGAGGCGGATTTTTTGTGCCGCCGATTTTTTTCGGTTGCCGAGAAATCCCGTGAAGTGATGCAGCGAGCCGAAGGGGCAGACCCAGCTACAGAAGAACCGGCCGAGGATGAGCGTTAGTATAACGGTGGCCAGCGCCCACAAAAGCGATGCGTAAAGCGTGTGGGTGGTCAGTATTGTCCCGATTGCCACTAACGGGTCGAGCTGTAGGAACCAGTTGACCGGCCAGTGGCGTAGCTGCCAGAATTTATCGCCTACGGTACCGACTATGCAGAACCAGACAAACAATGCGAAAAAGAAGACCTGGCTTATCCGTCTGGCCGTTACAATCTTCATAATTACGCCTTTAATCTATTGCAGCGAATACCGGTTTAAGGGATTCGTAGTTAGTTGTTCCGGCACCGGCCTGCTGGGCCTTTGTGAGGTAAGGCAAATCTGAGACTTTCAGGTCGAGGAGGCCGCAGCCGTAGGAATCAGCCGCTACCATATCGGTGCTTGCAATCAGTGTATTTGCACGTCTTAAATCGGACAGTGACCCGCCTGTCGGGCCATTGGTGGCCATAACCTCGGTGCCGTCTAATATGACCAGAGTCGGCTTTGCCATCATAGCCAGCTCGGCGATGATGGTGTTGATGTCCTGGTGAAAGATGTTGCGTCGTCCGCCCAGAAGGCCGTACCAGTTTTTCATCGACATAGATGCTCCGCTTCTGTGATGGTCTTTGACGGGTGCGATGCCAATCAGCTTGTCTATTTTCTCGAAAGGCCTGAAGAATATAGGCCAATTCCTGATGAGCTTGCCGCCTTCGAGTGTGGTGTGTTTGAAAAGGTGGTTTTTTGGCAATATGACTTCGGCGCCGGCGGCTTCCGCCGCTTTGCCTATGCCGCTTAATGTAAAGCAGCTTAAAGGGTCGTTGATTGGATTGTCGGTAACGTAGACCTTTTTTGCTCCGCTGCCGTAGCAGAGGCGAACCACCTCTGCGATGAGTTCGGGATTGGCTGTGGCACCGAGCATCGGCGGCGATGCAAATGCGACGTTCGGCTTAATCGCAACGGTTTCACCCGGCTTGACGAATCTTTTTAGACCGCCTAACAATTCTATCGCTTTGTTGACGGTTTCAATCCTGTTTGTGCCTTTGACAATGCTGATTGTTTGGCCGGGGCGGTGTGGTATCGAGAAGTCGGGTAATGTTACAAGCTCTTCCGGCTTGCCGGCGGCTGTCGGCCCGGCGGGGTCATAGAGCAGGTACGAGGCGGTACCGGCTGCGGCAATCGAGGCGGTTGCCTTGCCTGCCCGTGCCAGGAATTGTCTTCGCCCGAATTTTTCGGTTGTTTTTTCAGTCATTTTTCACCGGCTTTTGCGGTCTCGCTGAGTTTGTTTATAAGTTTTACCGCTAAATCTTCCGCTGTCTTTTGATTATCTGCCTCGTGAATGCCGCCGACGAACGGCCCTGTTGCAAAAACGATTTCGGTTGTGCCGTAGAAATCGACGACCCTGCCTTCGAGGATTTTAACGGCTGTTGATTTGGCGGTGCCGCCGTTACTGAGCAAGAAATTATAATAGGCGTCGGCGGCCGACCGGGCATCTTCGGGATTTTCCCGCCTGCTTAAAAATGCGGTAACAGTTTCGTCACCTAATTTATACCGACAAGTGAAGGTGTCGGTTAATCCTTCAAAGCCGAAGGCGTTTGCCACGTACAGCTTGATACTATCCGGGACGATATTCTCCGGCGGAAATAAAGTCATCTCGGCTATCTCGGTGACTTTGCCGGCAGCAAGCTCGCCGGTGATTTTCTCAGCGGTTTCCACCATTGCCTCAAACAGCTCCTGTGCTTCTGAAAAACCCACTATCTCGATGTAATATTTATCGCTGACCAGATACAGGGCGTTGGTGGTTCTGTATGCGAATGCAAAGCCAGGCAGAGCGTCAACGTCAGGCCTTTTTTGCGTACTATAGACGGAGAAGGCGTTTTTGACGGTGTCCATATCGTAAATGAAAAGCTCCATCACCAGATTTTCGTTTTGCTTGCTTACAAATCGCCGGGTGAACAGCTTTTTGAACCCGGATTCGGTATAAAGAGGTGCCTTGCCGTTAATTTTTTCGTAGAGGTTTTCGGCAGTATATGTTTCTGCAGCCGAGAGCGTTTCGAAGCCGGCGGGCACCATAATGGCCAACTCGAAAACGACATCCGATTTCGAGTCCTGGGTTTGGGTTTTTTGTATAGCGGCGGTATCTATGCCAAATCGGGTTATGTCCGTGTTGAAGCCCTTTTGCAGTATGGCGGCTGCGATAATAGCGAGAACCGCCAATATAAAGATGCTTATAGCGGATTCGAGCTGTTTTTTACGCCGAACCGAGCTCATAGGCGGCTCCATTAATGGACAGCAATCTGCCCCGTTAGAAATTCTATAACCAGTAGTATCATACCATCCATAAGAAAATTTCTAACGGGGTCTGCTTGACCCTGAAACTGGGATGGATTATACTTTTTACCGATGTTTCTGTCAACCGTTATTTGACAGTGTTACTTATTGACCCCGCCCCTATCAGGGGCGGGGTTGACCGGACAGCGCAGTTACTGTTATAATACTGTGAAAGAAGAAGGAGACCGAAATGACTGAATGTATGAGACATATCTTGGCCTGGGGTGGGATTCCCGGTGGGTGGGAGTGGATAGTTATCCTTGTTATAGCACTGCTGATATTCGGTAAACGGCTGCCTGAAATCGCCCGCAGCATTGGCAAGAGCTTGACCGCATTCAAAAAGGGAGTCCGAGAAGTCGAAGAGACCAAAGATGAGGTGGTGGATGATGTCAAAAAGGTCAAGAATGAGGTGGTAAACGAGGTCAAAGACGCCGCCGGCATGGATGAGTCCGACATTGACGACTAACGGCTTGAGCCGGGACCTTTCAGATTCAGCCTTACCGACTGAAATGGGTGATAACAATAACAAACAAGACATTCCTAATACCACTATGAGCTTGGGAGACCACCTTGAGGAGCTCCGCTCGCGGCTGATTCTCGCCATTATCGGTTTGGTGGTTGGCGCTGTTGTTTGTCTTATCTTTGGGTCGAAGATAATCGCTTTCATAGAAAAGCCGTATGTGGCGGTGATGGGAACCGAGGCCCGTCTGCAGACACTTGCACCGGCCGACGGATTTGTCAGCTATATGAAAATTTCGCTGGTTACAGGGCTGATTCTCTCGTCGCCGTGGGTCTTCTATCAGTTGTGGATGTTTATTGCCGCTGGCCTTTATCCAAATGAGAAGCGATATGTGCATCTTGCTGCGCCTTTTTCGGCGGCGTTATTTATCGCAGGGGCATTGTTTTTCGTTTTTGTTGTGGCGCCGATTACACTCGGCTTCCTCGTGAAGTTCAACGAAAGAGTCCTCGGCGTCAACTCCAATTTTACCTTTCAGAACTACATATCCTTTGTGACCGTTCTGATGCTGGTCTTTGGTATTGCCTTTCAGACGCCGGTAGCGATTTTCTTTTTAAACAGAACCGGTTTGGTTTCGCTGCAGGCGCTGCGCAGGTCGAGAAAATTTGCCCTTCTGGGTGTCTTTGTGGTGGCGGCTATGGTCACGCCGCCCGATGTGATTTCTCAGATAACGCTGGCGGTGCCGCTGTATCTATTGTTCGAGATTGGGATACTGCTGAGCTACTTTGCAAGTCGCAGAAAGACAGAAGACAGATAACTGAAGATAGAAAACAAAATCTGGCTTCTGATTTCCGACATCTGACTTCTGGCTTTTGTCTGTAATTAATTGAGTGCAACCTCATCCTGGTAGTCCGGGACGGTTACGTGCCAGCCGGTTTTCTCACTGACGAAATCACCGAAGTGCCGAGCGCTTTCGGTCTCACCGTGTACGACAAAGACCTGCCGCGGGGGGCTTTTTAGCTCTTTTAGCCAGTCAAGCAGCTCGTTTTTGTCTGCGTGGGCTGAGAAGCCGTTTATTCGCATCACCTTCGCTTTGACCGGATACTCCTGACCGAGTATTCTAACTCGTTTTTCACCATTGACAATCCGTCTGCCAAGCGTGCCGGTTGCCTGGTATCCGACAAACATTATGGTGCTTTGGGGGCGGGTGATGTTGTTGACGAGGTGGTGCTTTATTCTGCCTCCGGTGCACATACCCGAGCCGGCGATGACCATAACCGTGCCCTTTATATGGTTTATCGCCTTTGACTCGTCGGCGGTGCCGGTCATTTTCAAGCCCGGCAGCTTAAAGGGCGATTCGTGTCTCCTGACAAGCTCGCTCATCTCTTTGTCGAACAGCTCGGAGTGATGCTGAAAGACTTTGGTGATTCTTGAGGCCATCGGGCTGTCGAGGAATACCATAAGATGAGGTATTGCATTTTCCAGCAGCAGTTCATTTATGTGATATAAAACCTCCTGAGACCGTTCGAGGGCGAAGCTCGGCACGATGATGTTACCGCCGGCTTTTTTTGTCGAGTTTATCACCTTCGCAATCTCTTGCTGTATGTCCTTAGTCGGCTTGTGGACCCTGTCGCCGTAGGTGGACTCAATAAGGACGTAGTCAGCGGTATCGAAGACGGTGGGGTCGCATACGATAGGCCTGTCGGGCCGACCGATGTCACCGGAAAACAGTATTATTCTCTCCCGGCCGTTTTGTCGCACTTTTACCCTTATTATCGAAGAGCCCAGGACATGTCCCGCATCGTAAAGGGTCGCTTCCACGCCGTCGCCGAGCTGGACCGTCTCTCTGTATTGAACGTCAGAGAATAACGGGAAGCAGGCCTCGGCGTCTTCTGTCGTGTACAACGGCACTTCGGGGTAGGGGCCCTTGCGGTTTTGCTTCTCGTGCCTTTTGCGTTTATATTTGGCGTCCTCTTGTTGTATCTTGGCCGAATCCAGCAGGATAATCTTTGCAATCTCCGCCGTTGCGGCTGTGCAGTATATTTTTCCGGCGAACCCTTCTTTTACCAGTTTCGGCAGAAAGCCGCAGTGGTCGAGATGGGCGTGCGTTAACAGCACCGCATTTATACCTGCCGGCTCGACGGGGAAGGGTTCCCAGTTTCTCTGCTTGAGATGCCTTTCCTGATACAGGCCGCAGTCTATCAGAAGCCGAGTTCCGTTGGCTTGAAGCAGATGTCGTGAGCCGGTAACGTTGCCTGCGGCACCGAGAAACTTTAGTTTTGTTTGCATATTTTACCTTATGATGGACAGAGATTTTAGGATACGAATTTTAACGCCTTGTGCGGACGGTGTCAAGCGGCAAAGGCGGGGTTGATGGGGTGGACAGGGGGCATAGACAATCATCACCAATAAAAAACCCCGCAGCGCATCCATTCGCCACAGGGCTATAAATGTGTTATAGGTGATTTTACGGTTTTACATTTGTCTCTTTGTCGGCCTGTTCGACAATCCTGTCTAATCTGCCGGTATCTTTCTCGGTTTTTCGGGGTATTCTTACAGCTACGCCAAGCCGGCCCAGCTCGCCGGCCACTTCGGGCTGTCTGGGGTCAATCTGAAAGCTGCGGGTCAGGTATTCCTGTGCCCTGACCTTGTCGTTTCTGCTCAAATAATAATAACCAATCTGCCTGTTGACCTTTGCCGAGTTTGGCGCCAGATGAAGTGCCTGGCGATAACAGCTGAGGGCATAGTCATCGAGCTGCTCTTTCTGGAACGCCAGTCCGAGTCGAAGCGACTCTGCTGCCGAACTGGCAACCTGGTTCATATATATGTCGGCATATAACCTGGCCCTATCTGTATTGTTGCTGTCGATTAATAGTTTTACCATCGCTGCCTGGGCCTTTCTGTGGGCGGGGTCAAAGCGTAAGGCGGTATTATAGCAGTTCTCCGCCTGCGACCACAGTCCGTCTGCCTGATACAACCGGCCCAGCTCGAAATGCGCATCGGGATTTTCAAATTTACGGTCGATTTGTTTTAGCAGGCGGGCCTTTTGCTGCTCAGCCGGTGTTTTCTCAAGCTCGTCGACTCGAGGTGTCTTATCGGCTCCAATTTTAGCCAAAGAATCTTTTATCGAATTGCAACCGCTAAGTAATAATGTGCATACCAGAAAAGCCCTGCTGACAAATTCCCACTTACCAATCATTTCTCGCCTCTATTCTGAAGGGCTCTCAACACTTTACCCCCTGCTTTGTACGAGCTATATTACCGGTTGACCCCACTACCACTGCCTCCTGCCGAATATCGAATGGGGGCATTTTGCCACGTTGTCCAGACCTTTGCAAGCAAAAATTTCTTAAATCTGACAAAAATATTACAAACTTTCACAAAGTCAGTCTCAAACTCAACATATCCTCGCCAGCCATCACAGAAAAATCTAAAAATTTCTTATCACAGCACCAAATCTCTTAATCAAACGCACAAGTCGGCCTGAGACAGACGGTCAAGATTCGCAAAAATCCGGGAGATAAAACTATCGTGCGTTTTTTTGGTCGAGAAATGCCTGCAGGATTTCGGCGGCAGCGACGGCATCGAGATGTCTTTTTTTCTTCTTAGGGGCGCTATTTCGGAATTTTTTTGCAGAACGGCGGCACTCAGCAGGAAAGAACTTTTTCTCGGCACTGAAGCTGGTTAAGCGTTCGTCCTGGAAGTGTATGGGGATGTCAACGAGTTTTTTTAACCGCTCGGCGAATTGAAAGACAAGCTTTGCCTGAGGACCGATGGAGTCGTCCATATTCAAAGGCAGGCCCAGAATAATGGCCTCTACATCTTCAGTTTCGACTAAACGGGCGATTTTTTCAAGCAGTTTTTGGGGGTTTTCTATCACGGCCAGCGGAGAGGCGATGGTCTCGGCTTTATCGCAGATTGCCAGGCCGGTGCGCTTAGTGCCGTAATCTATTGCTAAATACCTCATCTGGTCGTTGCGTTAGAGGAATTTTTCGCCGGTCTTGTTTTTTATCAGCTCGAGAAGCTGCTTTATCTTCTGGGTCTGGTCGATATGACAGACGAGCGTGGCGTCACGGCTGTGGGCTACGACCATATTTTCCAGGCCGATGGCGGCAATGAGGTGGTTTTTGTCTTCGGTAACTATGATGCTGTTCTTACAATCCATCAACTCGCTTTCGGCTGCTACAACAACATTATTGTTCTTATCAGAGCTGATTATGTCGGCGAGGGCGGCAAAAGAGCCCATATCGAGCCAGCGGCAATCGAGCTTTATGGCGTAAACCCTGTCGGCCTTTTCCATAACGGCGTAGTCGATGCTGATTTTTGGCAGCTTGGGGAACCATTCCTGCAGTGCTTGCTGCTGGTTGGGGCTGTCCCATGCGGTTTGGATTTTGCGAAGCGGTTCGACGGCCTCGGGCAGGAGATTTGCCAGATTGGCCAAAATCGTTCTGGCTTTCCAGACGAACATACCGGAGTTCCATAGATATTGGCCGGTTTTGAGATATTCCTTTGCGGTCTGCTCGTTTGGTTTTTCCTTAAAGCCCTGTACGGAATAGACCTTATTTTCACAGCCGGGATGTTCCCTGCCGGCGGCGCAGTTTATATAGCCAAGCTGAGTGCTGGGGAAGGTTGGCTGGATGCCAAAGGTAATTAAATCGTCCGGATTATTATTTATAAAAACGAAGGCGTCTTTCAGTGCCTGCTGAAGGGCCTGCGGCGGCTCTATTAGCTGGTCGGCGGTGAGGACGGCCATTGTTGCCTCGCTGTCTGCCTTGGCGAGGATGGTTGCGGCCAGGCCGATAGCGCCGGCGGTATCGCGGACGGTCGGCTCGGCGATTACGTTATTGAATGGCAATTCGGGCAGATTCTCGCGGACGAGGTCTGCGTAGCCGGCGTTGGTGAGAATAATTATGTTTCTTGCATCAAATATCGACGACAGGCGCTGGAAGCAGCAGCGAAGAAGCGTCTGGCCGTCGAGCAGTTTCAGGACCTGTTTGGGCCTTTTGTCTCTGCTGAGCGGCCATAACCTTTTTCCGCTGCCGCCCGCCATTACCACCACATAATTCATCGCCGGAGTTCTTTCATTAAAGCTCTCAAACTGACCGATGGTCAGTTTGAAAATGTAAAAATCAAAGTGCAAAATGCAAAATTGTGGAATCCGCCTGACGGCGGATAACTGTTTTATGATATTTTATGAGAAATATAATGTATTGTCAAAAATCGACTTACATTTAACTTATGCTACCTGTGCCAGTCCTATAGACTCCTCGCGGAGAGCTACAGTGATTAAAGCTATAAAAATTTAAGTTTATCAGCCCAAATAATCTGCGTCAACTTCGGTGTAAGGTTTAATTTGCTGTGCGAGTTTTTCGTAGCCGGGGCGGTGCAAAAGTGCGAAGGTGGCCTCTTTGCCCAATTCCACGGCGGGCTGGTCGTAAGTGTTTATGCCGAACAAAGCGCCCGCGAAAGAGGTCGTTACCTCGTAGAGATAAATGAACGCCCCGACGGTATAGGCATTTACACTGTCGAAGATAATCGTAAGGCAAGGCCGGCTGTTTGCCAGAAGGGCGTATTCGGTGGCCTTTTTTTCGCTGTTAAGCAGCATACCCAAATCGGCGCCGGCAAGAAAGCCAAGCTCGGCGGCGCAATCGGGGGCCGGGCCTGCCGCCAGTTTGGCACCGAAATTATTGACCTGCAGAAAGGTGAATAATTTATCGTTAGGTCCTTCGCGGTATAGCTGCACCTGGCTGTGCTGGTCGGTGGCGCCGAGGGCCTTGACGGGTGTGGGGCCGATGTGGACCTCGTTGCCGGCCAGGTCCTTTGCCTTTCCGAGCGACTCGGCCCACAGTTGGCGGTACCAGTCAGCCAAATCCTTCAAGTGGTAGCTATAGGGCATCATTACGGAGATTTTTTTGCCGTGATTGTAAAAGTGCCAGTTTATCGCAGCGTTGATTGCAGCGGGGTTTTTGTAAAAATCTTCGCTGCTGACACGGGTATCCATATCTCGTGCGCCAGCCAGAAGCCGGTCGATATCGATACCGCACATAGCGGCGCTGAACAGCCCGACGGCACTTAAGACGCTGAATCTGCCGCCGACACCGTCAGGCACTTCGAGAGAACGCAGGCCTTGCTCTGTTGCGATTGTGCGAAGGGTGCCCCGCTTCGCATCGGTGGTCGCAACCACGTTATTTTTATAGGCGTCGGCGCCGAGCTTGTCGATGAGCAGTTGGCGGACGAGCATAAACTGGCTTGCGGTCTCTGCGGTTCGGCCGGACTTGCTGATAACGTTAAAGATTGTTTTATCGAGCTTGTCATCGACCCAATTTAAAAGTGAGCTAAGCTGGTCGGGGTCGATATTGTCGAATACGAAGAGGCGGGGGCCGGGACGCTGTGTGTCGTCGAGATTGTGCATATAAGGATTTAGCGCTGTCTGCAATGCGATGTTGCCGAGGGCCGAGCCGCCGATGCCGAGCACAACGAGATTTTCACATCTGGCTTTGAGTTCAGCAGTCAGCTCTTTGACTTTTTGAATGGTTTGCTCATTATAAGGGAGGTCTCTGTAGGGTGTTTGGCCGGCTTTTCTTTCTTCGTTTAATTTACCGATTAACGGCGTGGTCTCTTCAGCAAGCGTTTTCAACCGCCCGGCTGTAATACCGTTTTCATCACCGATTATTTCTGCGGTAACATTTTTGTAGTATAGTTTAATTTGTGATTCGGCCACGTGTATATTCCTTTTGCATTCGCTCTCAAGTTTCTATGGTTTTGAAAGGTCGGCGTATTTTAGCATCAGTGTCTTTGTCTGTCCCGTATTAAATCTGACGACGATGACGCTGTTTTCGCCCATATCGATAAATTCCTCGACTGTGCCGAGGCCGAACATCTTATGGCGAATCAGTTCACCCGCAGCAAAATCCGAGGCGGGGCAATGGATTCCCGCTTGCGCGGGAATGACATCAGGGTGCGCGGGAATGACATAGCCGGACTCGGCAAAGTCGGTTCCCAGCTCGTAAAGGAACTGCGAGGGTGTCATTCTAAGCAACTGGCCGCGAATTGTCCGGTAGCGAGCGTAGCTGATATAAAGCCCCGTTTTTGCGCGGGTCATACCGACGAAAAAGAGGCGCCTCTCTTCTTCTAATTCATCCTCATCTTCGCTGTGGTTACTTCTTTCGTGTGGCAGTAGGCCGTCTTCGAGGCCGACGATAAAGACATTTTCAAATTCGAGCCCTTTTGCCGTATGCAGCGTCATCAAGGCGACCCGCTCGCCGGAGCTGTCTAAGGCATCGACATCGCTAAAAAGGGCTATCTGCTGAAGAAAATCGACCAGCGACGGCTGTTCCGCCTGTCGGTCATACTGCGCGGTGGCGCTGATAAGCTCGTTGATGTTCTCGATAGCACCTTCGCCCTCAGCTCCGGCAGCTTTGAGAGACTGCTCCAGGCCGGATTCAATAAAAATTCGCTTCGCAAGAGGCGCAACTTCATCGTTTGAATCTTTCCTGAACTGCTCAAGCATATTAACAAAGACGGCAATCTTTGCCTTCGGCGGATTTGAAAGAGAATCGATATCCGCTGCTTTTTTTAGCCCATCTAAAAAACTGATACGATGCGAAGCGGCAAACTTTCGGACCCTGTCGATTGTCGTTTTGCCTATGCCGCGGGCAGGCGTGTTTATGATGCGCAAAAGCGCAACTTCATCGTCAGGATTGACGAGGATTTTCAGGTAAGCGAGCAAGTCGCGGATTTCCTTTCTGCCGTAGAACTCGGTGCCGCGGACAATCTGATACGGTATCTTGTTTCTGATAAACGCCTCCTCGAGCACCCGGCTGGCGGCATTAACGCGATAGAACACAGCTATATCGTTTAGAGGCGTGCCTTCTTCGGTCAGCTCTTTTATCCGGCCGGTGATACCGTCGGCTTCTTCAGTTTCATCCTCAAAAACACCTATAGAGACCTCTTTGCCGGCCGGTCGTGTGGGGACAAGCTTCTTTTCTTTACGATTCTGGTTGAACGAAATTAGGTTATCGGCGATTTCAAGAATGTTTGAGGTGCTGCGAAAGTTTTCTTCGAGTTTGACGACGGTGGCATTCGGCCAATCGTGTTCAAAGGCCAGTATGTTGCGGATATCGGCGCCTCGCCAGCGATAGATGGACTGGTCGGGGTCGCCGGTTACACAGATATTGTTGTGTGCCGAGGCGATGTTTCCGGCGATTTGGAACTGGGCGTGATTGGTGTCCTGATATTCGTCGATTAGCAGGAATTTGAAGCGGTTTCCAAGCTCGCTGCGAACATCAGGACAGTGGCGAAGCAAAAAGGCCGTCTTCATCAGCAAATCGTCAAAATCCAGCGCATTATTTTCGTCGAGGATGTTTTGATAGCGGGCATATATTGCGGCTAATGTTTTAGAAAAAAAATCATCGGCCTCTGCCTTAAAAACATCGACATCTATCAGTTTATTTTTCAGGGTCGATATTGCGTCGAGCATTCGGGCAGGCGGGAAATCTGTGGTATCAAGCTCACCGGCCTTGACGGCCTGCCTGATACATCGGGTCTGGTCGGATTCGTCATAGATACTGAAGCCGGGCTTTATCTTCACCTTGTCCGCATATTGGCGGAGGATTCTAACGCACAGAGAGTGAAAGGTGCTGATGTGCGTGCCGGCGGTGCCGAGGGCGATTGCCCGTTGGCGCATCTCTTCGGCGGCTTTGTTGGTGAAGGTTATTGCACAGATATTGTGCGGCTGAACGCCGGAATCGATAAGCGCTGCGATTCGATATGTGATTACGCGGGTCTTTCCGCTGCCTGGGCCGGCGATAACGAGCAGCGGGCCTTTAAGGTGAAAGACGGCTTTTCTTTGTGAAGGGGTCAGTTGGTCATACAGCGTGTTATGCATCGCCGGGGTTGCCACCTGTATCATTGTGATTTCTCAAGCTCTTTCAGCAGTTTTTCTTCCTGCTGTTTTAATTGTTCGGCAAGCTGGGGCCTTTCGATTTTGATGCGTCCGAGCAGGTTGCGTCTTAAATCAAGCGGATACTGCCGGTCGTCAAAAAAGTCGCGAAGCGCAAAGTATCTTAACAACCTGAAGTCGGGCAGGTCAATCCTGCTTTGGTCGTCATACATAGATTGGTAATGGTCATATACTTCTCTTGCCATTTTTTCTCTGCCGAACGCCTCGTCGTCGTCGCGCATCGCATATCTGAAATAACTTTCCCTCAACATCATTTGCACAATCTCCCCGGCGTCGTATAGTGTCAGTGCCCGAAGCTCTTCACGGAGACGGTGTTTTATAAATGGCTCGAGAGAATCTTTAGCATCGTAGTCGGGATACAGGTTTTTTAGCTGATTGTAGATTTTCTGCGCCTGGCGTTTATGGCCTGCCTGGTAGAAAGAAAACAGGGCGTTTACCAGCATATTTCGGTGGCCGATTTTCAACGATTCGTAGGTGTCCCTTCTTTGCATATCCTTATATTTTTCCGTCCTCGTCAAAACGGACTTGTTGTACGGTTCGAACATTCTCAGGTCCGAGCGCAAAAACACCTCTTTCGTCGGCATCTGCGTCGGCTGGGAAGAAGAATCGGGCAACTCTTCGGGGCGGCTATCTGTGATAAATATCCTTCCATAGCGGAAGAGGTTCTGCAAACTGTGGTTTACAATCCGGTCGGTGTTGGCCTCATCCACGGAAAAATCCTTTCTGCCGGCTGTTTGCAGCCCCTTAACGGCCCAGTAAATTGCGTGGCTGTCAGGGTGTCGCCAGTCCAGAGGCAGATGCGTGTTTGGGTCGCGCCAGTCGATAGGGCCGTAGGTTTTGTTCAATTGCTGCATAAAAACCGGGTCGAGCTTCCAGACGTTTCGTAACTGGTATGCCCTGGCGAAGATATCAAACTTTTCAAGGGCCTCGGTGCCTCTGAAATTATCTATTGTCTTAAAGGCCTGGGGGCTGAATCTTTGTGGGTTCTGTCTTAAAGATAAATAATTGCTGACAAACTTACCGCCATCGGCATTGGCAAATTCCTTATCGGCGGCCTTTAGTGCCGTAATTAGCGGCGACACGGTGGCGTCTTTTATAATTTGCTGCCAATCGGCGGCTGCCGCGGCGAGAGCGGCAAATTCCCGGTTGTCGGCGGCGCCGAGCAGCGGCTCCATTGCCATTGCTAATTGCAGCTTGTAATATTCGTGCGCTTCATCGGATACGCTACCTATCTTGTGCTGGAATATTCTGGCGAGCTCGCGATACAGCAGAATACTTTTTGGGTTCAGCGGGATGCCCTGGTCGCGAAGCAGCTCATAGCCGTTTTTGACCCAGCGCCATCGCTGGTCCGGCTGGGTTTCGGGTATGGCGACGGAGATGTTATAGGCCATATTCCACGCCTGGAACTCCCAGACCTGTGCGAAGCGCGGCTGAAGCCGGGTTATCCACTCTGCGATTTGTTTTGCGTCGAAGAATTGGCCCTGCTCTTTCAGTCGGTCTGCCCGCAGCCATAAGACATCGACTACCAGGCCGCGGAAAGCGCCCATCGCAACGGTCGCAAACGCCAGTGAAGGCGGGGCGTTTTCCAGCGGCTCGTTGCTTATCAGCTTCATTTGATATCGCTGGGAGTTTATGAAATCGAGCTGCATACCGGCGGTAATAAGCAAAGAAACCGCAAGGGGAATGGAAATAGCCCAGATTATTATGTCACGCGAACGCATAGTCCGTATTCTGTATTCTACACTATAACTTTTGCAATTTCCCGATTACTGAATATAAGCAGACCAACAAGCAGCAACAAAAACGCCTTAACGCAGACCATAAGACCGGCGGCCTTGCCTATGAAGGACCAGCTTAACAATCGGCTTGGGACCAGGAACTTCACAGGGTTAAATTTATCAAATTGCGGCAGGAGCCGAATGAGCGGCTTGAAGGTGTAGGAATAGATGCTGCTTAAGTCTTCGCTTAGAAAATCAAATGATTCGATGACAAAATTGCTGATAGTTCCCGTAAAAAAGACCGCAAGACAAAGCAATATAGCCACGGGAAACGACAGGAAACTCGAGGCCAGTATTCCCAGACAGGCGAAGAAAATCAGACGAAACAGGATTAGAAAAACGGCTTTTATGAAGTTGGCGGTGAAGGTGTCGGCTTTGTAAAGCACCTCCAAACCGCTCTTGGGCGGAAAGATTACGACCGTACTGTTCAGCGGGACATTCAGGAACCCGACAGCCAGATAGCCGTCCTCGGCTACGGCATCAGCGGGGACCTCTATCTCATAGAAAGTGCGAATAAGGTCTTTTCGGTCAAAGGTGTAAATAGGCGTTTTAATGCCTGTGCCATACCTGACCTGGCGGTCGTCGCCGACGACCCATCTGCCGTAAACGTGTAAGTCGGGCGGATTTACCGAAACGTCGTACTTGAACCTTACAAACAAGCTCTGGTTAGGGTCGAGAGGTTTGACGTTATTAAATTCCCACAGCAGCTCGCCGCCGACGCCGGCGGCTCGTTTGCTGAGTTTTAGGCGTGTGGTGAGGGTCTCAATATAATCTTCGCGTGGAATTTTGTTGCCAGAAGCGTCCGCAGGCAATTGGCCGCTTCTCTCAAGTTTGTCGTAGATGTCGCGTGCCTCTGCGGTAACATCGATTTCGGCAGGTCTCAGTCCTGCTCTGGCGGTGAAAAACTCATTGTTGGCCTGCGCAAGCTCGTCATCGGCTGCGCCGGAGAATCTCGGCGTGTAAATAATAATGGTATATATTATGCCGGAAAAAAGGACAAGCAAAGCCACATCTAATAATATTACTCCAAGCAGTTTTCCGAGAAGAAGCTGCCACCGACGGACCGGCTTGGTAAGAACGGTGTATATCTGTCTTTGTTCCAGGTCGCTGGTGAGCGAATAGATTGAGACCGCTATTGTAAGCAGACACAGCAAAAAGCCGGTCAGCGACAGCCCGTAGCTTATAAAACTCTGCAGCCGGCCTTTCAAGGTGCCGTCGCCTGTCATCGTTGCCCCCATCACCGACAGCAGGATAAGCAGCAGGATTATAAAGACAACAGCGATTTTCATCCGCAGGGCCTGCTTTATGGTATTGACGGCAACAGCCCAGATACTACGCATCGCCGGTGTCTCCTTCCGGGGATTTATCAGGTTGCTCTGCATTGTCGTCTTTAGATGCTGAACTGTCCGTAAGCTGGTCTAAAATGTTTTTTTTGTTTTGCTGCGCCGTAAGGCGTCCTCCGTAAGGAGTCCCTGGGACTGTGGACTTCTGGTCGGTTTCGGGCTCAGCCGGCTCTTTCTTTACGACAGGTTTCGGTTGGGCAGGCTCGGTCTTCTCGGTCAGCTTGCGAAGTAACTGTTCATCTGATTTGGTTTCAGGGATTTCGGCTGGTTTAACCCGTTCAGTTGAGGCAGGTTCCGGAGACGGCTCTTTCGATACCGATGCAGAGACGAGCTTGTCGAGTATGCCGGGCCGGGAGATGAGAAAGTCGCCGATTTGGGTGGTGCTGACGGCGCCGCTTGTGGGCCGGGCCTGCTGCTGGGCGGCGGTAACGGCCCTGATGAAAAATGTCTCGAGCTTGTCCATCGGCGATGTTATTTCACAGTCGGTGTGCTCTTCTTGAACTATCCGCTTTATCTTCTCAACGGCGGTGTCGCTGATAGAGCCGGTAGTAATCTGTCTTTTGTGCGTTTGGGTAAGCAGGTCTCGGACGCTTCCTTCAGACTGGATTTTGCCGCCGTAGAGGATTGCGATTCTGTCGCATACGTCTTCGACGTCGGCGAGTAAATGGCTGCAAAGCAAAACCGTCTTGCCCCGTTTTGCCAGCTCGATGATTAAATCCTTTATCTGTCTTGTTCCGATAGGGTCAAGCCCTGTTGTCGGCTCATCCAGTATAAGCAAATCAGGGTCGTTTATCAGGGCCTGTGCCAGTCCTATCCTGCGCGCCATACCTTTTGAAAATGTTCCGACCGGTCTGTTTGCTGCGGCTTTCAGCCCGACCATATCCAGCAGCGCCTCTATGCGCATTTCCCGCACCTTTGGGGGCAGCGTGAATAATCTGCCGTAAAAATCCAGCGTTTCACGGGCGCTGAGATACCTGTAAAGGTAGGATTCTTCAGGCATAAAACCTACCCGTGCGCTGATTTTGGGGTCGGTGGCATCGCCGCCGAGAACAAGGGCTTTGCCTTTTGTCGGATAAAGCAGCCCCAGCAGCAGCTTCAGCGTCGTCGTTTTGCCAGAGCCGTTAGGACCGAGAAGGCCGAATATCTCATTATTTCGAACCTGTAAGTTCAGGTCGTCGACGGCGTAAATCTTGTTGCGGCCCCACCAGTCTGAAAAAATCTTGGTCAAAGAGAAGGTTTCAACAACGTGTTCCATAGACAAATCAAAAATTAAAAGTCAAAAAGCAAAATGACAAACCAAAATTCAAAAAGAAAGTGATAAAAATTTTGTACTTTGATATTTATATCTTTTGCGGTTCGTAGCCGAGCTCCTCGCCGTATCGGACAAGCCGGGCGCTATTGAAAACGACAATCAGCGAGCCGACAAAGTGCAGGACGGCGGCATAGACGGCGGGCAGCCACGCTGCCGACGCTGCGATAATACCGAGTATGATAAACATAATTCCGAAGGCGAGATTCCAGTTTATAATGGCCCTGGTCTTTCTGGAGAGCCGAACGAGAAAAGGTAACCGTTTCAAATCATCGCTCATAAGCGCAATCGAGGCGGAGTTTATGGCTACATCGCTGCCGGCGGCGCCCATCGCAATACCGAGGTCGCCCGCCGCAAGTGCCGGCGCATCGTTTATCCCGTCGCCGACCACCGCTACGGTGTGGCCGTCCTTTCTGATTTGCTCAACTATCGACAGCTTGTCCTGAGGCAGGCAGTGCGCCTTAAAATCGGTGCAGCGTAGCTCGGCGGCGACACGGCTGGCTACCTCCTCGCGGTCGCCGGTGAGCATAGTTATCCTCTTTATGCCGATATCGAGCAGCTCTTTTACCGCCTGCTGTGCCTCGGGCCTGGTCTTGTCCTGCAGACCAATCCATCCAATGCACCTTGAGTCCTTCGCCACATATAAGGTGCTGAAGCCCTGTTCCTCGTCAAGGGCCGGGCCGTGGATTTCGCCCATATCTACATCGTTTTCTTTAAGGAATGTGTCTCTGCCGACCAAGATTTTTGCAGAGTCAACTAAAGCTGTTACACCCTTGCCCGGTGTCTCCTGAAAGTTATCCGTCGCAGGCAAAGAGAGATTTGCCTCTTTGGCGACCTCCTGCAGGGCCCTTGCGGCGGGGTGCTTGCTCATCTGCTCGGCGGCGGTGGCCACCGACAGCAATTCAGCCGGCTCAACGCCTTCAGCCGGCGTCAGTTTCGTTACGTACAATCGGCCGGTCGTTACTGTGCCGGTCTTGTCAAACACCATCGCCGTCATTCTGCCTGCGGTCTCAAGGTCGGCGACGTTCTTTATCAGGATGCCGAGCCGGGCCGAGGCCGAGATTGCCGCCACCATTGCCGTCGGTGTCGCCAAAATCAGCGCACAGGGACAGGAAATAACGAGTATGGTAATCGCCCTGTTGACGTCGGTGGTGAAGAACAAAACTATTCCGGCAACCATCAGGATGGTCGGCGTATACCACTTAACATAGCGGTCGATTATCCGCATAATCGGTATCTTTGTCTGCTCGGCCTGTATAATCAATGACTGGACCTTGCCGAGGGTTGTATCTTTTCCGGCCTTGGTTACTGTGATATCCAGAACGCCTGTGAGGTTGCTCGTGCCGGCGAAGACCTGCATCCCCGGCACCTTATCGACGGGCAAAGACTCGCCTGTTATTGTCGCTTCGTTGACGGAGCTAAGCCCCCTGATTACCTCGCCGTCGGCGGATATGCTGTCGCCGGGGCGGACGCGAATACAATCGCCGGGCTTTAAGCTGCTGACCTTTACCTCTTTTTCATCACTGTCACTATCAATGAGATTTGCCTTTGTAGGCGTCAGCTTTATCAATGACTCAATCGAGGCCCGGGCGCCCAGCGCTGTGCGGGATTCAATCAATTCGCTTAAAAGCATAAAGAATGCGATGATGCCTGCGGTAACATAATTCTGCGTGGCGAAGGCGGCGATTATTGCAAGAGCCACCAGCTCGTCCATATGCATCTGTTTTTTTATAAGGGACTTTACGGCGTGCAGGACGATGGGGGCGCCGAGCAGTATAGCGCCGGCCATTGCCAAAGCCGCGGCGTTGAAGCTGTCACTGCCGTAGAAAAATCTGGCGACACCGCTGCTTATTAACAGCATCCCGCCGGCCAGCGTTCCCAGCAGGGCCATACTTACGCGAATCTGCTTGCCGTGAGTATATTCGCTGGCAATGTCTTCTTTAAAATGTAAATGTTCGTGAGCCATAATTCGTATCTCGTATCTCGTGAAGCGTATCTCGTTCGCAATTCACGTTTTTATCCGTTATCCTGCATTACTGCTCTTGTTCGGATTTAGGTTTTATCGTCGGGTCTCTGTTTAAAAGGATTCTGATTTCTGTGCCTTTGGTACCTTTTGTAGGTTGAATAACCATCTTTTCATCCACATTGTCAAGGACGTGCTCTATCGCATCCTGGTAGATTTTCTGAACGACGAGTTTGGGGCGTTTGCGGTATTCAGGCAGTAACTTTTGCAGATACTCGGCGTTGGCACTGGCGGTTTCCACGACCTTCGTTCGGTAGGCGCGGGCCTGAGCGATTTTCTCCTGCGCCTGCCCGGCCAACTGGGACCACAGCAGTTCTTTTTCCTGTTCACTGACAGTTTCATCTTTAATAGCGACAAAAATTTTGGCGGCGACGGGCCCGGCTGTCTCGTTAAGGGTGTTCTCGGCGTAACCTTTGGCCTCACTGACGGCCTTTTGACTTTCCTGGCTTGCCCTAATCGAGGCCAGGAACGCATAATCAACCTGCCGGGGCCACGTTATGTCGGTTAGTTGGACAGAAACGACCTTCACGCCGCTGTCTATTTCGTCGAGCTTTTCCTGCAGCAGTTTCTTAACGTGTCGTGGGATTTTGGCCTGGCTGGAAATGGCCTCGTCAATGGTATAGTTGACCATCGCAGTTACAACTGCATCTTCAATCAGATTTTTCAGCAGGGCTCTTACACCCTGCGGTATGACATCAGCGTAATTCTGGCCTGCCTGCAGCCCTGCCATATCTATGTGGACGTTTTGAAAGAACCGCTCAGGGTCGTCAATCTGATAGGTTAGCTGCCACTTGCAGTGTGCGATGTTATAGTCGCTGCCGGTCGAGCCGGCGGTAGTTCGGCTTTGTCTCTCGCCGCGCGTAATGCAATAGCCGTCGCGTATAGGGTCCAGCTTTGGCCCTATACGGGGCTTCGTTCTCGGGCCTTTGGGAAGTAACTCCGACGGTCTCTGGTAATACCAGAATGAGTTGACGGGCAGGTTCACTTTTTTGGCTACGGGAATCTTTACAATCTCGTCTATCGGATAAGGGAACACCCAGTGCAGCCCGGGCCCGAGCAGCCGGTCTTCACCCACGCCGCGAATCTTTCCAAATCGCAAAACCAGCGCCTGCTCATCGGAGCCGACCGTCTCGAAGCCCGACACCAGAAAAAGACCGACCAGCACTATCATTATAATCTTCAGGACAATAAAGCTGATTCTCAACGCCTCATAGAGCGACTTGCCGGCGGCATCGAGCTCGGTATCGTATTGTGTATCCCTGTTTTCGTGATTTTGTTCTGCCATCTTATCCTATCTGTCCAAACCGCACTGTGTATTGCGTTGCTCGCTGGGTCTTTATTACTTTTTCGGTTCGAGATTTGGCATCTCCCTTAACAGCTTGAACGGCTCGGTGTCCGTGCTTAAAACGACGGTTGACCTTTTCTCCAATATCTTTTTTAGTGCCTCGATGTCCCGCAGGAATATCGCAAGCTCGGGGTCTTCTTCCAGCATCTTATAATATTTCGCAGCTTCGGCGTCACCGGTGCCCCGTATCGCCTTCGCCCTTGCCTCGGCGGCGGCTAACAGCTCCGTTTTCTTCGAGTCGGCGTCGGTTTTTATCCTGGTCGCCTCGGCGTTTCCCTCGGCGATAGTGGCCTCGGTCCTGCGGTTTCTTTCAGCCCTCATTCGTCCGAAGACATCTTCGCTGACGTCTTCACTGATTTTGAGCTGCTTTATTCCGAGCGTCTTGATTTCAATGCCGTAGTCGTCTCTGACGGCCTGTTTGAGGTCAACGAGCATTTCCCGCTGGATTTCTTCAAATTTTATTCTTTCGGGGTCGTTGTTTACGAATTCGGAAAAAGAATACCCGCCGATTACCTTGTTCTGTGTGTCGCTAATCTGGCTAAGCAGCTTGCTTTCGGCCTCTTTGACGGTTCCAACGGCATTGAAGAACTGCAGCGGCTCGGCAATCTTCCAGACCACGTAAGTGTTTACGATAATCGGTATGGCCCCTTTTGTTGTTGTCTCGCCGATATCGGCCTCCAGGACCCGCATCCTGGAATCAAATTTATAGGTCTGTTCAATCGGAGCCGGCCACTTAAAATACCAGCCCGGCTCGGTGATTTCACGGCTGGGCCTGCCAAAGGTTGTTACCAGGGCCGACTCTATCTCTCTGACCTGAAACGAGACAAGATACAGAGCCAGAACCGCAAGTGTCAATACGATAAAGATTGTAATAGCTACGTTTTTCATTTTTCGTTAGTCTCCTCAAGACTGCTTAATTCGTATAAGCTCGGCGTTAGTTTCTCCTGAAGGTCGACTATAAAGACCTGCGTGTCGTCGGTATCGGCGGCGACGACAATTTTTCGTATCCTGTCGAGTGCCTCTTCGAGAACCGCTAATCTTTGCTGGCGTTTGTAAATCTCTTTAGCGGCCCTGTATGCCTTAAGCTGGTCGGCAAAGCGCTGTCCCGTAGCATAAGCAAGCGTGGCCTTTTCAAAGGCATAGCTTTGTGACTGCCGCAGTGTGCTGAAGATGTCACCGCTGGCACGGGCGAAGGCAGCATCCAAATCTTTTCCCGTTTTTTCGACTTCTTCAGGCAGGTTTTTCTCCCTGGCCTGTTGATATTGGGCCGCAAGCCGGTAGAGCTTGTCGGCATCTTCTACGGAACCGGCCAGGGCGCTTAAGGTCCTGTTACGCTGGGCGTGGGCGCCGAGGATAAACGCCTGTTTTTTCTGAACCGCCCCGACAACTTTTTGATAATCCGCTGCTACCTCGGGCGGAGGATGGATGCCCTGCAAACCGAGGAACACGATTTCAACACCCAGACCCTCATCGTCGGCGGCCTTTTGAATCCTGTCGGTTAAAATCCGCTTGGCCTGCGCCCGCCCGGCTCCGAGCAAGCTATGCTCAATGTCGGTTTCGGTATCGACCTCAATCGTAGCGCTTGCTGCAAACTCCGTAAGCTCACGATAACAGATGGATTCGAGAAGGGCTTTTGGGTCGTTATGTTTATAAAGAAAAGAGAACAAATCCTTTACCCTGTACTGAACGGGCACGGCGGCCATGACGAGACTTACCGGCACCGCTCCGATGCCGGTAAGGCGGGATTCACTGGCAACGAGCAGATTGTATTCCTCGGCATAATGCTTCTTTCCCCACAGTCGGGGCTTACGCTGCGCATATCCCGTCCTCGGGTCGATTTCAGGCACAAAGCCGATACTAATTTCTGAAACTTTTTTCGTAGGGTATTTGTAGGCGATATCGACTGGCCAGGGCCATTTGAAGCTCAACCCGGGCCCGGCAAGCCGAACCTCGCCGGCATCGTTTACGGGATTGCCGAGATGCTCTATTATCGCCTCTTCGTTGGGTTTTACCACAACGATACAGCTCAATAAATACAGAACAACGGCGGCAAAAAGAATCAGGGGCACAATCGCCTTTTCAAGAAGCCGGTAGAACCAGGTCTGAGAGACCTTAAAGCCGAACTGATAGTCAATCGCCCCCGCGGCGGTGCGGAATATCCCGCCCGGCTCATTTATGACCCCCAGCAGTCTGCTGTCAAATGCGCTTCGGCTGTACTGGTCTTTCAGCCGCGGCCGGTATATGTCCAGAACGATATTGAGTGCGGTCTCCACGCCGAGGACAATAAGCAAAATCGGAATTACCCAGTCGATTACATTTACCACGACGAGAATCTTAAACTGCGACAGCGCCAGCCCGACAGCTAATACAAAGCACAGAAGTGCCACGCCCAGCAGCCCGCTGCCGCCGGCCCTTAACGGCTTCCATTGTTGCTGGGCCGACATACCGGTAGCGTATCGGGAGATTAAGAAGCTGACGAAAGCAACGGCCATCATAGAAATCGCGCAAATCAAGGGCTGCTTACCCTCACCCTCGGCGACGATAGAGATGTTTTTTAATAAATAGAACCCGACGCCTGCCTGATAAGCGGCTATAGCCGCCGAGAATACGGGCAGAAACCATTTTTCGAATATGTGTTGGCGGCGTTGAGCAGCGGCGAACAAGCCGGCGCGCTCACCTTCGGCTTGAAAGATTGTGGCTGCCTGCTTATCCTTGGCCAACTGGCTCATATCGAGTTTTTCCTGCTCGGCCAGTCGACGGGTATGAAACTGCAGACACAAGACGAACCAAATCAGCCCTGTTGAGCCCAGCAGCCAGCTAACCGCATAGACAGCAAAGAAGCCGCTCCATCGGCCTACAAAAAAGGCGATGCCGAAAAAGATTATGCCCAAAACCAGCGACACGACAGCTACGGATTCAGCACGCTTCGATGATATTGTCATTTTTTATTCCCTGCTCTGTCATCCGAACAAGAAAACACAGCCAACCGTATTTATTCACAATATACGTATAAACTCTTTACAACAAGTTCGAAGTTGTGCAATATAACGGTATGAGCGTGATGCGTCAAGCACAACGCATACTGCCCAATAGAAAATATGAAATAACGAGCAATGCACAAGTTATTTACATTAGCTAAAAATACCTTCATAGAGACCCTGAGACAGCCGGTCTATGCCGTAATAATTATTGCCGCTCTGCTTTTATTGTTTATAAGCCCGTCCCTGACGATGTACACAATGAGCGACGACAATAAGTTCCTTCGTGAAGTGGGTTTATCTACGCTTTTTCTGGCCAGCTTGTTCATAGCAATTTTCTCCGCATCCGGCGCTGTGGCCGAGGAAATAGAGAATAAAACCATAACCACCGTCCTCAGTAAGCCGGTCCAACGTCCTATATTCATTATTGCGAAGTTCATCGGCGTGGCCGCAGCGGTAACTTTGGCACACTATATCTGCACTGTTGCGCTGCTGATGGCAATCAGACACGGCGTCCTCGTAACGGTCAGCGATACGCACGACTGGACGGTCATAAGCACCGCAGCGGTCATAGTAGCCGCGACATTCTTGCTTAGCGCCTTTTTCAATTATGCCTATGACTGGAGGTTCTCCTCAACAGCAGTTGTGTTGACCGGCATATTCGCTACGTTGGGCATAGTGTTCTTGACTTTTATCGACCGCAACTGGCGTTTTAACCCGGCCAATAACGGTATAAACGCACTTGATGTCTATGGGTCGGTATTGTTGCTTTTGGCTGCAATTATAATTGTGGCACTGGCGGTGGCGCTTTCGACAAGGTTCAATATAATGGTAACGCTGTCGGCCTGTGTCGGGATTTTTTTGTTGGGGCTTGTAAGCGACTACACGTTCGGCAGATTCGCCCAGACGCAGTTGTGGGCTAAAATCTGCTGGTTTCTGCTGCCGAACTTACAAATCTTCTGGATAAGCGATGCGATTTACGAAGAAAGTGCCGTGCCGGTAAAATACATCGTAATAAGCGCCACTTATGCCGTTTGCTACACAACAGCCATATTAGCATTGGCCGTTGCGCTTTTCCAGAGAAGACAGGTAGGATAACTCGTGGCTCGTCGCTCGTGATTCGTGGTTCGATTCACGATTCACGCTTCACGAGATACGATTTTTATGACTGCTATTTCATCGCAGTGTTGCTGTTTTGGACATCGGGCGCAGTCACTCCAGACCTTCATCGGAAGTGACTCTTTTTCGATTATCTCAAAGCCCAGTTTTTCAAAGAAGTCCGGCGTCAATGTAAGCGCAAAGACCTTTGCAATGCCGAGCTGATGCGCCTGCTCGACGGCTGCCGCCGCCAGGGCCTTGCCGATGCCCTTATCCGTGTTCGTCTCGTCAACCGCCAATGATTTTATCTCCGCAAGGTCCGACCAGACTATTTCTAATGCACAGCAGCCGACCACATTGCCGTCGGCCTCGGCAATGGTAAACGCCTGCAGGTTCTTATAAATATCAGCCGTTGAGCGAAACAGCATCCTGTCCCGCTCGGCGTAAGAGTTAATCAGGGAATAAACGGCCTTGACATCAGTAACTTTGGCGCTTCGAACTTTCATAAATAATAGCGTATAGCGTTTAGCGGACAGCGTATAGAAAAAAATGAAAAAAGAGAAAAATTTAGACGGTGATTGACACGAATTTTTTGCTGCGGAGCACACATAGCCGGACGGGAAAGTTCCGATGCGCAGCCGACGAAAGCTAAAGAACTAAAGAATGCTCGGCCCGATTATACCTTTTATTTTTTACTGAAAGTCGAACAGGGACTGGGTCTTAATCATCGTCACCTGCTCCGGATAGGCCGAGAACGTGTGGATGTGCAGCTCCTTTTGTCTTGCCTCGAAGTCGATATAGCAGAACGGCTGCAGGCCGCCGATTTCCAGCGCTGGGAATTTGATGAACACGCCGCGATTGCGGGCGAACCGCTCAAGGTCGATGTGGCTTTGCCGATACAGATTGGGACTCATCCGCTCGACCTGAAAATCGGTCATATAATTTACCCCCCGGCTCAAGGTGCACTTATGAGACCGCGGGCCGCGGAACTGAAATCGCTCAATCAAACCACGCTGCGGCAGCGGTTGACTCGGCGTGCTTACAACCTCGCTGAGGCACACATCGCCCGCAAACACACTGATAACATGAGTGCAGCCCGTAACCCAGATAAGCGCCTCGTACTTTTCGGTTTTCAACTGCCGCTTGGCGTAAATCT
Source organism: uncultured Pirellulales bacterium (assembly GCA_964405375.1). Classification (GTDB taxonomy): domain Bacteria; phylum Planctomycetota; class Phycisphaerae; order Sedimentisphaerales; family Anaerobacaceae; genus CAYONQ01. The sequence continues at coordinate 40,221 of CAYONQ010000007.1, forward strand.
GAAAAAGCTCCGGATGCAGAGGTCTTTGGAAGAGACTGAATACCAGTTCCTCAACAGCTACATTGATTTGCGGTGATTCCATAATCTCAACGCCTATGAACAAAACCCAAACTACTCATTTCGGTATTATTATACACCAAATGCTGCGCATTTTTCAAGTGTAATATCAGTACTGATAAGGCGGGTTCCGGTACTTATAGGACGATTATTTTGCAAGCTCCGCCGACTAAAAGACTAATAGCGGTGAAGTTTTTTGAAAAAAATCGAAAAATATCTCTTCAGCCGTAAAATTTTTACTGCTGGAAAAAAACGGCGTTGATGAAAACCGCAATAGTGTCGTAAAAGGCATGAGTGCCGGCCGTAACTGCGAAGCCACGAACCGCAAAAAGAACCGCAAAATAAACGCCTGCGATTGTCCGAAAGCTGAACTGTGCCCAGCTAAACGAGCCGTTCGACACGAACCGGCCGTCCATATATATTATATGATGATGTGCGCTAAACAACGCCGCCGAGACGAGAACTGAAAGTATAATAGATTTCTTTCGGCTGAGCCGCAGAACGTCCTGGAACAGCAGCATCAAAACGCATATCAAAATCAGCCGAAACACGAGCTCTTCATAAATCCCCGCACCGATACCTGTAACAATATCAGCAAGCACTCTTATCACCGGCCTGCCGTCGCTGTTGTGTTCTGTAACTGCCGAGCAGTTCAACACCGCCTTATCACGTTGTGCATCGAGAACCTCGAATCTCGAATCACGCGCTGAGTACGAAGCGTGGCGAAATCGTATCCCACTGTCTGCAAACTGGCTGGTGCTGTCCTGTTGCCGGGTGGAGCTGCTCAAAAACAGACTCAATACAATCAGCGGCACCGCAAGAAGAAGGCACTCGATGGCCATAGGCCAGATGTCACCGAGCCGGAAACGCCACTGTTTGCGCGACGCCACCTGCAGCGACAGCAAAATAATCACGACCGCAAGGGCAGGCGCCGCCCACGCTAACTTGCTGCCGAAGCCCAGATACTCAAGCAGGTTCTGAAGCCACACGAACGCCACCACCCTGACCTGAGACTGGTTCAGCACATCCGTATTTATCAGAATCGTCCCAAGCTCATAAAAAATAATAAACGGCAGAAGAAAAACTATACCGTAAATCGGTCGGCTCGTCCGTTCGAGGTAAGAATCCTGTACAAAGTTGAGCAGTTGGCTTGTGCTGTGCCTGTCTTTATCCATCCTGCCGGCCTTAATTTTTCCCTTGTAACTTTTCTCGTTTACTTTTTTAATCTTTGCAGAGTTTACTGCAGCCGGGCTGAATTTACAATAGCGGCCTGCGATTAAAAATAACCCGTCAGTTTGGAACAGGAACCGACAGGATGATAAGCGAACAATTGACCGAGATTTATCGATTGCTTTTCGACCGGCTCGGCCCTCAGCACTGGTGGCCGGGCCAGAGTCAATTTGAGATAATCACAGGGGCAATACTGACACAGAATACAAGCTGGCCGAATGTCGAAAAGGCAATCACCAATCTCAAAGCCGCCGACCTTTTGACCCCCGAAAAACTTTATCGTCTGGATACTGCCGCGCTCGCCGAGTTCATTCGGCCGGCCGGCTACTTCAATATAAAGGCAAAGCGTCTGAAGAATTTTCTGAACTGGCTGTTCGATAACTACGACGGCCGGCTGACGAATCTGGAAAACGTCGGCACAGGACAGTTGAGGGCTGAGCTTTTAGCAATAAAGGGTATCGGCCCGGAGACCGCCGACTCGATCTTGCTTTACGCCTTTAACAGGCCGGTCTTTGTGGTTGACGCCTACACCGCTCGAATCGCTACACGGCATTACCTTATTGAGCCGGGCGCCGACTACGAGCAGTTACGCCAATTATTTCAGTTCAACCTGCCGCCGCAGCCCCAACTGTTTAATGAGTACCACGCATTACTGGTAAGGGTCGGCAAAAACTGGTGCAGGCCGAAGGCCAGATGCGCCGATTGTCCGCTGAATAAGCTTCCCCACAACCCCAACCCCGAATACTTATAAACCTCCACGTTCTCGTCGTTGCCGCTTCTTTTCATTTCGACATTCCTTGTTCGACATTCGTTATTCGATATTCTCTCGCCATTACGAGGCAATCTCTTAGTCTCCAGCCGGCTTAAATACTATCTTTCAGGGACCTTTACCTGCCTTTTGCATCTCGGACACAGCCCCATTGCCCCGGCGTGTTCCTTAGGCACCTTAATTTTTTTTCCACATTGACAGTAAAACCGGATAAATTCGTCCTTGGGCTCCTCCGCTTCCATCACGGCTCTTTCGGGTGCGGCTTTCTCGACACTGGGTTTCTCGGGGACTTTCTCAGCCGCCCCGGTATCCTTGCTCTTGCCTTCTTCTTCTGCCGGCACCTCTTGCTCGGCTCGTTTCAGCACGTCCAAAAGTGACTTCTCGTCCTTTTCCATTACCACCCATTTTTTCTTCAGCATCAAAACCGCCAGCCCGATGCCCGCACCAAAACCCATAATGTGCGCCAGGTAAGTAACGCTCGGAACGTGGAACAGCACCACAAGTATGTCAACAATAAACCACACCGCAATAAAGAAGTAACCGGCTATGTCAAAGGTTACGGGGTGCGGCACGAGAAAGAAGCAGCTTATCGTATTCTCAGGGAAAAACACAAGATACATCCCCACGATGCCGTTTATCGCCACGGCCGGCCCAAATGCAGGGCTAACCTCCACCCCATAGATAGCAAGCAATGCTCCCAGTAGCAAATGAATAATCCCTCCCAACAAGCAAAGCCCCAGATAGACCCCGAGGTATTGCTTGCTTCCAATCTTTGCGCACAGAGCATTACCGAAAGGCCACAAAAAAAGCAAATTTGCCACCAGTTGAATGACATTGGCATGCAGCCAGTTATGGCTCAACAGCCCTATCCCCCAGCCGTATAGGGCGAATGACTTTACCTGCTCCGCGGTAACCCTCAATTGGCCGGTTACCTTCAACTGAATAGCGAACACCAGCACCAGCCCCCCGAATATCAGCCAGTTCGCCACCGGCCGACGGTCAAACGAAGCATCTACCGCATAAGGTATCACGCCTCAAACACTCCTGAAAAAACTTCGCTTCTTAAAGACTTGCTAATTCATTTTACCAGATAAGTCCGACACCCTCCAGACAAAATAGATAATCAACAATCCTAAATTGAAGCCCCTCGACTTACCTTAAGTGCTGCTGGGCCCAGATAGCAAGCCCGGAGCCAACCAGCAAAACCACGCCGAAAAGCAACTGTTGCCCGCTTAACGACTCGCCGAATACCACATGGGAAATCGCAAGCACGATAAAAGGCGTCGATAGCAGCACAAGTGACGGAATAGTCGCCCCGACACGCTTCATCGCCGCATAGTACAGAACGTGACTGAACGCAATACTAATCAGCCCGGAAATCACAACACACGCCCACGGCCAGGCCCCCATCCTCACGCAGTCGCCCACCCTCCCGAAAATCAACGCAAGCACAAAAAGCCCGCCGCTCGTATAAATGGTTATCACAGAAAAGCTATTGCGGGAATCAATATCCTTAAAAGCAATCCTCGCACTAATCGTATATATCGACCAGCCAAAAGCTGCCGTAAGGGCAAAAATTATTCCCGTTATAGTCTTACCGGTAGCAAAATCTTCCTTGAAGATCATCACGCCGATTACCCCGGCTGCGCACAGCGTCGCACCTAACCAGAAGCGCTTGCTTTTGACCAGCCCCCTCTCGTCCGCAAAGAAAACAATTGAAAAACCCGCTATCCAGATAACAGAGGATTTAACCAGCAGAACCATAAAGGCAGGGCCGATATAGTAAAAAGCGCCCGCCCAGAAACACTGCATAATCGTATTCGCCGCAGCCGGCAATATCGCCCTTCGCCAGACCCTGTTATCAAGCCGTTTCTTCTTAACGGCGAAAAGCAAAAAGCCCAGCCAGAAAAGACACGCCGACGAATACCGCAAAAGGTTCTGCGTCCAGACGTCTAAATAGCCGGTCAGGAATTTTATAAATATCGGCCCGACCGACCAGCAAACCACCGACCCGATGCACGCAAAGGTAGCCGAAATGTCAATCCTGCGAACATTGCCGACGCTCATTCACTAAACCTCTCCAAGCTCACAGCTTCTACGACTTTACCCTTTTGGATGCTCTTCGCATCTATCACCACAGCCGGCTGATTATACAGCAAACCCCCTCATACTCAACCGTTTAAGTCGAACTGCACCTCTGTTGAAAATTACTTGTTTGATACTCGCCTTGTTAGCCCTGAGCGAAACCGAATCAGCGGGTATCCGCCGTTAAAAAAGGAAAAGCGAAAAAAGGCTGGAAAAGTAATTGCATCTCGTATATCGTATTGCGGATTACGGATAACGAATCGAACTATGAACTAAATTATGAGATTTATTCTTATTGACAAGGTTGTTGCGCTGGATAGCGGCAGGGAGATAAAAGCGGTCAAAAGCGTTTCTCTTGCCGAGGAGTATTTAGCCGACCACTTCCCGACGTTTCCGGTGCTGCCGGGCGTATTGTTGTTGGAAGGGCTAATCGAATCGGCCTCGTGGCTTGTTCGTGAAAAAGAAAAGTTCGCCCACAGTATGCTCTTGCTCGAACAGGCGAGAAATGTAAAATATAAGTCTTTTCTGCCGCCGGGCGCGCAGATAGAATATACCGTTCGGGCGAAAACAATTGAAGAAAATGTCAGCAGTTTCGCCGGCTTCGGCGAATCTAACGGCGAAAGAATAATCGAAGCAGCGTTCGGATTGAGGCACTTTAACCTGGCCGACGAGAATCCAGCCCTGTCGGCCGTAGATGCTGAGATAATCGAAAATCTAAAGCAACGCTGGAAACTGTTAAAGCCATAATCCTATGTAATATCCAGACGCAATACGAGATACGAGATACGAGAGGAGTTTACACTGAGCTTGCCGAAGTGAGATACGAAATTTAGTGCCGGAGGTAAAAATATGGCAATGAGTCGGGACGAAATCTTTCAGAGCGTTCAGGAAATTCTGGTCGATGCGCTGGGGGTAGATAACGAGGAGGTTACTACCGAGGCAACCCTGATGGGAGATTTAGGAGCTGAAAGCATTGACTTTCTGGATATAGTGTTTCGATTGGAGAAGGCGTTCGAGATAAAGATTCTGCGGGAAGAGCTGTTTCCTGCTGAGAATCTGATGAGCAATCCGGAGTTTGTCAGTAACGGCAAACTGACCGAAACAGGACTGGCTGAATTGAAAAAAGCAATGCCTCATACCGACCTTACAGAATTCGCCAGCAACCCCCTTGTCGGCAAATTAGGTGATTTGTTCACCGTCAATCTAATTGTAAATTACGTTGAAGCTAATCTGAATGCTGCTTAACGTGTAAAGTGTATTTTGGATATTGGCGGCAGGTTGACCTTGAGCAATCCTGCCGCTAACTTTAATATAGGTTTGGATGGCGTTTTGCGTTCGTTCGGCAAAATGCGGCACCGGTGGAATATGCGCTGGATATGGATAGATAAATTTGTCGAGTTTCACAGCGGCCGACGTGCCGTGGCAATTAAAAATGTAACGCTGGCCGAGGAGCACCTGCACGACCACTTCCCCGGCTTTCCCGTTATGCCGGAAACGCTCTGCATAGAGGCAATGGCCCAGACCGCGGGAATACTCGTCGGCGAGGCGAAAAAGTTCCAGGAAAAGGTCATCCTTGCAAAAATCAAGAAGGCCGTATTCTTTGACTACGTAAGACCCGGTGACACGCTGAAACTCGATGCAACTATCGAAACCGTCGCACCCGAGGCGGCAAGCACAAGCGGCAAAATCACCTGCGAAAACAAGCTGATTGCCGAGATAGATTTGATGTTCAGCCATATAGATAAGAACCTGGCGGGCAAGGAATTCCCGGAGGAAAACTTCGTGTTCACCGGTATGTTCAAGTCGCTTATGCGAGGCGCCATTTTTACTGACGATAAACAGAACTCGGAGCAGGACCGATGAGCTCGGCTTCCGTTGTGATAACCGGCGTCGGTGCGATAAGCCCGCTCGGGTTGACCGCCGGTGATATGTGGGCAGGCCTCGCCGCCGGTCGTTGCGGCATAAAGCGAATCGACGCATTCGACCCTGCCGGCTTTAGCTGCAAATTAGCAGGCCAGGTCCCTGATTACAGGATACAGTCGTTTGTGCCGAAGACCTACCGCAAGGCCGTCAAATTGATGTCCAGGGACATCGAGTTGGCGATTATAGCGGCGGACGAGGCCGTCAGAAACAGCGGGCTTATCACAAAAGCCATCGACCCGGAAAATGTCAATATAGACCCGCAACGAGCGGCAATCAACCTCGGGGCAGGGCTGATAAGCTGTGATTTGGTCGAGCTGGCCCCCGCAGTGGCGGCAAGTATCACCGATGGCACGTTCGATATTCGCAAGTGGGGCAAAGACGGCCTGCAGTTGGTAACACCATTATGGCTGCTGAAATATCTGCCTAATATGCTCGCCTGCCATATAGGCATCATTCACGATATTCAGGGTCCGAGCAACACCATCACCTGCGCCGAGGCCTCCGCGCATCTGGCGATAAGCGAGGCCGCACAGATTATCGCCCGCGGCGGTGCCGACTACGCACTGGCTGGCGGCGCGGAGGCGAAGGTAAACCCGGTGGTCTTCATTCGCCAGTGCCTGCTTAAAAGAGCGATAAGCGGAGATAATAACCACCCCACCGCCGCCTGCAGACCTTTCGATGCAGACGCCAAAGGTGCGGTTTTCGGCGAAGCCGCCGGCGTAGTGATATTAGAGAACGCCGGGAACGCCGAGAAGCGGGGAGCAAAAATCTACGCTGAAGTGGCCGGCACCGGGCAGAGCACCAATATAAACCCTGCCTATGAGCATCTCGAACCGGACGGCAAGGGCATCCAGATAGCGATAGAAAAGGCATTGGCGGATGCGCAGCTCCAGCCGGAGGATTTGGACCTGATTATTCCGCACGGAACGGCAATACCCGCCGACGATGCCGCCGAGGCGAAGGCCATCCAGGCCGCACTCGGCGAGATAGCAGCAAAGATACCCGCCTGGCCGACTAAAAGTATGCTCTCAAACACAGGCGCAGCGAGCGGTGCTCTTGACGTTATCGCTGCTGTCTGCGCAATGACCGACGGCAAAATACCGGCAGCGAAAAACTGCGACAGAAAGGCCCCCGGCTGCAACCTGAATATCGTAAAACAGCAACAGCAGGCAAACATTCGTTATACCCTCTGTTGCAGCTATACATACGGCGGCCAAACCACCGCCTTAATACTGAAACGACCGAACTGAATATCGAATGTCGAACAGGGAACTGTGAATTATGAAGGAACAGGAAGACAAAAATAAGAAGTATGACCTTGAAAATCGCTTGATTGACTTCGCGGTTCGTATTATTAATATCGTTGAGGTCTTACCCAATACACGCGTAGGAAACCATATAGCAGGTCAATTAGTCCGCTGCGGGACAGCGGCGGCACCAAATTATGCCGAAGCACAAAGTGCTGAATCCCGCAATGACTTTATCCATAAAATTAAAATAGTCCTTAAAGAGTTACGTGAGACCAGCGTCTGGTGTAAAATCATTAAATACAAATCCTTAGTAAATCCTGCGGAAGAGATAGAAGCGCTTATAACTGAATGTGATGAATTGATATCGATTTTTGTTACAAGTGTAAAAACGGCGAGGAAAAACAAAGGTTCGAAAGACAAAGGAAGCTAACCGGCTTTACTTCGACATTCGGAATTCCTTGTTGGATATTCATTATTCAAGAAACTACAAACAGATGAAATCTCAAAGGTCAAATAAATGGCTGAGCGAGTGGTAATAACCGGAATGGGCATCGTCTGTCCCTTAGGCCACGATGTAGAGACTCTCTGGCAGGCGATACTGGCGGGCAAAAGCGGAATAGCCAAAACCACCATCTTCGACGCCTCGACCTTTCCCTCAACCTTCAGCGCCGAGGTTAAAAATTATGACCTCACAAAATACACGAAAAATCCGCAGTTGCACAAAAACAGCAACCGGGGAAGCGGCTTTGCCGTCGGTGCAGCGGCCCAGGCCTGCAAACAGGCGGCAATCGACATCGAAACCGACAAACCCACCGACAGTATAGACCGCAGCAGACTGGGCATTTACCTTGGAGCAGGCGAGGGCTCCGTCGATAATGACGTGTTCTTCAATTGCCTCGTGAAGGCATGGAACCGACAGAGCAGCGAAATGGACTGGAATAAGTGGGCGGAGGCGGCCTTCAGCGGGATGGACGCTATGCGCGAGCTCGAGCAGGAGCCGAATATGACCGCCGCCCACGTCGCAATGCTGACCGGTGCCCGCGGGCCGACGAGAAGCTGCCTTACCGCCTGTGCGGCCAGCACTCAGGCCGTCGGAGAGGCGATGATGCTCATCCGGAAGGGCGATGCGGATGTAATGATTGCGGGCGGTGCACATTCGATGATTCATCCGTTAGGGCTTACCGGCTTTAACCGGCTTACCGCATTATCGACAAGAAACAACAGCCCACAGACGGCGTCCCGGCCGTTTTCGGCAAGCAGGGACGGCTTCGTGCTCGGCGAAGGCGCTGCGATAGTTATCCTCGAATCGCTCACCTCGGCAAAAAAAAGAAAAGTAAAAATACTGGCTGAGGTCATCGCCTACGGCAGCAGCTCGGACGCATTTCGAGTTACAGATATGCACGAAGACGGCAGAGGCCCCATACAGGCGATGACGGCGGCACTCACCGACGCACACATCAGCTACAAGGATGTGGACTACGTAAACACGCACGGCACCGCCACAATCGAGAACGACTCAATAGAAACAAAGGCAATCAAGGCCGTCTTCAAGGAAAAGGCAAAAAACGTCCCCGCCAGCAGCGTAAAGAGTATGTTGGGACATTTAATCGGCGCCGCCGGCGCTGCGGAATTGATTACCTGTATCCTGGCGATAAGGGATAATATAGTACCGCCGACAACGAACTTAAACGACCCCGACCCTCAGCTCGATTTGGATTACGTGCCGAACAAGCCGAGGAAAATGCCGGTCAATATCGTTATGAACGAATCCTTCGGATTCGGCGGACAAAATAACGTGGTAATTATCAAAAGATACGAATAAAATAAATGGCAAGAAAACTGTCGCAATACGCGATACGCACGACGCAATACGAAATTATGATTGACATAAAGCAAATTAGAGAGAACCCGGAAAAATTCAAAAAAGCCGCGAAAGACAAACACTTTGATGTGGATATTGACCAATTACTTAAAGTCGATGCCGAGCTTTTGTCAGCCAAGAAACAACTGCAGGATATTACCACTGAGAAAAACCGTATCGGCAAATCAATTCCAAAACTCTCAGGAGATGAAAAACAATCCGCACTATCACAGCTTGCAAAATTGAAGCAGCAGGAAGCGGAGCACAATGAAGACGTCAAGAAATTTCAGCCGGAGTTTGACGAATTGATGCTGCAGGTTGCTCAGCCGGCTGACGATGATGTGCCTTTCGGCGAAGACGATACGGAAAACGTCGAGATAAGAAAAGAAGGCAAGATACCGCAGTTTGATTTCGAGCCGAAAGACCACGTTCAGTTAGGCCTTGATTTGGACATCATAGATATCGAGCGAGGCGTCAAGTTAGCAGGGACAAGAAACTATTTCCTAAAAGGAGATGGCGCATTATTGCACTGGGCGGTTCTGCAGTTCGCTATGGACTATATGGTTCAGAAAGGTTATACCCCAATGTCGGTACCATTATTGATGGACCACGAAGTGATGAAAGGGACCGGCTGGTTCCCCGGCGCAGAAGACCAGACATACAAAATGGAAAAAGACCAGCTCTATCTGGCCGGCACCGCTGAGGTGCCGCTTACGGCCTATCATTCCGGCGAAATCTTAAAGGCCGAACAACTGCCCTTAAAATACGTTGCGCTATCGAGCTGTTTCAGGCGCGAGGCCGGCGCCGCAGGAAAGGATACCTACGGCCTATACAGAATCCACCAGTTCGACAAGGTCGAGCAGGTAATTATCTGCGAAAATAGCATCGAGCAAAGCAATAAATTCCACGAAGAGATTTTAGCCAACGCCGAGCACGTCTGCCGGGCATTGGAATTGCCGTATCGTGTTGTCAACGTCTGTACCGGTGATTTAGGCAGGGGACAGGCCAAAAAATTCGACATAGAGACCTGGATGCCATCAAGAAACAACTACTGCGAAACCCACAGCGCAAGCAAATTCTACGACTTCCAGGCAAGGCGCCTCAACCTCCGCTACAAAGGCAAACCCGGGTCACGGGTCACCGCCGTTAGGCGTCCTGCGGAGGGTCACGGGACACGATTTTGCCACACATTAAATAATACGGTAATCGCAAGCCCAAGAATCCTAATCCCCATCCTCGAGCTTTACCAAACGAAAGACGGCTCAATAACGATACCAAAAGCGCTAAGGCCGTATATTTACCCCGTTAGAGACCGCATAACAAAAAAATGAAGGCCAAAAAGCGCAAATCTCTACCTGTGGCAGTCCGTAATCCACAGTCCACAGGATGCCTCACGGCAGGACTCCTTCGGAGAGCTAATGGGCTGGCCAGAAAAGAAAAAATAGTGAAGCGTGAATAGTAGATCGAGCCGCAAATTAAATCTTGTGATTTTTGTGGGCGTAAGGATTATAATTGCAAATCACGTCAGTGGAGGTCAACAACTGGGGTGATAAGTTAGTTGATTATTGGTATTCTGCCGAAAGCCAACCGGTTAATACGGTGGTGGCGATTTTATAAAAAGTAAATAAAATCTGCCACAGAGGGAACAGAGAAAGACAATAATAAATCGTAAAAAATGTTGTATATTATTATGGTGGACTTGAACGGCGATAAGATGGCTGAAGCGGAAAAAGTAACTGTAGGAGAAACTGTTCCGAAATATGATAAGCACCTTAAATACGCAATGTATATCACGTTCATTCCAGCTTTGATAGCAACAGGATTGATTGTAGTCCCACTTTTATTGTGGATTGAGCGTCTGGAGTTAACGGGTAAGTTAAACCCGCCAGATTGGCTTGTAATGCCAATTGTGTTTGCAATAATAAGTTTTTTTGGCTTTGTCTGGGCGTGTTTGGGACGACTCATTGAAAGGTTCTTTAATAAGTGTTACTCAAAAAACGAACAAAATGAAATCTCAGAAAAGAAGTCTTATATGGTGAGCGAGAAAGATGTAGTTCCTTCAGACCATACCGATGTTAGTACAATGCCAAAAGGGATTGGCGGTTGGCTGATTATACCAGCTATCGGACTTGTACTTGGCCCCATCAAGACTGCCGTAATATCTTTGCAGGACATCAACACTATTCAGAGCTTCGCACCAGAACTCCTGAGTGATGTGCGACTCTGGGTAGGTATAGTTATCAATGTTGCAATGATAATAGCGGCGATAGTTGTGGCGATTCTATTTTTCAGTAAGCGTCGTGTTGCTGTGATGGCGATCATCAGCTTAATGATAGCCTCAATTGTGGCGAGTATTATTCAACTTCTTATGGGCGTAGCCATATTCGGCGAAGTCTCTTCAGGTGGTATTAATCCTCTTTTGCATGCATGCGTCTTTGCGACCATTTGGATTCCTTATTTCGTGAAATCGAAGAGAGTGAAAAACACTTTTGTCAATTGAACCACAAAGAGCACGGATAAGCTATGTAACCGGAGCCTCCCGGTTTTGTTATACTCGGGCTCGTC
>CAYONQ010000008.1:0-51811 GCA_964405375.1 uncultured Pirellulales bacterium
TGTTATTCGCCGTCTGGAAAAACTCCTCGCGGCCTAAAATCGGTCAGTTTGAGTATATAATTATGCTCCGTGCTCCATCGCCTGTGCTGGCCACTCCTGCTCTGCGAAGCCGGAAAGCTAATTAACAAGGATACTGTTAGGATTTAAGTCAACTATTTGCTGTGTCTTAGGGAAATTTAGAAATGCGAGAGGGTCGATTTTTGTCACACCCTCAACATAGGCAAGAGCAGCATCAATTTCGCGGTTGAACGTTCCCAGGCAAACAGGTTTACCGCTGATTTTTATAGAGGCCTGCCATGCAAAGCCCTTTTTTCTTTTTCTCTTAATAACACCCTTGTACTTAGAGGAATGTGGCCTTGGTTTGGCGTTCCTGTTGTTTTCAGAACAGGTACAGAAACGCATATTTTGCTTCCTACAGTCCAGAGAGCGCCCATCTTTGTGGTCTATCATTTTCCCATCGCCTTTTTCAGCACTCATGATAAGACGATGCAGTCTTACAAGACAACCCTCTATTCGAGTCTCAGCATAAGGCCTGCCCTTAATATAAGCAACAGACCAAGTATGGTTTTTTACCTTATCTAAATCCTCGGTGTCAATCATAGCAAAGAGGCCTCTTGTAAGAGGTATATACGTAATATCCCGCAGGACGATAGGGTCTCTTTTTGGCACTCTGATATTGTAAAATTTCGACCTATTTTTCTTTTTTCTACTGATATTCTTCACCTAGGAGGCTTATTGAAATGCCCGACGTAAATCATCATTCAGTTTGTCTTTCTGCTCTTTGTGCTGACGGAGCTCACAAAGCATGCCCTGACGAACAGCGTCATCTTGAAGATTTAGTTTTACGGGAGTGTGGTGATGAGATTCTATATCGGATTGTCGATGCTCTGTATCGGATTGCTCTAAGAGAGGGTCCCTTACAGATTCGGGCTGTCCATGCTTATTACCGTCTAAAGAAGGCTCTGACAAAGACCGGCCCATAATAAGGTTAGGATTAAGAGCAAAATCCTCGCAGCAATAGGCGCCGTGTACCGGTACATTGTGTTTTGTACAGCGACAATCAGGGTCTTTAACAACTTTAGCTCTTATGGCGTGTGTACAGTTACCACAGACGTTCATTGCCGGACGGAATTTGTGATATACTTCATAAAGCCGGATTGAATCTACTGTTGCTTTTTGTTCCGGACTAAATGCTTCATATTTTTTTGGTAAAGGATAAGCCATTATTTTGCTTCAGCCGTTAAGTAGTCGGTCACGGATGTCCCTTTTCACTGTTTTTTTAAGTTTCGTAGGCGGTACATAGCCAAGCTGGGATTTAATCGAGCTCATAAAAACCGCTATCGGGTTTTTGCTGGTCGGTGCGTTTGCCTCTTTCGCAAGCGCGAAAACTATGTTGGAAAGCTCATCGACCTGCTCATTTGTCTTTGCTATATTGTGTATCCACTTTGCCACATTCAGCAAAGAAACCTTGTCGCAGTGGTCTTTTGGCTTGATGATTTTTGACAGCCTTCCACAGGTAATAATCGTTGGTAGTTGAACCGGTGTATCTATTGTCTTTTACCCCATAGATGAACGCTGTTCTGCCTTTACGATAAGATTGTCGCCGAGCCAGAACTTTTTAATCTCGAAAACGAGGTCTGTCGATTTACAATCGAAGAACTTTAACAAGGCCGCTCTTTCCTCCGCTGTCAGCTTGTAAGCTTTTTGGGCTATCTGTCTGGCATTATTGTGATGGCACTTGCGCAAAGCGGTGATTACAACCACGGGTATAGATAATGCTTGTTTTTCTTTTTCTTCTTTTTTTTCCGTTTTTTCTTCTGGTTTTTTTTGTCATTGTCCATTTTTCACCTTTCTTAAAAAGTTACCGACGACAGCTCCGATTCCCTCCTCACCGTCGCCGGCACCCAGTCTGAAGGCAAGATTAGGTCTTTTTTAATCTCCTGATTTCTAACTTAACAGAAAGAAGCTCAACAACCTCGCCTTCTTCAATTTCAATTTCTGTTTTCTTCCTGAACAAACTTTCGCGAAAACGGGCTACATATACGCTTGAATCAAAGTTTATCCTGCCATCGACAATCGGTTTTCTTCCCTGGCTTAGAATGACAAAGTCAAGTCCTCTTGTAATCCAGAATTTTATTTCCTGCGTCTGCATACGTATTTCGTATTACGTAGTAAAAGATTAATCAACTACGAATACGTAATCCGTATTCGTATGAATGAGCGCCTTTGTTGCGAAAAATGGCCGGATGTTAAGATGAGTAGTTTGCTTTAAGTCTATATGATAGCTGAAATAATAAATTTTTTACAAAATGAGAGTTTTCTTTGGCGATAGCTGACAAATTGATTGATTTTTAGATAGCCTCGGCGCATAATATCACGCTATTGGTTTTCCGAGGAAAGTAAGCTCCTTTTGGAAAGGAACGCTGAGGTTAACGCCAAGACCTCGGCTTCGGTGCGGAGATGGTGAGAAGAAAATGCTAAAAATCGGCTCTTTCTTTGTTGATTGACGGCCTGAATATCGTACAATTATCTTGTTTTTAACTGGCTTCTCAATAATCGAAGTTGTCAGAAAAACGCTGTTTTTCGCCATTTAAGGAAGGTTGGCATAAAATTTTTTGAAATTCTGAGAATTTAGGATTGACACAGATGCGGCTTATTTCCGATACTATAAGAATAACCGCCAGCAATCCATGTTGGTTGCTGGTAAGATATAGTCGCCAGCGATCGGGAGCCGGTCGCTGGTCTTTTTTTTGTTAAAAGGTCATTATGGGTAGGTACGCGGTATTTATTGACGGTGGTTACGCCAGAAAGGTATTTTGAGCAATTTGGAAACCCCCGAATTTCTTATTTTAAATTTTCTGAATATGTAACAAAAGGTGATGAAAGACTACGGACTTATTATTACGATTGTGCGCCCTACGTAAGTTCGCCGCCAACAGATGAAGAGAAAGGACGAAAAAGCAGATTTGATAGATTCACTTTCGCGATAGAAAGAGAATCCCGTTTTCAAGTTCGTCCAGGTAGGCTTGCTAAACGACGACAGTTGGCTGAGGAGGTAGAACAAAAGTTACTCAATCTTCTAAGCCCAGTCATTTCTGCGCAGGTCTTGGGGCAAGTGCAGGATATTCTTGGGAAAGTGCGCTATGAACAAAAAATGGTAGACATTCTTTTGGCTGTAGACTTGGTTCAATTGAGTGTCCAACATCAGATACAGCGAGCAGTATTATTGGCGAATGACAGCGATTTTGTGCCAGCCATCCAAATCGCTCGCAACGCAGGCACAGTTGTAGAACTTTATTATCATATACCCCCCCGGCCACACGATGAACTTTTACAAGCTTGTGATGAGCGCATCCCTATAGACCAACAGGTTATTGATATGATTAAGCTAAACGAGTCCCGTTAGAAATTTTGTCTTTTCGTGTGGTATTGCCCCTGGCTGGATTTCTAACGGGACGAGTAACCAGAGGTCAGAGGACAGAGGTCTGTCTTCTGACTTCTGACTTCCGGCTTCTGTCGCGGACCTGCTCGACGAAGGCCTCCAGGCGGGTAGTCAGCGTTGAATCGTCCTGGCCATCGAAGCTCAAGTTCAAAATCGGCATACCGCCGCAATCAGCGCTTAAACGAGAGTAGAACATACTGACTACTGTCGAGGGCATACAGCTAAAGGGCATCACATTTACCACGCCTCCGAAACCTTGTTCGTGATACTCGACCGTTTTTCCGACGCTAAGTATCGCCTCACCCTCAAACGAAGGGTGTAGATAAGGTCCGGCCAGCTCAATTACATTCTCTATCGGCTCCTCGGCCAATTTGCCAAACCTTTTTTCGAGCGGCGCCGCGAGCGCCTTTTCCATCCTGTGCTGGAAATGGTTCTGGATTGCGTTGGTGAAGAGGTTGCGAAGCTGGCCTCTGCGTCTGGCCATTCTGGCCCGGGTAAAGTTGGTATAGTAAATCCACTCTGCCAGCGATGCCAAATCGCAGGCGGCGCCGAGCTCTTCAAGTCGGGCGATTATATTCATATTGGCAAAGGGGTGGCTTCGGACGTAAATCTCGCCGACTATGCCGATTCTCGGCTTCTGCTGCTCGTCCCGCCTCTCCGAGGGGCGGGACGAGGGGTCTAATTGCACGGCTGTGAAGTCATCGGCGATAGAGCCCATAAGCTCAATGTACTGAGACAAGCTCCTGCGGCTTTCAATCGACCCAACCCATCGCTCGAGCGCTCGGTTATAAACCTGCTGGCAGCTGCCGGCGTCGGAAGCTGCGGGGCGCAGCCGTAAGAGCACCTTGCCCAGCAAATCTGCGCCAACGACGGCAATCCAGGCATCTTTCATAAAGCCGGTCGCTGAGGAGCTATCGAAGCTTTTTGCAAACTCATCATAGAAATTGCTGTCCTGATTCGGGGACACAACCCCGACAGTCGGGGGCAGGCCGGCGTATCTTAGAATGAGCCGCTGCATACAACTGTACATCCCAAACCGGCAGGGTCCCGAAGCGGCGGGCATAAAGAATGCCGCGCGTTTTGGGTCAAAGCCCTCGGATTTCGCTGTTGTGAGCATCTCGCCGGCAGTTATGGCACAGGGCAGACACTCCTTGCCGGTGGTAAATCTCCTGCCGCGTAACAGGGCCTTACTATCGGCGATGGGCATAACCTCAGCCGGCCGGCCATAGGCCCTGAAGCAGGCAGCCAGACCGTAGGAGGCGTCGCCCATATACGGGATGTATAACTTGTGTCCCGACTTGTCGGGACTGATGCCTTTAGTAGCAGACGACAGAGGACAGACAACCCCGACTTGTCGGGGTCTTCTGACTTCTGGCTTCTGAGGACGGTAGTTCTTCAAGCTCTCAAGAAAGGCCTCGAGACGGGTGAGCACGCCGGCGTCGGCGGAATGCTCGTCAATCTCGAGCTGCAGACAGGGCTTTTTGTCCATTATGTCCTTAAAAAACGTCATCAGGAACGAGTCCGGCCCGCAACTGAAGTTTGACAGGTAGATTGCAAAAAGGCGCCCGTCGTCTTTAATTATTTCAGCGGCCCTTAAAATATTCTGGCCATACGCCCAGTACACCTGCTGGTGTAATGCCTCATCGCCAAGCCGTGCCTGGTCGAGCTCCAGCATATCCATCGGTATTATTTTGACGCCGAGGTCGGTGAGTTTCTCAGGCAATCGCAGGTTCACTCCCTCGTCACAGCCGTTGTATGGGCGAGAGATGAGCACGAACAGTTTCTGGTCAGGGCCGATTTGACCGAGAATCTCCCTGCCCTTCCCCTTCAAGGCCTGCTCGAAGTCATGCTGGGCGGAAAATCCTTCTTTAATTGCCCTACGAACCGCTGATGCGGAGACCCCTAACTTTTTGCCAATCGCGATGAAGCTCTTTTTTAGAAGTTTCTGTCCCTCGCCGAGGCGGATTGGAACGGTGAGAATTTTCGTATCTCCGAGTTTATCGGCAAAGGCCGTTTTGGCCTGGTAGCCCAACGACTGGACATAGGGACACAATTGATTATGCTGGTTCTGTGGATAGGCCGCCATCATTGAGACGATGCTCGGCAGAAAGATATAGTCAACTCGTTTTTCAATCAGTTCGGCGATATGGCCGTATGCAACCTTTACGGGGAAACAGGGCTGAGCGGTAACGGACTCAACGCCCATACGGATTATTCGCCTGTCGGTGCGGCCGGAAAGAACCACTTCAAACCCTAATGCCTTGAGGAATCGCCCAAACAGAGGCAGAAGCTGCCAGGAAGTCAAGGCCATCGGGATGCCTATCGTAGCCCGCGGCCCGTGGCTTGTGGCTCGTGGCCGTTCTCCCGTGGCCCGCGGCTCGTCCCGCCTCTCAGAGGGGCGGGGCTCGTGGGCTTCGTCCTTTAGCCCTGCGAATTCAAGCAGTTTGCGGTTATAATACTCGAACGCATCGGGGGCTTTTGTCTTCTGCTGCTTTTTCTTCAGGTTATATCTGTCGCAGCGGGAGCCGTAGTACAGCGGCTCTGCCGAGGGCAACTGCACCTTCTTAACCTCACAGTGGTTCGGGCAGTGCTCGCAGGTAAAGGACTCAACCTTATATTCGATAGAGATGAGATTCTCAAAGCCCCTGAAGCTGCTTTCGGCTTGTTGTCCGCCCCGGCGGATTTTTTCCATACGCTCAGCGGTGATGGCTGCTGCGCCGATGGCGCCTGTTACTTCGTGATGGTCGGGGACCATAACCGGCTTTGCCGTTACCTTCTCGAAGGCGGCCCATACCGCCTTATTGAAGGCGGTTCCGCCCTGGAAGCAGATATTGTCGCCGATTTTTCGTCGGCCAACCACGCGGTTCAGGTAATTAGCAACAATAGAATAGCTCAGGCCGGCTACCAAATCCTCCGTTTTAGCTGACTGCTGCTGATAGCTGAGCAGGTCGGATTCCATAAAGACGGTGCAGCGTTCACCGAGTTTTATAGGGGCCTGGCTTTTAAGGGCCAGGTTTGCAAACTCCTCGTTGATGTTTATATTTAAGCGCTGCGCCTGTTCTTCGAGGAACGAGCCGGTGCCGGCTGCGCAGGCGTGGTTCATCTCGAAGTCAACCACCACGCCGTTTTCGAGCGATATGTATTTACTGTCCTGACCGCCGATTTCAAATATCGTATCGACCTTCGGATTAACTATTGCCGCCCCGGCGGCCTGGGCTGTGATTTCGTTTATTATCACGTCGGCGCCTATGAAATCGCCGGTAAGGTATCTGCCCGAGCCGGTCGTTGCCGCACCTAAAATATTCACTTTTCCGGCGACCTTCTTACTGACGATATCCAGCCCCTGTCGCACCGCCTCCAATGGTTGGCCTGCTGTCATCAGATATGCTTTGGTAAGGACTCTTTTTTGCTCGTCGATGACCGCTACGTTCGTGCTTATCGAGCCGACATCCACACCGAGATACGCATTTATCGGTTCAGTTGCGGTCGTGAGCAGATGCTCGTAGACCACGCTTTCCGGCGGCGGCAGCGTTGGTGTACTCAAGGGCTGGCGGCGTGGTGCGCTTTGGTGAGCAGTACCCCTTTGAGCAAGATAGTCGTCTATCTTATCAAGGTCGATTTGGCTGGTGCGGTCGCTGCGACCGGGTTTGCTTCTGGCAACCAGCACGGCACCTATGGCGCCGGTAAAAAAGTGCTCCTTAGGGACGAGAAGCTCGCCTTGTTTTAGCTCAAAGACCTGCTCCAAGGCCCTTACTACGCCGACATTGGCTGCCACGCCGCCGGTGAAGATGATTGGTTTGACGAATTGCCTGCCGCAACCGAGGTTGCTCTTTAAATTTCTCGCCAATGCAAGACATAGTCCTGCGATAATATCACAGTTTGGTGTGGCCTGCTGCTGGAGGTGAATCATATCGCTCTTCGCAAAGACGGAGCACCGTCCGGCCATTCGTGGGACGCTGTTGCTCTGCAGGGCCAGCCGGCCAAACTCGCTCTCGATATCGATACCAAGCCGTTGCGCCTGCTGGTCGAGAAAAGAGCCGGTACCGGCGGCACAAACAGTATTAAGTGTAAAATCCTGCATCCTGCAGCGGCCATCCTTTGTGGACAGGAAAATCAGCTTGCTGTCCTGACCGCCCATTTCGATTATCGTTGCCTGCTGGGCGTGTGGGTAGAGCCGGCATATCGCCGCTGCCTGGGCAGGGACCTCGTTTATAAAGGTAATGTCAAGAAGTTTAGCGAGAAGGCGGCCGGCTGAACCGGTTGCTGCGGTGAGAACGATATCTGAATAGCTTACTTGTTTGCAAACATCATTAAGTTGTAAGCGTGCCGTCTCTATTGGTTTGCCTTTAGTGCGCTGATAATTAGAGAAGATTAGCTCATCATCTTCGTTGAGCACAACCACATCGCTGCTAGTAGAGCCAATATCTACGCCAAGATAAAGCTGATGTCTTTCACGTAGTGGTTCAGGGTGGTGTCCCTTTGCCCAGCTTGGCGCTCCGCGAGGAGTCCTTTGGACCGCTACGTCCCGTCGTATTGGCTCTGTTGCGCCTGCCCTGTTAGAAGTTGGTAATTTACTTCTAACGAGGTTAGAGGTTGGTAGCTCACTTCTAACGGGGTCAGCATCCATAGCAATACTCCGCTGCCTGCGTGTTGTTAGCAAATCTGTTGGATTCTATAATAATTAACACTTCGGCACTATCAAAGAACTTTTATGTTGATTACCCCAGACAAAACCACAGGTATCTTAACCGGTTTTCCCCAGAAAAAACAAATACTTTCTGCTTTTAAACGCTTCTCCCAAAAGCTGTTAGTAACCAGATGGCCTTAAATATAAAAATTTAACAACCAATATGAATACTAATACTACTTGTGTTTCTTAATTATAGTAATAAAACACAATTGGTTTTGGAATAAAGCTATGGTGTTACCATGTAATAAAGGAAAAATGCCCGCCGTTAGTATTGTCCCAAAATTTATTCTCCAACCTGAGCCAAAGTTATTTAGCTGTGTCCGGACTTGGCTGGAGGACAGCAATCTTAATGGATTTTAAAACATCTTTTGCAGTGGTGATATCATCAGTGATTGGTTGCATGGTTTGGCCGTTGGGGCTGTTCAATACCGTCTTGCCATAAAGCTCCGGCACAAACTGCTTGCCGGGTATTGCTGTGATTTCAGCACGGTAAATCAGGGATGGCTGGCCTGTAAAGTCCCAATCGATTGTCTTTGCATCCGGGTCGTACTCCTGATATTTTTCATTGAAGTCTCCAGCAAGACTCATCTCGAGCCAGCATATCCATTTGCTGCCCTGTTGGATTTCGTATGTGATTTTGAAATGTTCGTTCTGTGGAGTAGGGACGGTTACCGCTGCCGGTGCGGGGTCGTCCTGTGTGGGATATCCGACCTTGCCCGTTTCCTGCTCGTAAACATCGAACCACCGGGGCAGACACGCTGGGCATTCGGCCTTGCCTACGAGGTCACCGGTGGCTGAACGGTAAGTAACGAAGATGGTCTTCAGCTGGTGGGTTGCCGGGTCTTCCAGCCAGATGGCGAATTGAGGCGGCTCGGCAAACGTGGTAAGAAGGATTAAATCCTTGTCCTGGTGAATGTCAAACTCAAGCAGGGTCCGGCAGGTTGGTTGCTGGGCGGCCTGTTTGGTGGTTGGGCAGGCATCTTTCCTGCAGGCGGGGACTGTTAGCAGCAGCCATATTGCAGAAATGGTGATAATTGCCCATCCGGCTACGGTTCGGGACTTCACCGAGACGAGTTTTTGTGATTTCATAGTGCTCCTTTCGACGTTCGTTTGAATCTTAATTGTAAGTGAAACACAGGAATTTAATATAATACAGGAAGCCATCTCAGATTCAAGTGTATTATCACACAATGTTTACTTAATCAGCAGGGTTCGAGTTAAAGAAGGGTTTATAATCTACATTTGACGCGGGTCAGGGCCTTGAATATAATAGCCGGCAGGTAATAGATTCTATATTTTTAACTATTGAAGATTCCAGTTTTTTGTTGGTGGAGCAAGTATGCTGACTAAAGTGACTTATGCAGATGTCTTGCGGCCTTCTAATGAGAGGTACGCCGGTCTTTACAATGCCGTTTTGATTGTCGGCGGGTCTTTGTTCATCGGTTTATGTGCGCAGGTTGCGGTGGTGGTGCCTTTTAGTCCGGTTCCTGTTACAGGGCAGACCTTTGCCGTATTGATGGCGGGGGCGCTGCTGGGGCGCAGGCGCGGGGGTTTATGCATACTTGCATACATACTGGAGGGGGCGGTCGGGCTACCCGTGTTTGCGATGGGCAGGGCGGGTGTGGGCGTGTTATTAGGGCCGACGGGGGGGTATCTGGCAGGCTTCATTGTCGGCGCTTATATCGTAGGGTTGCTGGCTGAGAGGGGATGGGACCGGCGGATAGGGACAACCGTTTTAGCGATGGCCTTAGGCAATCTTGCGCTTTACGCCTTTGGTTTGCTTTGGCTGAGCTGTTTGATAGGCGTTAGCAGGGTACTGGCGGTGGGGTTATATCCGTTTGTTGTTGGTGATGGGCTGAAGATAATCCTGGCGGCGATACTTCTGCCTTCGGGCTGGAAGCTGCTTGCAATGACAGGCCCCGTTAGAGAAAAGTCCCCTTGAGGGGCTGATGGGTATTCGCTCGGGACCTCTAATGGGGCGGGCATTTTGAATT
Organism: uncultured Pirellulales bacterium; assembly: GCA_964405375.1. Classification (GTDB taxonomy): domain Bacteria; phylum Planctomycetota; class Phycisphaerae; order Sedimentisphaerales; family Anaerobacaceae; genus CAYONQ01. The sequence continues at coordinate 10,127 of CAYONQ010000008.1, forward strand.
CTGAATTTTGAATACCTGCTTTCGCAGGCACAGCCATTCAATTTTGAATGGAGCCAGGTGGGGCTGGGGGTGGTTCGGTTAGCTCGGTTAATTGGGTTGTGAGCCGTCGGATTTGCTCGTTCAGTCGTTCTACCGCCTCGGAATTGCGCTGCTGGGCGGCGCTGAGTGTTTGGGTGGTTCGGGCAAGTTCGTCCTGTATCCTTTTTACTTCCGCTTTGGAGCTGCCCAGTTCGTTTTGGGTGCGTATGAGCTCTGCTTTGTAGTTGTTCAGTTCGTTTTGGAGGGTTTCAGAGCGTTGATTGGTCTGTGCGAGGTCGCTGTGTGCCTGTTGGATGCCGGCGTGTGCTTGGTTGAGCCGGTCAAGCTGGATTTGGCGGTCCATATAGAGCCATAGATTGCCAAAGACGGCTGCCAGGAAAATGACAGATAAAAGGATTGTCGCGGCTGGCAGGACACGGCGGGGCTCGGCTTGTGCGGCTGGAGCGTCGGGGTGGGATTTATCGTTTTGCAGAGCTGGAGCAGGCCGGGGCGTTTCTTTGGTTTCTGTGGATTCGTTGATAATTTCCAGGGTCTCAGCAGGGCCATTAAACGTTTCCAGCTCAGGCGTCTGGATTACCTCCGGCGGATTTTCTATATGGGGGGTTTGTATCTCTTTTCTAATCTGGGCAGGCCTGTTGATGATTCCAGGTTCTGCACCTGCTTTTCTCGCGTGAGGATGCTTGCCCCGCCTCTCCGAGGGGCGGGGCGAGCAACCGGCTTGATTGTCATTTCCCAAAGTAGGTGCGGGGGCTGTTTCTTCCGGCTTATCCGTGATTTTGGAGGCCGTCTCAAACATTTTTTCGACCAGTCGGGATATAGCTCCGGGCTCGACGGGCTCGTTAGTTTCGACGGTTTCGGGTACATCAGGAGTTACTTTCTGGGTCGGTTTAGGTGTTTTTTGGGCAGGGGTTGATTTACTGACGGCCTGCGGTGGCGCTGCGGCGGTCTCGGTTGTGCGCAGATATGGGCTGAGCGGGACATCGACAACGAAGGTTTTGCCTTTGTATTTTCTTATCTGGATGATGCCCAGACGGCCGCATTCCTCGATAGTTTCCCTCGACAGTCCCTCCCGTGCCGCATATTCATCTATTGGCAGAAGCGACCTTTTAGATTGCAGGGTTGGCGGGGCCTCCTGCGAGATTGTCCGGTCTATGGCTGGTTTCATCCTTAATCTCTGTCAGGAATCATTTTTTGCGCTGATATTATGTATATTTTCGGCCTTTTGGGCGGGTTTTCTTGAATGGTATGGGGGTATGGGGTAAAAGTCAGCGAAAATGGGGGGTTTTGCAGATTTTTCGTTCCGCTAATTATGAGGGTGGGGCTTTGTCAGTTCCTTTTGAAAGTAATCGCATACAGAGCCAGCCGAGGGCGCAGCCCAGGACGTAATGTGGGAAGTCCCACCAGACGAAGGTGGTGCCTAAGATGGCCTTGCCGAGAAAGGTCGAGCGCAGCAGCTGCAGGAACGGTGGGTTCCAGAGCTGCAGCGTTTCCAGTATGCAGGTAACGGCGAAGACACCTATTGCGATGGACGTTGCGTGTTTTTTGTTTGGTATGAAGAAGAATACAATTAGGCACCAGAAGACCTCGTATAAGAGGCCGGCACCGTAGTTATTAAACCAGCGGTGGGCGGGGCCGGAATACCATTTAGACGAGAACCCCGCCAGCGTGACGATAAACAGGGTGGCCAGAATCCATTTCCGCTTTAGAAAGAATAAGGCAATAGTGTTGGTATTCATTAGCTGATGTTACCGCACTTTTTGCTTTGGGGCAGAGACGCTCATTTGTGTTTCAGGAAGGCCTCGGGCAGTGATTCGATAATATCGGTGGTAATCAGCCCAACCTGGCCGGTCTTTTTTGCCGCTATGTCGCCGGCCAAGCCGTGTATGTAAACGCCCATGATAGCTGCGTCGAAGTTGTTCAGCCCCTGGCCTATAAGGGCGGTTATTATGCCTGTCAGCACGTCTCCTGAGCCGGCGGTGGCCATTCCGGGGTTGCCGGTTTTATTTATATACACTTTTTGGCCGTCGGTTACTACTGTGGCTGCGCCTTTTAGCGCTATGGTGGTTTTGGTCAGCTTCGCTAATTGCCCTGCCTGGTTTCGGCGGCTGGTCGGCAGTGGTTCTCTGAAAAGCCCTTTCCATAATCTGTTCATTTCGCCGGGGTGTGGTGTCAGAATCAATTTTGCCTTTAGTTTGGCGGGCCAGTTTTTTATTTTGCTTAGGTTATTCAGGCCGTCGGCGTCTATGACCAGCCGGAGTTGGGCTTGTTCGAGGAGCGTCTGCAGCACTGACTGAAGAGCGCTACTAACACCGACGCCCGGGCCGAAGGCCAGCACGTCGTTTTCACCGGCGGCATCGAGGATAGTATTGATTGCCTTTGCGGATATTCGGCCAGCGTTATCTTCGGCTAATGGTATAGTGGTAAAGGACGGCTCTATTGAGGCGACTATCGGCAGGATGTTTTTTGGGATTGCCACTCGCACGAGCCCTGCGCCTGCTCGCAGTGCGGCTCGGCCTGCCAGCGCCGCGGCGCCGCTCATACCGATGCTTCCGGCGATGATACAGACCTTGCCGAAGTCGCCCTTATGAGCGTCAACCGCCCTCGGTTTTAATTTTGGGACGTTTTTTATTGTGCGCATCTTCGCTTTAGTGATTACTCTGTTCTATCTTTTTGTTAATCAGGGTGGCGGTAACGGCTGCGGAGAAGCCGTTATCAATATTGACTACGGTAACGCCGGCGGCGCAGCTATTTAGCATTGTAAGCAGTGCCGATAATCCCTCGAAGCTGGCGCCGTAGCCAACGCTTGTCGGCACGGCGATTACCGGGCAGCTAACCAGTCCGCCTACGACGCTGGCTAATGCCCCTTCCATCCCTGCTACGACGATGATGACGTTGGCGTTTTGCAGCTTCGGCAGATGCGCCAGTATCCTGTGCAGGCCGGCCACTCCGACGTCGCAAATCAGCTCTGTGCGCTGGCCCATAATCTCTGCGGTAACCTTTGCCTCGGCTGCGACGGGCAAATCAGCGGTGCCTGCGGTAACTATCGGCAGGACGGTTTCGGATTGTTCTATCTTTTTTTGTTCGAGGATGATTGCTTTGGCCTGTTTTTCGTAGCGGGCATGCGGGAATTTTTTTGTTTCAGCGAGGGCTTCAAAGATGGTTTCCTCGGCCCTTGTGGCCAGGACGTTGTTGCCTTTTTCGGCCAGCGCCGAGAAGATTTTGATTATTTGCTCCGTGGTTTTGCCGGGGCAGTAGATGACCTCGGGGAAGCCGCAGCGAATCTGGCGGTGGTGGTCTATGTGGGCGAAACCGAGGTCCTCGAATGGCAGATACCGAAGTTTCCCAATCGCCTCGTCGATACTGATATTGCCGTTTTTGACCTGCTCTAATAGTTCTTTTAACTGTTCAGCTTGGATATTTCACCTGCCTTGCTTCAGTTCGTAGTTGTTAGTTCATAGTTCATAGATAGCCAACTTGAATTATTGGCTATGCGTTTTTTGTCGTAAGGCATCCTGCGTGAGGTTCAAGAGTTAGCTTGGCGAACAGTCCTGCCTTGAAATTGTGATACGCTAAAGAAGCTACCATAACGGCATTGTCAGTGCAATACTGTTTCGGTGCGATGAGCAGTTTTTTTGGCGGAGCGCTCGAATCGCATATCTGCTGTAAGCGTATTCGCAGTTGATTGTTGGCGGCCACTCCGCCGCCTAACAGGACCGTTTGTGCGTCGATTTTTTCGGCGGCCCGTTGTGTTTTTTTTACGAGCACATCGACTACCGCCGCCTGAAAGGATGCTGCGATGTCGGCTATTTGCTGTTGACTCATCGAGTCGACTTTGTTTTCGCCCTTCATATCCTGGCCGTGGCAATAATACAAGACGGCGGTTTTGATACCGCTGAATGAGAAGTCTAATGAATCCGGCTCGAGCATTGAGCGGGGGAATGCGATTGCGTTTGGGTTTCCTGTTTTCGCCGCCTTTTCGATGGCCGGGCCGCCGGGATATGGCAGTTTTAAAATCGTTGCGACCTTATCGAAGGCCTCGCCAGCGGCGTCGTCTATTGTAGAGCCGAGCAGTTTCGGTTCCAGCGGTGAGTGGTAGTCGTATAGGGAGGTGTGGCCTCCTGATACTATCAGTGCAACGGCGGGCAGTGTTAATTCGTGGTTCGTGGTTCGTGGCTCGTGGCTCGTGAGGTTGGATGTGAAGATTGCTGATTGTATATGGGCGTGCAGGTGGTCGATTGCTATCAGGGGTTTGGCCCAGGCGAAGCTGAGAGTTTTGGCGGCGGTAACGCCGATTATGAGGGCAACGGTCAGGCCCGGCCGGTTTGCAACGGCGATTGCGTCAATGTCGTCTTTGCCGGCTTGGGCTTGTTGAAGCACCTCGGTTATGACAGGGCATATCTTTTCGAGGTGTGCACGGGAGGCGATTTCGGGGACGACGCCGCCGTATTTTTCGTGCAGTTTTGTTTGTGAGGTGATTACGGAGAATTTGACGGTTTTGCCGTCGGCGACGACAGCCGCGGCCGTTTCATCGCAACTGGTCTCAATGCCTAAGATGTTAATCGTGGTTCGTGAATCGTGGCTCGTGGCTCGTATTTTATTTACGGGTTTGTTTTTTGCTTGCATAAAGTGGATATTAGCGGGGTGGAAGAGAAAAGTAAAAGTAAAAAATAGGCACGGAGGTACAGGGGGACAGAGGTTTTTAGTGGTTGGAATCGATTTTTTTAATTGCCGATTTGGCGAGAAGTATTATTTGTTTGCAGATGCTTTTAGCTACGTGCGGCGGCGAGAACCGCAGGGGGATAAGCTCGGGCAGCTCGAAATCCGTGCATACGTTTTGCGGGAAGTCGTCGCCTAAAATTTTTATCCTGTCGGGTTCGCTGCAGCCGAAGCCCATTTGCCTTGCCGTTTTGATGATGGGCAGGTTATCGGGGTTGATATTTACAAGTTTGCAGCAGACGGTTTCGCAGGCGATTGGTTCGGTGCCGCCGACAAGAAACCCCAGTGGTCTGGCCCTGCCCTTAATCGGGCCTGGGCCGTCCATTGTGACCACGGCGTCGATTATGGTCAGGGCGGGGTTTAGAAACCTGTAAATTTCAATCAGCAGCTTGCAGAAGTCGTTGTGATGTTTGCCTTTTGCGAGGTGCCAGTATGCCTTCCATTTGCCACTGACGGTGCCGAACATATTCTTGACGGCGAACGTCGCAACTAATTGCTGATGCGTTTTGAGCTTCGGCAGGTTTATGATGACGTCGGCGTCGAGAGCGATTGAGCTTATGCCGACCTTGATTTTATCTTTTCCGAGCAGGCATTTTTTGGGTTTGTTGAGCTGCTTTATGGGGACGTTTAATTTTTTTAACGGCTCTTCCAGTTTCAGGGCCTTTATACAGCCGAACACATTGCCCCAGGCGGGTGAATCGGCGATAAAGGGTTTTGCGCCGAGGTCTTTTAACAGCTTAGCGGTTTCGATGAGTATCACCGGGTCGGTCTGGGTGGCGGAGCGGCGGGGTCTGGGGGCGATGAAGTTGGGTTTTAGTAAGACGGAGTCACCTGGGTGGACGAATTTTTCCAGTCCGCCGAGAAGCTCGAACTGTCTTTGCAGGCAGGCGGCGATTCTGGCCTCGTTGTAATCGTCGCATCGGGTCAGTATTACGGTTGGCTCTTGCATAAGTGTCAGTTGCTTATTGCGGTACAGACGATCAGGTAGCATCTGACGGCGGGTTGGTCTGCGGGGCTGCTGAACCCCGCCCCGGATTGGGGCGGGGTAAAGAACAGGCCGGCCAGGGTTATTTGATGGCTGATGTATTTTTCCGGCCCGATGAATACGAAGTCGCCGGGGTTCATTTCTACGCTGAAGCCGAGGGGGTCGAAGGGGAATTCGCCGGTCTTTGCATAGGAAAGGCAGACCGGCACGGCGTTCATTTTGCACACTGCTTTTTGGGGGGGGATTCTCTCGGCCTTTATCTGCAGGGCAATTACCCCCGGCCCGACGTCGGCATCTTCCGTTGAGCCGGCGCTTGAGATGTAAAAGACGGACTGTTTATGGTCTAATTTTGCAATGGTAATGTTCTGGGGCTGGTCGTCGGGCAGCAGCAGGAGGATTGTCTCTATTTTTTTGCCGCCGGCGTTGCGCAGCAGGTCTGCGACGTTATTCCACATCTGTAGCCGGCCAAAGCCGATGGAGAAGAAATTGGCCGTGAAGGCGCTATGATTGTTGAATCGCAGGGGTTTTGTGTCGAGGGACCCCATTTTGCCCTCTTTTGCAAAATGGGAACCGTCGAGCATCTGCCAGATGTCATTCAGGGCGGTGATATTTTCGGCTGGTATCTCAAAGATATAGACGCTGAAATTTATTGTTTTTAAGGACTGTTTATTCGACCTGCCGGGCTTGCGAGAGGGGGCTAAATCATTTATTTTGACCTGCTGCCAGAAGGGCTTGTCTTTTTCGGCCCCGTTGCAGCCGATTGATGCCGCAGTTGTGCAGATTAGAGCCACGACAAAACACGCCCGCCACGCCCGTGCCACCAATTGGAAAAACCGCCTCATAAGGTGATAGGTTAGCGATTGGGCGGCTAATTGTCAAACGACAATTGACAGCTTCCGGCCGGCAGTTTACAATCGGCAAACGACTTGGGGAATGGTGTAACGGTAGCACGACTGACTCTGAATCAGTTAGTCCAGGTCCGAATCCTGGTTCCCCAGTTGTTTTTTTGTGGATATTATTTGTGTGAACCGGATTTTTTGATAAATCCCACCCTCCGAGGGGCGGGACGAAAAGGATGTTATGGAATTATTGAAACCGAAGAAGACAAATGTTTGGGAATTCGAGTTAAGCAGTATTGAGCAATTGCAGAAGCTTGCGAGGTCTTTATCGCTTAAGATAGGGGCCAGTGAGGACGTTTCGGTTCTGGCTAAGCCGGTTGGCGTAGGTAACTTGGTTGCGCCTAATTCTTTAGCGACGCAGGCGATGGAGGGCTGTGACGGGGACAGTGAGGGCAGGCCCGGGCCTTTGACCTTTCGCCGGTATGAGCGTTTTGCCGCCGGCGGTGCGGGAGTGATATGGAGCGAGGCGATTGCCATAGTTCCTGAGGGCAGGGCCAATCCGCGTCAGTTGTGGCTAAACGAAAAGAGTCGCGATGGTCTTGCTGCGATGATTAAGCGGGCGCGGGCGGCGGCTGCGGCCCGGTATGGGCGGGACCATCGGCCGATTATCGTGGCGCAGCTGACCCATTCGGGCAGATATTCCAAGCCGAAGGGCGTTCCTGAGCCGATGATTGGCCAGCACGACCCGTACCGTGACGTGATGGTTCCACAGAACCCGCCGGACATCAACGCCGCCAAGAAGCTGCCGGCTGATTGGCCTGTCGTTACGGATGAATATCTCGACGGGCTTCAAGAGCATTACGTCAAGGCCGCTAAAGTCGCTTTTGAGGTTGGCTTTGATGCGGTTGATATTAAGAGCTGTCACGGATACCTGATTAACGAGATGTTCGCCTGCTATAACAGGCAGGGCAAATACGGCGGGTCGTTTGAGAACCGCACGAGAATCCTGTTAGAGACGGTTGACCGTATTCACGAGAAGCTGGGGGCCGATAAGATGGTTACGACGCGGCTTCCGATGTATGATGCCATTCCGTATCCTTACGGCTGGGGGGTTGACAAGGATGACTATACCAAGCCGGATTTGAGCGAGCCGAAGAAGCTTGTCAAACTATTAGCTGACCGGGGCGTGAAGATACTGAATACGACGGTTGGCAATCCTTACTACAGTCCGCATATGGGCCGGCCGTTCAATGAGGCGATTATCGGTGCATACGAGCAGCCGGAGCATCCGTTAGTGGGTGTTCACAGAATCATCACGATTACCGGCGAGCTCCAGAAATCGGCGCCCGATATGGCCGTCGTCGGCACGGGGTATAGCTGGCTGCGCTCTATGCTGGGCTATGTTGCCGCGGCGAACAAGAAAAACGGCCTGGTTACCATAGCGGGCGCAGGAAGGATGTCATTTGCCTATCCTGATTTTCCGAATGATATTATTACCAGGGGCAAGATGGACCCGGACAAGACCTGTATCGGCTGCAGCGGCTGCACGCAGATTATGCGTGACAGGGGGACGACAGGTTGTGTGGTTCGTGATGAGAAGGTGTACGGTCCGATATTCGAGCGGGGCCGGCTGAGCGACAGGGCTAATCTGGCCCGATTAGCTGATGCGTGTCGAGAGTGCGGCGATGCGACCTGCAAACGGGCGTGCCCGGCTGGTATAGATATTCCGAAGTTTGTCAAACTGTTCCTTGAAGGTGATGATAAGGGCGCCTACGAGGTCATAAGAGAGCAAAATCCGCTGGGCGAGGTCTGTGCGTGGCTGTGTCCGGCTATGGAGCTTTGTCAGGGCGGCTGCCTGCAGCGGTTTATCGGTGATGCACCTGTGGTGATTGCCGCTATTCAGAGGTACCTTTCGGAGCAGGCGAACGAGAAGCGTTGGTCGAAATTGCGGATACCCAAAAAGTCAACCGGCAAAAAGGTAGCGGTCATCGGGGCAGGCCCGGCGGGACTGGCAGGGGCTGCGAAATTGCTTGAGCAAGGCCACAGTGTAACCGTCTTCGATAAAAACGAACAGTCAGGTGGTATGGTTAGATACGTTATCGGCGGCGGCAAGCAGGGTGATTCTCTTGAGCACGAGACTTCGGCCATATTCAACGATGTGCCGACCGACCGTCTTCAATTGAAGTTAGGAAGAGGTCTGGACGCCGATTTTAATTTGGATAAGGTGATGGCGGATGGTTTCGACAGCGGCTTTATCTCTATGGGGCTGTGGGAATCGAAGACGCTTCACGCAGGTGATAAGTTAAATGGTCTGTGGGGGGCGTTGGAGTTTCTATCCGCAATCAAGCAGGGCGAAGATGTCGGTGTGGCCGGCAAGCGTGTGGCGGTCATCGGCGGTGGAAATACCGGTATGGATGTGGCGACGGCGGCCAGGGATGCCGGTGCCGAGATTGTCTATATGATTTGCTTTGAGTCGTTTATAACTATGCCGGCCTGGATGCACGAGAGATACAAGACGCTGGCTAAAGACGTTAATTTTATGAATATGTTTATGCCTAAGAAATATATTGCCGGCAACGGCCAGGTCAAGGCGGTTAAGATAACCCATGTTAATCTGGATGAGCCGGACGAAAAGGGTTTTTGTGCGCCGATAGAGATTAAAGGGGCTGACCTTGAGGTCGAGGTGGATGTGATTATCGAGGCGCTGGGGCAGAAGGCGCCGGACAACCTGAAAGATATTTTGCCCGGGGTCGAACTGACCGGAAACAACCTTGTTGCGGTCACTAATAGCAGTCTGGCTACCAGCAGAGAGGGTGTTTTTGCCGGCGGGGACATTATTAACGGGGGACTGACGGTGGTTGAGGCGGTCGCTAACGGCGTGAAGGCGGCCGGAGAGATAAACGAATTTCTAAAACATAAGTAAAGGACATAAAAATGGCGGAACGAACCGTAGCAATTGTTACCGGCGCAAGCCGGGGTATCGGCAGAGGGATTGCAATCGAGTTAGCGAAATTAGGATATGACATTGTAATCAGTCACTTTGATTTCGATGCCGAAGGCAAGCCGGATGAGACTAAAGGGCTTGCAACACAGAAAGACATCAAAGCGTTAGGTGGTCAGTGCGAGGTTTTGCGCAGCGATGTCAGTAACGCCGGGGACAGAAAGAAGCTGGTCGAGCTGGCGAAGAGCAGGTTCGGCAGATGCGATATGCTCTGTAACAATGCCGGCGTGGCGCCGTCAAAGCGGCTCGATTTGTTAGAGGCGACCGAGGCCAGCTTTGACAGGGTGATGGGGATAAACCTTAAAGGGCCTTATTTTCTCACTCAAATGGTTGCCAATTGGATGATTGAGCAGAAGAAACAATACCCCGATCGCGGCTTTCGGATTGTCAATACCGGCTCGATATCCGGCTATACCAGCAGTCCCGCCCGCGGCGAATACTGCGTCAGCAAGGCGGGCATCGGTATGATGACAGCCCTGTATGCGGACCGGTTGGCTGAATACGGTATAGGCGTATTTGAGATTCGGCCGGGCATTATCGAAACGGATATGACCAGCGTTGTGAAAGGCAAATATGACAAGCTCATCGCCGAGGGCTTAACTCCCATAAAGCGGTGGGGCCAGCCGGAGGACATTGCAAAGGTGGTGGGCGCAATTGCCGAGGGTCGGCTGGATTTCTCTACCGGCCAAGTGATTAATGTTGACGGCGGATTTCATTTAAGAAGGTTGTGAGGATTGAAAAATGGATATCGAAAGCACAATCAGAACGTTGTTAAAGGACGGTCTTATTCTGGTCTTTAATCAGGACAAGCTCGATATTGTCGAGACGGCTAAGGCGCTGGTAAAAGCCGGTGTCAATAATATGGAGGTAACCTGTCGCATAAGTAAGCCGTTGGAAAAGATGGTCCGGCTGCGCGAGGAGATGCCGGATTTTGCGACGGGGGCGGCGAGCTTGGTTGACTTCCCCGAGATGCTCGGTCGCTACAACAAGCAAAACCCTGACGACCCGCTGCCGACACTCCAGCAGGTTGTCGATGCCGGCGTGAGCTTTCTTGTCTCGGCGGCAAACTTCCGTGACGAGACCTACAAGAAGTATGCCGGCAAGCTTGCTTTAATACCCGGCTGCGGCACGGTTACCGAGATTGTCAACCAGTTCTCCAGGGGTGCGAATATCTGCAAAATATTTCCTGCCAAGCAGTTAGGCGGACCGGGATACGTCAAGGCGATTGACCCCGCCATCCACAAGACCATCAGCTTAGCACCGACCGGCGGGACAAACCCTACCAACGTCCCCGACTATATCGATGCGGGCGTGCTGGTGTTAGGCGGGTCGTTCAGTATGATTGAGAAGCCGGTTATGAAGAAAATCATCGATGAGCAGGACTATGAGCTTCTGGCGGCGGAGCTGACGAAGATTAAAGAGTTGATAGACAAGCTGCGGGCGGAGAAATGGCCCAACATCGATTTTGCAAAGGATTCCGTTGCGAAAATAAGTGAGGTTACCGGCAGGAATTTTAATTTAGGAAAGTGAGCTATGGAGACCAAAAAAATAGGCAATCAGACAATCAACGTTCATAATTATAACACTGTCATAGTCGGTGCGGGCGCAGCCAGTATGAATTGTGCGGTGCACCTCTATGAGTTTGCCAGCCAGAAAGGTGTTGCAGATGCCGGCGAAAGGATTGCGGTGATAACTGCGGGACTCGGTCTTGGTGCGTCACGGATGAGCGGCTCGGACAAGCAGACCTATTACAAGATGGGCACAAGTCCCGATGTGCCGGATAGCGCCGAGGAATTCTCGAAGAGTTTGACCGCCGGCGGCTGCTGTCACGGTGATTTGGCGCTTGCGGAAGGAATCGGCTCGCTTCGGGAGTTTTACCACCTCGTTGAGGTCGGCGTTCCCTTTCCTCATAACCCTATGGGAAGCTACATCGGCTACAAGACCGACCATGACCCTTATGAGCGGGCCACCTCCGCGGGGCCGAAGACCAGCAGGTTTATGAGCGAGTGCCTGCAGCGGCAGGTCGTCGGGTATGGTATCAGGATATTTGACAATCAGGAGGCGGTCCGGCTGGTTACTATTGGTTCCGGGGATTCCAAAAGGATTGCCGGCGTTGTAACGGCGGACAGGAAAAAGGCGGGCAAGTCCAATTTCGCTATGAATCTTTTCCTCGGTGCGAATATAGTTCTTGCGGCCGGCGGCCCTGGCGAGATGTACGAGACCAGCGTTTATCCCAAGGGCCAGGTTGGCATTCACGGGCTTGCGTTTGAGGCGGGGCTGATTGGTGAGAATCTTACCGAATCGCAGTTCGGTCTTGCCAGCACGAAGTTCCGCTGGAATGTCTCCGGCACCTATATGCAGGCGGTGCCGCGGATTTTCAGCACCGACGCCAACGGCAAGGACGAAAAGGAATTCCTGACGGACTTTTTCCCGACGATGAGCAAGATGGCGACGAATATCTTTTTGAAGGGTTATCAATGGCCTTTTGACCCACAGCGGATTGAGAATCTGCAGTCGTCGCTGGTTGATATTCTGGTATTTAACGAGACGCAAAAGGGAAGACACGTCTTTATGGATTTTCTGAAGAACCCGGCGCCGGGGCCGAAGATGAAACAGTTTGACCTCGACGAGCTTGAGGACGAGGCGCTGAACTATCTTAAGGCCACGGGCGCCCTGCAGGCGACCCCGATTGAACGGCTGGCGCATATGAACCCTCTGGCTATCGAGATTTACAAGGAGAACGGGATTGATTTGTATTCCGAGCCGCTTGAGATAGCGGTTTGCGCCCAGCACAATAACGGCGGCTTCGCCGTGAGCAGGTGGTGGCAGTCCAATATACCGCACACGTTTATAATCGGTGAGATGGCGGGCACACACGGCGTAAAAAGACCTGGCGGCTCGGCCTTGAACGCCGGTCAGGCCGGCGGATTGAGGGCGGCTGAATATATTGTCAATGTGTACGGCGATGAGGTTGCGGATTACACAAGCCAGCAGGCGCAAATCGATGAGAAGCTAAAAGAGTGTGTCAACAAGGTGGGCGGACTCGTCGGCGGCAAACGAAGTGGAGTCGAGGTTATTAAGGAAATCCAGCATCGTATGACGACCAGCGGCGGGCATATCAGAGAATTGAACGATGCGAAGAAGGCGTTGGCCGATGAGGTTGCGCTTTTCAAGAGTATCGAAGAGGGCGGCCTGAAAGTGGCTGATACGGGCGAACTGATAGCCGCTGTGCAGGCAAGAAACCTTGCGCTGGGAAGTGCGGGTTATCTTAAAGCGGTTGTTGCGCTGTTGGAGCAGGCAAGCGGCTCTCGCGGCTCACATCTCGTTCTTGCTGAAGACGGGGTCGAAATACATCCCGATGTGATTGATAAGGCAACCGGCAAGCCGTTGAAGTTCAAGCCGGAGAATAAGGCGTTAAGAGATTCCATATTGCGGACTGGATACGACGAAGGTTCACCCGATTTGTTCCGGTGCGAGAATATAAAACCAAGACCGCTGCCGGCCGAAAGGAAGGCGTTCGAGCCCGGCTGGCAGGATTACAGAGAAGGAAAAATCTACGAATGAGTTCGTAGATATTAGTTCATAGTTCGTAGACAAATGAGCAACAAGCTGAATACGAAGGAGGCAAGAAATGGCTGTTATAGACGTAAGACCGAAGTCAAAATGTAAATACGATATTGTGTCCTTAGGCGAGATTATGGTTCGGCTGGACCCGAGCGAAGAGAGAATCCATACCACAAGGCATTTTCGCGCCTGGGAAGGCGGCGGCGAATATAACGTCGCAAGGGGGCTGAAGCGCTGCTTCGGCAAGGAGGCGGCGGTTGTAACCGCCCTTGTGGACAACCCGGTCGGACGGCTGCTCGAAGATTTAATGTACGAGGGCGGTGTCAGCCAGGAGTACGTAAAGTGGGTCCCTTACGACGGCATCGGCAGGAAGGTAAGGGTCGGGCTGAACTTTACCGAAAGGGGATACGGCGTGCGGGCCGCCGTGGGCTGCTCGGACAGGGCGAACTCGGCCGCATCGCAGTTGAAAAAAGGAGACTTCGACTGGGAGAAGATATTCGGCAAAGACGGCGCACGGTGGTTCCATACGGGAGGTATATTCGCGGCGCTATCCACGACGACGCCGGACGTTATAATCGAGGCCGTTACTGCAGCGAAAAAATATGGCACCATTGTATCATACGACCTGAACTTTCGTAACTCGCTCTGGAAGGACATCGGCGGGCAGGAAAAGGCAAAACAGGTCAATCGGGAAATCGCATCTTATGTCGATGTGATGCTCGGAAACGAGGAGGACTTTACAGCGGCCCTGGGCTATAAGGTTGAAGGGCTTGATGAGGGCTATTCGAAGCTCGACCCGACAAACTTCAAGAAGATGATTGCGCGAGTGGTCAAGGACTATCCGAATTTCAAGGCGGTCGCTACGACGCTTCGTAACGCCAAGACAGCCACTGTGAACGACTGGGGCGCCGTTATCTATGCTGGCGGTGAGTTTCATGATGCGATACTGCGGGAGAACCTTGAGATTTACGACCGTGTCGGTGGCGGTGACAGTTTTGCCTCCGGACTTATATACGGTCTGATGGAGGGCAAATCAGCCGCCGAGGCGGTAAATTACGGCGCTGCACACGGGGCGCTGGCGATGACCACACCGGGCGATACCACGACGGCCGGCTTGAAGGAGGTGGAGAAGGTTATGGCCGGCGGCGGCGCAAGGGTAGATAGATAGCCGAAGAGCCCGTGAGCTAAAGTGCCTAAAGTGAACTAAAGTGCCTAAAGTTATGGATTATTCTTTTTAACTTTAGGCACTTCAAACTTTAGTTCACTTCACTCTTAAAAACAGGTGCGTATAAAGGTAATAAGATGCACTGGCGATTGAGACCGCAATTGCGGTAAGCATAGCGATATTCCAGATAACCGCCTTTGACCCGCTCGGTTTTTCCGCAGCGAGATACTTTCTTTTGTTGTTTAGGATAAAGAACGCTATGTAGGCGATGGGCAGCATCAGCCCGCAAATTGCCGAGGTCGGCATCGCAATCCAGGGGCCCATATACTTCCACCAGACTGCACCGAGCAGTGCGGGGGCCGGGATGAGACAGGCCAGCTTGTATTTCCAGCCGCCCGGCTCGATTCTGAATATCTCACAGAACGCAAAGCCCGCCACGAGCATATGCAGCGTGATGGTGCTAAGCGCCATACCCAGAACGCCGAGCCCGAAGACGAACCGTGAGAAGGTCTTGCCCACGCCGGCGGCCTCTATCATAGCGGCCGCCTTTATCGGCGGGACCTTCAACTGCACGGGCTTGATGAGCTTCGGAAAAGATGCGTCTATCGCTTGGCGGTTCAGCAGACGAATTTCCTTGTCGTTGAGGGTGCTTCGGTCTTTTTCGAGGATTTCGGCGGAGTTTCTCGGCAGTTCGATGCCTTCAAAATCCTGCGGACGGTAGAAGTCGCGCATTGTCAAAACGTTGTTCAGGGCTGCGACGACAATCTTTTGTTGATACTGTTCGAACGTTTTGGTTTCGGCGATTTCTTTCAGTGTGGCGTTAGCGTCGGCGTCGAACATCTGGCAGAGTCGTCGGCCGGGGCCGGTGTCTTCGGCTGTCAGTTTTTCCGCCAGGGCCGTTGTGTCGGGGATGTCGGCGGCGGTGAAGTTTTCCAGCGTAGTGTAAATAGTACAGCCGGCGGCGATGACCATCAGCGAGGTGGCCAGGATGTAAGGGACCATCATTCCTGTTACAAGGTCAAATCGGCTCAGCCCCCGATGCTCTTTTCCCCATCCGCGGGCCAGAAGCGTGTATGGAAACAGGAACGTCATATTGATTCCGACGGCGGCGCCGAAGGCGGCCATCAGTGTTGTAACACCCATAGAATCGGTGGGAATGTGCAGAGGCAGAAAGCCGCGGAAGACCTTCCCCCACTCGATTCGCCCCTGCATAGTTACCCTGACAATCACGACGGCAAAGGCGATGACGATGCCCCAGACCAGCAGCTTCAGTGACTTCTCGTAGAGTCGAATGCCCTTGTGGCCGCTGCCGTAGTTCCAGGTGATAGCCGTGGAGATGACCAGCACGACGGCGGCGATGCCCAGCAGTTGAACTGTTTGTGCTGTTCCCTTTGGCGTCCAGCCGGTGGCGGCGCCGAGCATATCCGATATCATCCCGGCGGCCAGCCCGTACTGCGGAAAGTGCCATATCACCGTTGCCACCAGTGATGCGATGGCCCAGGTCCAGGCGAGGGAAGGGCTGATGTATTGCCGCATGGAGTCGAAGGGCCGAACGCCGGTTGACAAGGTTTGATGCGACATCGCCGCCAGCATAACAACGCCGAGTATCATCGCCAGCGGCTGAATCCACAGCAGGTCGTACTGAAAGTATGCGCCGAGGAACAGTGATGCCATAGCGCTTCCGCCGCCGAGTGTCATAGCACTTTGCAGCCACCCGGGGCCGGTCTTTGAGAAATACCATCGCCATCGCGACAGCAAGGGTTTGCTTTCGAGGGCTGCCAGCTCGGATTTTTCTGTTGCTAAGGCCTGCGGGTCTGCGGCGGTGAACATCGGCAGGCCGTGCGCAAGGTCCGCACCACCGGAAGATTGATTCTGTTGATTGTCCATTAGTAGCTCCTCTACTTTAACAGCCTGATTCGGATACTATTGGCAAAAAGCCATTGACGCAGTGTAGCTATTCGCCGCTGCGTATTGAACTTTATTGCCAGATTAGGGTCAACTTAATTCTGCACTTCTGGACTTTTAGTCGGCGCTTAGGTCTTTTATACGGACATTTCTAAAGCGGACCTGCAGCGGTTTCGGCAATGGCTTTTTGAGCCGATGTACCTGTATGCCGATAAGACCGCAGGGAGTCTCCGAGTCCTTGATGTTCGCAGCAGCCACGCCGTTTACCCAGGTCTTTATCGAGTCGCCGATTGCCTCGACGCGGATATGATTCCATTGTCTCTGCCTGAATGTTGCCCGTGCCTTTGGGTCTTTATGCAGCGAATAGAGCCATCCCCTCCGGCCTTCGTCGTAGATACCGCCTGTCCAGAGCCGGGGTCGGCCTGGCGGGACGGGGCTGCCGTTTTCATCGAGATTGGCCGGCCTTTTCTTTTCGGGGTTTGGCACGAAGGGCTTTTCGGATGCGTCGATTTCGACCTGGTAGCCGAAGACGGCCTCTCCGCCACTTCTGCCTGGCCTGGTCTCGCTTCTTATCTGCACGCCTGAATTCAGTTCCGCATCGACCTTGAAGTCCAGTTCGAGGACAAAATCGCAGAAGGTCTTTTCGGTGCAGAGGAAGCTGTTGCGTTTTGCCTCATTCACAGTTTCGCCTACGATGCAGCCATTCTCGACGAAATAGCGGGCCTTTCCGCCCTTTTGTGCCCAGCCGGTCAGGTCCTTGCCGTTGAAAAGCTGCTGGTAGGGCGTCTTTTCAATTTTCTCGGCTGTCTGCTGGGACGTGCAGCCGGCGATTACGGTAATCGCAAGTAATGTTATAGAAAGTTGTGCCGTCCTTTTCATTGTGTCTCCTTTCGACGTAGAACTTGGTATTGGTTTCGAATCGTTCGGGAGAATATACACGAACCGCCCGCTTAGGTCAAGCGTGAAAACATGCGGGTTAGGTGCCGATTAGTTCTTCAATGGCTTTTGCGAGGGCGTAGTCGGGTAGTTTCTGCAAGGCGGGGTCGGCGCGGTAGGCGGATACGATGCTTCTGTCAGGGAAAGCGCCTGACCGGTGAATCAGCTCGTTCGCCAGCTCTTTTAAGCGGCCATCACTCGTAGCGGGTTCTGCAAGCTCTGCGGCGGCCTGTTTTAGCTGTTCGAATTCGGCGGTCGAGTCAAACCAGTTAAGCTGCAATTCCAACTGCAGGGCTAATGCGGTCGGGATGCGGTCGAAGGTATATTGAATGCCGATGGGGTTGTATGTTTCAATTCGTTCGTCCAAAAAGGCGACGGCGGCGTCACGGTAGGCATTGAATTTCTCGGTGTTAAAATCGGCGGGTTTTAAGGTTTCGAGTTCAGCGGCGACGGCCTTACTTATTGCTGCTTCGATATGGTCTTTGTTCTCAACCAGAAAATTATGAAGGGTTTCGTAATATGCACGCAGTAGTATTGTTGTTGGATTCATTTTTGGCTGCAGCAATTGTCATTTAGCAAAAACCCCGCACCGGTAACTGGTGCGGGGCTTAATATCCTTTTACCAAAAGCACCGGTTACGCGGTATATGTTGATGCGGAGGTGTCGCCACCCCGGCCGGTCCAGTTGGTGTGGAAGAACTCGCCTCTCGGTTTGTCAACGCGCTCGTAGGTATGGGCGCCGAAGTAATCCCGCTGGGCCTGCAGCAGGTTCTGCGGCAGGCGTTCGTGGCGGTAGCCATCGTAGAAGGCCAGAGCCGAGCTCATAGCGGGCATCGGGATGCCGAGCTCGACTGCTTTGGTAACGATGCGTCGCCAGGCGGGCTGGGCCTTTTCGACCGCGTCCTTGAAGAACGCATCGAGCAGCAGGTTATCGAGCTTCGGGTTTTTGTCGAAGGCCTCTTTGATTTTGCCGAGGAATACCGAGCGTATGATGCAGCCGCCCTGCCACATCAGCGCGATTCCGCCGTAGTTCAGGTTCCATTTGTGCTCGACTGCGGCGGCGTGCATAAGCTGATAGCCCTGTGCGTAGCTGGCGATTTTCGATGCATAAAGCGCCTGTCGCAAATCGTTGATGAAGCCCTTTTTGTCGCCGGCGAACTTTGGTTTCGGGCCGGTGAGCACCTTTGATGCGGCGGTGCGTTCTTCTTTCAGGGCCGACAGACACCTTGCGAAGACCGCCTCGCCGATGAGCGTTAAGGGCTGGCCGAGATTTAGCGCCTCGATGGCCGTCCATTTGCCGGTGCCTTTCTGGCCTGCGGTATCGAGTATAAGGTCGATTACCTCGTTGCCGCCCTCGTCCTTGTATGCGAGGATGTCACGGGTGATTTCAATCAGATATGAATCAAGCTCGCCCTTGTTCCACTCTGCGAGCACTTCGTGCATCTGCTGGTTGGTCATACCGAGGCCTTCCTTCATTATGTGGTAGGTCTCGCAAATCATCTGCATATCGCCGTATTCGATGCCGTTGTGCGTCATCTTGACGAAGTGTCCTGCTCCGTTTTCACCGACCCAGTCGCAGCAGGGCTCGCCTTCCGGTGTTTTGGCGCAGATGGCCTGGAGGATGGGCTTTACATGTTCCCAGGCCGGTGGCGAGCCGCCGGGCATCATTGAAGGGCCGCGCAGCGCCCCTTCTTCGCCGCCGGATACGCCGGTGCCGATGTAGAGCTTGCCTTTGCTTTCGACGTACTCGGTTCGGCGGATGGTGTCGGGGAAGTGCGAATTTCCGCCGTCGATGATTATGTCGCCGTCTTCGAGATGTGGTAAGAGCTTGTCGATGAAGGCATCGACGGCGGCGCCTGCCTTGACCATAAGCATAATCTTACGCGGCTTCTTTAGCGTGTCGCAGAACTCTTCTATCGAGTGACAGCCGATGATATTCTTGCCTTTTGCCCTGCCCTCGATGAATCTATCTACCTTGGATACCGTGCGGTTAAAGCAGGCGACTGTGAAGCCCTTGCTTTCCATATTGAGGATAAGATTTTCGCCCATTACTGCCAGCCCTATCAGGCCGATATCTGCCTTTGTCATTTTCTATTGCTCCTTTTCTTATTGACACTTGATAGTTGATAATTAGTTATCTGTGATTTCTCAAGACTATAATTTAACCGGCTTATTTTATCTAAGATTTCCCTTTTATATCTGTTTAGCTACGCCGTTCGAGCAATACCGGCTCATTCAGACTGAGGCCCTGCTGGGAGAAGTCCGAAGATAGGCCAGGTAGTAAGCACCTCCGATTATTAGCGATCCTCCAACAATATTACCCAAGGTTACCGGCAAAAGGTTAACGAATAGAAAGCTGGACCAATTGAGCGTTTCAAGCTGAGTGCCCAGACCGCTTGCCGAGACCGCCGCGGCATTACCTTTGAGCAACAATCCCAGGGTTATGATGTACATGTTGGCAATGCTGTGCTCGAAGGCGCTGGCCACAAAGGCCATTATCGGAAAATAAATGGCCAGGACTTTGCCTGCGACATCCTTCCCGGCTGTTGCCATCCAAATCGCAACACAAACAAGGCAATTGCAAGCAATGCCTCTGCAAAAAGCCTCCATAAAGGGAAGATTTACCTTCCGGACGCAGGTCGTCAGGACTTCCGTAGCTACGCCCATTTTTCCGAACTTCCACTGGCCGCTGTAGTAGATTAGCACAGCCAAGAGGACTGAACCTATGAAATTCGCAAGATAAACAACTGTCCAACTTCGCAGCAATTTTTTAAGCGGGATTTGACGCATCCACACCCCAACTACCATCAGGCAATTGCCGGTAAAGAGTTCAGCTCCTGCAATGACCACCAGCATCAGTCCGGCGGTGAATACGCTACCCCTGATGAACCTCATAAAACCGATACCGAAGCGCGCGGCAAGGTCGTGCGAAACCATCAAATAGACTTCTGCGCCGAAGCCGATATACAACCCTGCCAGAATGCCTAATACCAGCATGCACACAAAAGACATTTCGGATTTCTTCTTGCTGATTTCCACCACATTCTCGGCTATCTCTTTAGGAGTCAGGAAACTACGCATAGTCGGGAGCTCCTATATAAATATATCCTTGCTTAGCTATGCCGATAAGGCCTGTTTCTAATAGAATATCAAATCTGTTTTGAAAATTCGAATTTTTTCGCTGTTACTCGAAGGTTTTTCAGTCAGAATATTGGTCCGGCCAAGTTTTATGGACCAAGAAGAAACGGTCAAAATTGGCTCTTAGAGCATCCATTCTACCTTCACCCGTTGGGTTCTCCCTTTTTTAATGGTCAAAACTCAATCAAATCCATTCCATAGGCGCTATAATAGAAAAATCCTATTTTTTTGCACGGGTTCATCTGGGAAATCCGGATTTATAACTTTTCTTAATCAACCTCAAATCTTTCCTTCCAGGACCACAGCCCTATTGCCGGATTGGAGATAAAATAGATTTCTTCTCCGCCGGGGAGGGCGTTAAAGCCATCCCGTAGTTTTTTGGGGTCGTATCGTCTTGTCATTTCACGCAGACTAACGTATTTGAAGTTTACCGCCTCTATTTCCTTTTTGGTTAGTTTGCCGGGGCAGTAGGTAATTGTAAATCGCCCTTCGGAGGAGCCGTGAATCAGGTGGGCGGCGGCGCTTAGGTTTTTCTTAATATCATCGTTGTTTTTGACGGCTTCAAGGACGCCATCGGTTCCGATGTAGCCGTATTTTCGTATGAGCTTGTCTATCTGGTCGTCCTCTCCGAACTGCTGCAGTGCCGGCGCAAGGACGATGAGCTCGCCGCCGTCGGCCATTGCCATTCTTGTCCGGTAGATGCTCTTGTTTCCCAGCCAGGTGCTTTTGTATTCGGCGGGGTCAAGATAAACGACCACCTTCTTTAAGGGCTCATCGAGCATTTTGAAATTTACTTTGAGGGAGAGTTCTGCTGCGAGATTGAAACATTCGATATCGTTACCGATAAAAAGCCCTCTTGTCTTGAGAGAGCCATCATCGCCGACGGCAACGACGGTTAGGGCATAAATGACCGGCAGGTCCTTTGCGAAGTTGTCGGCGTAGTTATAGAGTTTGCGCACGGGGTTGTCGGCCCTGCCCATAATCCTTTCCATACCATAGACGGCGCCGAGGAAGTGGCTTTTATTGATTGCATCTGCACCGCCTGTGCCGACGAAGACATTTTTGTTATAGTTGGCCATACCGCTTACCTCGTGCGGGACGACCTGTCCGAGTGACAAAATCAAATCGAAGCCGCCTTCGATGATGAGCTTGTTTACCTGGGCCGGCCAGGGGTAATCGAGCTTGCCTTCGCTTATCTTCTCGACAAACTCACCCGGCACCTCACCCAGGGTTACAATGTCGGTCCGCCACTTGTGCACCCTGAAAAGCTCCGGCGGTATGTTTCCGAACATTCCTCTTATTTCCGTTTCCGTCATAGGTGTATGTGTACCTAATGCCGGCAGAATATCGGTCAGCTTATCACCGTAATACTGCCAGGCAAATTCAGTCAGGTGTCCGGCGCGGGAATGATAACGGGTAAAGTCCGGCGGGATTGCCAGCACCTTTTTCTTCGGCCCGAGCTTATCCAGCGCAGCGCACAGCCCTTCTTTCAGGTCCTGGTCGGTTAAAGCGTCTTTTTCATCTCCACGTTTGTAATATAACACCGGTTTATGCCTCCCATGGCGGTTTTTCCGGCAGATATTTATCAAATTCGGCGATTACCTTCTCTTCATAGCTGCCGGCGTATTGGCCGTTGATGAACTTATCAAATGCCTCATCGTGGAATCTCTGCCAGGATTTTTCTTCGTCGCCCGGATTGACGGGATAGAACAGGGCGTTGTTGGCCTTTGCCGCCTTCATATCGCCGGGCGCATCGCCAATCATCAGGACGTGTTCGGGTTCGTATTTGCCCTTTGTGGTGTATTCGAGGTGCTGAGTCTTTTTGCCCATTTCCTGGCCTGCTATTACTGCTACGTATTTTGCGATGTCGTGTTCCTGCCACTCGCGGGCAAGCGCCTCGCCGGGTGTGCCTGAGACCACGATGGCGTCTGCAAATTGTGTGATTTTTTCCAGGCATTCGCGCACAAACGGGAAGGGCGGCACGTCTTTGACGATTGTCTTGACGGCCTTATTGACCTGTTCGCTCCATTCGAGTACGTGTTCGAGCTCGCTTTTGGCCTCCGGGTCTGATGCGGCGTCGATTGCCTGTTTTAGCCCTTCGTTGCTGAGTAAGCTGTCGGGGTCATCCACCCATTTGAAGTAGTGCGGAAGCTGCGGGACGTTAAATTTGCGGGTCTTGACCATTGGATGGGACGGCAGAAGCTCGGTTAAGATTCGCTTGAGCGTTTTATGCCGATTCGCCCCGCGTGTTTTGGAAAACAAATCTGCAAAATCCTTGCACTGCCTCGCAGCGTATGCGACCGGCTGCAGGCCGAAGTATGCAATCATCCAGGGACAGAAGCATTCTCGCTGTTTGATTCCCATCGAGTCGAAGGCGCAGCCGTCCGAGTCGATGCCGACGAAGAATTTCTTTTTCGGCTTGAAGTCCTTTAGTGGTTTTGCCGGGTCGAGTTCAGTCATCTCGTTCTCCTACGATAAAGAAAAATTTTACTCAAACTGGCCGATTTGTAGCAAATGTTAAACCCACCCCTCCGAGGGGCGGGTTAAATGTAAGTCGATTTTTGACAATACATTCCGCAATTTTGCGTTTTGCACTTTGATTTTTACATTTTCAAACTGACCATCGGTCAGTTTGAGGGTTTTACACTCCGCTAAAGGCCGAGAATCCGCCGTCAACGGGGACAACGATTCCGGTTACGTATTTCGCAGCGTCGCTTAACAGCCATAGTGCGGTTCCTGTCAGTTCGTCCGGGTCGCCGTATCTTTCCATCGGTATATGATTGATAATTGTTTTGCCTCTCGGCGTCGGCTGGCCGGTTTTTTCGTCGATTAAGAGGAAGCGATTTTGCTCTGTGAGGAAAAAGCCCGGTGCGAGCGCATTGACGCGGATATCTTTGGAATAGTTCTGGCACATATGCACCGCCAGCCATTGAGTGAAGTTACTGACGGCGGCCTTGGCCGCGGAGTATGCGGGTATTTTGGTCAGGGGGCGAAAGGCGTTCATACTGGAGACGTTCAGTATTACGCCGGTGCCGGCCTCTGCGATACTTTTGCCGAAGACCTGCGCCGATAAGAGCGTGCCGAGGAAATTCAGGTCGAAGACGAACCGGATGGCATCGGCGGGGATGTCAAAGAAGGGCAGTTCCGGCGAGGTGGTGGCCTGTTTTTTGTTTCCGCCGGCACCGTTTATAAGGATGTCCACTTTGCCGAACTCGGCGACGGTCTTTTCGCGGGCTCGCTCGAGGGTGTCCTTTTCGAGGACGTTGCACTTTACGGTGACGGCGGCGCCGCCGGCGGACTTGATTTCGTCGGCTACTTTTTTCGCAGCGTCTTCAATAAGGTCCAGCACAGCGACTTTTGCGCCGGCTTTGGCAAGTGCCTTTGCCATCGCGCCGCAGAGGACACCGCCTGCACCGGTAATAACCGCTACCTTTCCCGTCAAATCGAATAAATTTTTCATTGTATCTGTCCCTTATAAGTAGAAATTCTAATATCTAAATTCAAAAGTGCCTAAAGCTTAGCTCACTTTAGTTCACTTTAGCTCACTTTTAACTTTACACTTTGTTTAGGATTCAGGATTTTTACTCCATAAAGATGGGTTTTATATGTCGTTCGTAGATATTTTCCGTTACGTTCTGTGCGATTATTCTCTCGTGTTTTTTTAGTGCGTTTAGAAAATCGTCGCCCATTTCGGCGGCGATTTTGTATGCTACGTGCAGAAGCTGGCGAAGATTGGGGTCGTATTTGTCGCAGGATTGGTCGTGCCGCAGTGCATTTGCGAATTCATCGCCGTTCCATTGGCTGACAACATCGGGCGTCGGCAGCTTGTCTCTGTCGATGTCAATAACCGTGGCGTACGGGGTGCAAAGCTCGTCGAATCTTGAAAGCGCCTCGGCGTAAATCTGTTTGGCGATGGCCAGGCCGTCGCCGCCCCCTCTCGCCAGCCCGATGAGCTCTTCGAGCCAGGTTGTGCCGGCGGTCTTGATGTGCAGGCCTGCATCGAATTTTTTCAGCGCCTTATTCATGGGGGCGTAGATTGAGAACTTGTCACTGCCTGAATGCACGCTTAATTTCAGCGTCTCAGGCAGGCCGAATTCCTTAACGGCAAAGGCGATTACGGCGAGGTCCTCTTCGAACTCCTTCGCAAACCGGGTGGTGTCTCCGACATAATCGACGCCCTTATTGAAACGGCCGGTGAATTTCGGGGCTATCGTCGCTGCGGCGATGCCCTCATCGGCAATGGCGGCGAGGATGAAGAGCATTTCAATCGGTGTCTGCGGCTGGTCGGTCTCGTCCATCGAGACCTCGGTGATAAAGCTGCTCGTCTCGGCGTAGGCTTGCCGAGCCGTAGCCGGGCCGGCGCCTTTGGCTGACTCGATATGGCGGTAGATTTTGCCGGCCTCTTTGACCGCCAGCAGGAATTTACGGGCGATTGTCCGAAGCTCGCCATCGCTGACATCGAGCGTTCCGTCGATTCCCGGGACAGTCAGAGAGCCGACGTATTTTTTGTGTTTTTCGATGAAGGTATTCACATCGTCTTCATCTGCGGCATGGCCGATGAAATCGGCGACGTCGAGCGTAAAGAAATCACTCGAATCGATGAACAAATCGACGTTTTCGAGCCCGATATGGTCTGCATCCACGTAATATGGCCCATTGAAGCCCAGTGCCTTGACGGCCTGGTCGGCCTCTTTGCGGACGTCAGCGGGGAAAGTGTGTATAATCGAATGCTCGCGGTGGGATTTGTTCCAGACGGGGGTGATGTTAACACCATCGCTTTTTGCGTTGACTATGGCCTGTAACTGGCTCTTGCCCTGTTGGCCAAATCTATCACCAATGCCGAATGAGTACTTTTCTAGCTCTGCCACAGGTAAAATCATAGTGCCCTTTCTGTGCTTTTGTTACGGATTCCGGTTAAATGACCGATTTTGCAGGCAATATAACCGATTGTTTGGGAAACTGCAAGCTGTTTTGGTGGAGCAGGGCAGATTCGCAATATCAGCGTCACAGATGCTCTTTTTGGAGATGCTCTTTTCGCAGAGCAGCGACTGTCTCAAAAATGGCGGTAATCTTCTCGTCCGCCACCTTTTCGTCCATATTGATACAGCAGACGCCAGTAAGGTATGGATTGGCCGAGTCGGCGACAAGCCGGTGGATTGTACGCTCTATATCTTCAACGGTCTGGTCGATGATTTCCACCGGACTTAAGCGGATATTGAGGAACGTATTGGGAAGGTGTCTGCGGATGATAGCGACGTCACCGCCCCAGCCGACATCGAAGAAGTCAAGGTGCGGCAGCTTGGCAAAGGTCTCGGCATATCGGTGAGGGTCCTTGCCGCAGAAATGGATGCCGTAGGGCCTGTATTTTTCGCTCCAATCGGAGTCATATTTGAAGATAAATTTTTCATAATCGGCAACGGAAACCATTGTGTGCGAGCATTCGCTTTCCAGATAGACCGGTGGCTTAAGGTGGCGAACTGTTCTGTTGACGCTGATAGATGTAGAGCCGGTCTTTTTCTTTACGTATTGTATGAACCTCTCGCACATTTTGGCTATACAATCGAGAAATCGGCTGACCTGGTCGGGCTTGTCAAACATATCCATAAAAAGGGTTTCGCCGCGCAGGTCCAGCGCTATGTTCAGTATGCCGCCCCAGCATACGTCGCCTGTGACGAATCCGTATTTTTTCTCGAGGGCATCGACTAAATGCTCAAACTTTTTGTATGCGCCGCTTTCGAATGCGGCCTCGGCGGACAGGTTCAAGTCCTGCTTATTGGCGACGATTACCTGCGGGGGCGCATCGGCACTGTAGCGTACCTTGCACCCGAACATTTCGCTGTTGAGGTAGCCGGCGGCGAGGTGAACGCCACCGACGACCGGCAGCAGTTTGTCCTTATCAGCCCCCAGGCCGAACCTGCCCCACCGTTCGTAGAGGGCCTTTTCCATCTTCTGTTCGTCCTCGACCCTTCGGCTCACGTTATAGAAGAAATCCTTATCGAAGGTGATTCCTTCGTTTGCATACCACCAGGCGGGGGCAAGAACGATATCAGCCGGCAGCAGCGGACTGTTTGAGAACGGACTATTTTCCATATCCTGTGTTTTTTGCGGCTCTCAAGCCGGCGATTACCACTGCCAGTTCAATGGGAATTTAACCAAATCAGCTATCTTTATCCTTTGTCCTGTCTCGATGGATTTACGTGCCGCTATTCCGATTAAGCTCGACATCACGCCCGCCCTGCTTCCCGCAAGCTGGGCCAACTGGTCGGGCTGGTTCGGCTTTAGTATCAAGTCTTTTAGTTTCTGGTCTGACCCGCCATGAGCGAAGTCATCGCCTTTGCGTTCTGGTTTTTGTACTGTCCAGGTCTTGGTGTCCTTGAAGCTTTCGGTCAATCGGAAGTCCGCATCTTGCTCAACATCCCACGGCTGGCGACTGTAATTGCGTACATCCAATCTACCCTTTTCGCCGTTGAAGGCGATAAGCTGGCCTTCGTAAGGCATATAGGCGTTTAGTGAATAGGAGAGCAGCACCCCGTTGTTGTATTTCACCTCGACAGTCATCGTGTCGTACGTATCGATATCGTTGTCCCAGACACAACTGTCCCTGAGGTAGCCGTCGGCGTCCTCGCAATTGACGTATAGTTTTACCAGCCGTTCTTTTTCGGTAATGTCCCAGTAGAAATCGCATTTGTCCTTAAAGGTGCAGTTTCTACAGTTTCTTGCACGGAACGGATTGTTTTTGCCGTAGAAATCTACTTTTCCGAAAGCGTGCACCTCTACCGGCTCGGCATCGAGCCACCAGTTCATCTGGTCGAAATGGTGCGAGGCCTTATGCACCAGCAGCGAGCCGGAGAACCTTATTTTTCCGTGCCATCGGCGGAAGTAACTGGCCCCGTGGTCTATATCTAAGTATTCCTCGAATTCGGCTGAGATTATTCGGCCTAAATCGCTGGACAGGAGAATTTTTTTGATTTCTTCGGCGCTGCCGCCGTGCCTTGCGTTGAAGGTAACGATTATCTTTTTGCCGGTTCTTATCTCAGCGTCCAGAAGCTTTTGACATTGTTCGGCGTCAGTAGCCAGCGGCTTCTCGACAATGGCGTTGCAACCGAGTTCCATAGCCCTGATTGCATATTTGTAGTGGAAACAGTCAGGCGTGGTTACAATCACGGCGTCCGGTTTGGTTTCTTCAATCATACAATCGAAGTCTTTTGCCAGGTATGTGGGGGCGTCTGTGCCGATGAGTTCCTGGGCCACTTTGAGCCGCTTCGGATTAATATCGCAAAGTGCGACCATTTCCACGTATTCGCTGTAGGGTTTGACCATCTTGCTGCCCCAGGTGGAGGTGCCGCGATGGCCGGTGCCGACCAGCGCTACCCTCATTTTCTCGACCGGTATGGCTGGCGGCTCATTGGGCCCGGCAGGGTCGGCTTTGACCTTGTTGGCCTTGTTCAACATAGCAAATGCCGAAGAGGCAAAGGCCAGCTTCGCGCTGCCACCTAAAAACTCTCTTCGCCCCATCTTTTTTTGGTTTTTATTCATTTTTCACCTCCTTTAAGTGATGGTGAGTGTTGCTTGTTTTTACTTTTTCCTTATTTTCTCGGCGGGCATCGGCCGCGAACCCGCCTTATACGATCGCTATCAGATAGACCGCGAGAATGATTAAAGCGACGCAAGCCCAGCCCGCCAAAAACCCGAGTACCGAGGTGCGGGTCGGGATTGATATCTCGATGTTCGTGTTCGGGAAGAGCTTTCTTTCCGCCGGCACAACCGCGCCCTCAGGCAAAGTGCAGGGGGCAGGAACCTGCTCGCCCGGCTTAACAGGCGTTCGCAGCAGTGCATAGAAGTTGTCGAGTTTCTCCTTTGCCACCGGTTTTGTCAGCACGCTTACGATAATCCCTGCCAGTAACCCTGTTACCAGGTAGAAAATCATTTGCCAGGGCAGATAGATTTCCGGTTTTCCGGCCTTTATCATTATGAACCTGACCGACTCACTTACCGGCAGGTTAGCCATCCAGGAGACAAAGAAGGACTGGGTTGTCAGCCACCAGGCCCCGAAAGAGGTCAGCGTAGCCGCCCAGGCGCCGGCTGGCGTGGTGCGCCGCCAGAAAAGTCCAAGCCAGAATGCGAGGCCCATCATCGATGCGATTACCCAGAATATCTCAAGCCCTTTTACAACGCCGGGCAGCCAGTATGCAAAAACCACTCCGCCTGCTACTACCGCTATCGACATTATTCGTGCGACAAAAACGTAGTGTTTTGCGGTTTTGTCGGGAACTAATCGTTTATAGAAGTTTTCGGTAAGCAGCCCCGAGGAGGCAATCATAAACGAGTCGCAGGAGCTCATCACGGATGCCAGGATTGCGGCCAGGAACAGCCCGAGCATGCCCGGCAGGATTTTGGGCAGGAATTCGCCGGCGACCGCTCCGAAGACCTTGTCCGGCTCGATTTGTCGGCCTGCAAAATAGACCACGGCGGCAAGGCCGGTAAGGCACCACGGGATGGTGCATAACCGCTTGGTCATTGTTCCGAACATAAAGCCGACCCGCCCTTCCGTCTCTGTCTTGCCGGCGGCACAGTTACCCATAGTGTGGGGCTGGGTCACGATGCCTACCAGGGCGTTCAGGGCGATAATGGCAATATAGAAAAACCCGATTTCGGCCGGGGCAACAAGGGAAAGCATATGCGGGTCGGTAATTGCCTGACGCATTTCCGCCAGTCCGCCTACCGCGTTCAGTATCAGCGGAAGGAGCAGAAACGAGAAGATAATCGTCAGGATGCCCTGGATAAAGTCGGTTATGATGGCGGCGGACAGCCCGCCGGCAACGCCGTATACCACGAATATCACCGTCATAATGGCGATGGCATAATCGGAGGTAATCAGACCGCCGGTGCTGGCGGCGATGACGGCGCTGGAGCCCTTGAGCATCACGCCGATATTGACCACCAGGTTCAAGCTGCCGACCACGGCGAACAGCATTGCAACGCTGGGATTGAATCTGGCCTCGAAGGCATCGGCGGTGGTTATGGCCCTGAAGCGCCTGAAGACCGGTGCAATCAGCCAGTAGAACGGCGTTACCGGCAGCCACAGCCACTGGTACCAGATGCCGGAGAGGCCGTTGGTAAAGCTCTTTGAGGCGACGCTGACGGCCTGGTCGGAATGGGTGCCCGTGCCGAACGAGTGCATCATCATCATTGCCTTGCCGAACCTGCGGGGCATAAAGAAATCGCCGATGTTTTTTATTCTTTTTGCGGCCCACAGGCCGATAGCGGTGATACCGATGAAGTAAATTACCAGCACGATGCCATCTGCTATACGCAATCCCATAGTTATGTGCTCCTTACGTTTGAAATTTTAGCATGACAAAGAATACCGCTTTTCCGTCTTTTTTCATTTCATAATGACGATGGAAAAAGGGTTTTAACACGGTTTTGCCGGTGCCGGCATTATAGAAAAAACGCCGGCGAAAACAAGGAATGAAAAAGTTTTTTTCGCTGCGCCGTGAGGCGTCCTGTGGACTTCTGTTAGAAACAGCCGTTTTTTGCTCGTCTCGGCGTAGACTTGCCGAGCCGTAGCCGGACGGGCATTGATGCGGGCAGAGGTTTTTTATTATCCCGGATTTCCCGGATGAAGTTGTGCAAACCAAATAAAATTTGTTAGAATAGAGCTTTTCCATTAAGGCGGTTTACTTTGTGCAAAAGTAGGCTTTAGCTATGACAAAGTAAGTGTGATATGCCATATATCAAGTTTAATCTATCGTAGATAAAGCGTTATCCGTAATAAATAAGGCTTAATATGTCGCAGATGAACGGTGTTCTGCCACAGATGAAGCGTTATCTGCCATAAATGAAGCGCCAGTTGTAGCATATTAAGCGTTATATGTCGCAAATGAAGCGAAGTAATCTATTTACACTTGGCTAACGGCTAACAAAACGGTTTTCACTTAGGCGACAGTATATTATAAATAAATGCCTTAAATTGGTCGAGCCATCCCAAGTAAGAAAAAATTGCAAGCAGCGCCGCAAGAAAGAAAACAAGAGCGTAAATAAATGCTGACGTTTTCTTGAATATCCGGCGTTTTCTTTCTTTTCTGGCTATTTTCGCTATATCGTGAAGCTTTTCTACGACTTCCCGTGCAAATCCACGAAGTCTGGCATCCTCAAAGTAACCGGCGTCAGGATCTTTTTCGAACAAGCTGTCTACCAGCTTCGCTTGCTTTAGCACCTCTCCAAATTTCTCACTAACTAACTTTCCTACCTCTGGTATCCCTCCTAACAGGGTTACTACAACATCGTCCATCTGTTTTTGAACCATCACAATGAGTTGCGCGTGGTGGCCAACCATTTTCAGTTCGGATGGCACACTGCCATCTTTCCACTCGTCGAGCGCATTGGCGACTTGCTCGATGGACTTGATTTCGTCGATTGTTAATAAATTCATCATTTAAACCTCGCATAACACAAATTTTTATCAAAAGCCTCTATAAGAAACTAGACCGTTAAACGACCGAATTCTAAGAGAATTTAGAAATTTCGTAAAATTTTTATCACATTCCAATAGTGCCAAGGGCACCGCTATTCCCTGCCAAACAACCTGGTGCAGAAAATGCCTTTGCTCAGCGGCAAGAAACAGCGTATAATCCGAATTGACAAGTAAATAGCTTTATTGCACTGAATTTTTGGCGTTTTGGTCGAAACCAGCAAATTTTGAAATCCACGAACGCATAAAAGTTGGTGCTCCTGGCAACAGGGGCGCTGCTTGCGTGTCTTTCGTTAGGCTCTGGTGGGCCTGAGAGAAGCACGATGTATCGGTGCCCTTTTTTGGTGCACTGCCAAGTACCAAGTGTTTGTAAGGCATGACGTTATGGACGACCCAAACATAAACGACCAACTTTTGACTGTACCCAAGCTTGCTGAGGAATTAGCCAGTGACCCTTCATTCGTCTATGAAATTGGATTAGACGAATTCTCACATTCCGAGATAGTCCAAAGATTGACGTTGGTTATTGGCTTTGTCTTTGCAATGTATAATACAGCAAAGTCAATATTTAAGAGCTTGGAATATCCAACTTTGGACGATAAGTTCATAGAGCTGATATATTCTCGCATACGCCTTATGCCCGAGATAGTTCAAAGCGAACCAGAACCACGAGATTATGCAAAAGAATGTTACAGCACGGCCAAGAGAAGAATATACGAGTCAGCAAGGAACTGGGGTGATTTGACCTTATATGAACAGTTCTTTGAGATTTGTGTTCGTGTATTTCTCGAAGAAATGAAAATTGATAGACCCGACCTTTATTTATCAATGCCCGAATTTGAAGAAATATCATCTCGTAGTATCATGACTAAAATATTTAAGGGTATTTTCTCAAATATAAAGTGGGAACTTGTCAACAAAGCTGAGCTAACACAAAGATGTAAGTTGTCAACTAAAAAAGGACTTGGCCCAGAATCATCGCTTAAGGAATTTCCACTACTATATTTGTACTTTGATAATTTTAGTGAAATTGTGAAAGTCTGGAATCAGGGATGTTTAGAAATATGGAAAGATGATATTGATATTCGTAGTGGAAGGATTTTACGTGATGAGATAATGAAGGATGAAAAGCTTTTTCTTGAACTTTATAAGAATAATCTACTAAGACTGAAAGTCAATCGTGATACTGAACTCAGCCGAGACATCGAAAAAATTTATTGGGATAGGATTATTCATCCTGAGAAATTCGCACATGAATTATCTTCCAGTTCAGATGCTGATGAAGAATTGGTAGCATATATGAAAGAACTCCGAAATAAGATTGATGTTGATATTGAAGCAATCAAGCGGAGATATGGATTAGCCAACAAAGCAAATTTAGAGAACCGTAACGTCCCAGGCTGTTACAAACATAATGACATTGACAGACAGAAGGACAAGAGGCTAACGCGGGCTGAAAAACTAATTACTGTTTTGTATTATTATGAAGGAATGGCAGTAAAAGAGATTGCAGCAACGCTGGATTTATCCGAAGCTTGTGTTTCGCAAATCCTTAACCGCCTTGAGTCTGAGATGTAAATAAGGAAAAGGAGAAGGAAAAAATCGAGACAAAACTAATGAGCTACAAGGAAGTTGACGCTCAAAAAGAACACTTAAAGGATTTTCTTAGCGGTTTGACACGGCCTGAGAAATTGATTGTTGTTCTGTATTATTACGAAGAATTAACAATGGCGGAAATTGCAAAGACATTAGAATTGCCGGAGTCCGAGGTTGAGAAAATGCGCTCTTCAATCATTGCTCGCTGCAAATCTTATTTGCAAGAGAAGGGATTGCTATGAACCGAAAGCAACTGGTTTCTATGTGGTGCGGGATATTGGCTATTGTATTCTTTGCTCTTGTTATGGTTCGGCTGCCCCACTTGGTTCCCTACGCTAACTTTTGTGTGTACGTGTTTCTAATAACCCTCGTAACGAGCGGTCTGATTTATACTTTCAGAGACAAGAAAAGACCAGAAGGCAAAGCAAGGAGACCTACGAATGTAATACGTGGATTAAAGAGAATTACACTTGTTTTATCTTTGCTTTCTGCTTTATTATTCTTAGTTTTTGGAATACTCAATGCTTTGTATGGCGAATGGAATGATGTACCCTCATGTCTGTTTGGATGCTTGGCAGCTTTTTGTGGTGTTTGGATTATTTACTGCATTATCCGTTGGGTGATAAAAGGTTTTTATGTTGATATAGGATGAGACTTGCGAAAAAGCTGAGGAGCCGGCAGTTTATTTGCTGCTCGGCTTTGGTGTGCTGATGTTTAGAAAATGATGCTGACTTTTTGGGATAAGGAAATTCTATGAAAGATAAGTCAAGCATACTGAAAATCGGGATAGACTTGGATGACACAATTACCTATTGCCCCTCGTTTTTCTCTATGATGACCAGTGCAATGCAGAATATGGTAGAGATTCACATTGTTACTAATAGAGAGCAAGCACAGGAGTCCGAAGCTGGAATTAGGAAGGAACTTGACGAGCTTGGTATCTGTTACCATCATTTGGTTGTTACTGACAAGAAAGCTGAGTACATTTTGAAAGAAGGCATCACCGTCTTTTTTGATGATACCGATGAATACTTTATAAGCTTGCCCGAATCCGTTACAGTATTCAAGATGAGGGAACCTTGGAATTTTGACTTTGAGAATCACGTTTGGTTATACACTAACGAAACCGGCAAGTATATTGAAAACCTCAGCCAAAGACTGGGTACATAACAAATTGAATGGAATATATTTCCCCGAACAACCACCCTTTTACTGCTCGGCTTGGGATGTTTGGCTTTACGAAGAAAACACAGGGCAAAATAGCTTTGAGTGTTAATGCTATCTCTTTTTCTCATTCTTTTCCCGTTGAATCGCTCCTGCCTCGCCGTGGCTCCGGCACGGCGGTTCGGATTTTCTCCAGAGTTTTCATTACCGATACAATTTGTTCTCTCTTTTTTACTTACTCAAACTGACCGTTTTGTCCGTACCTATAAACGCAACTCACCTTTTGACAAGGTATTATGCGCCATAAAAACAATAATAAAATCAGCCATCCAGCACTTAAAATCTTTAAGTGCTGGGTTCGACAATTTTGCATTTTACACTTTGATTTTTACATTTTCAAACTGACCATCGGTCAGTTTGAGGTTTTAAATTTGGTGCGTGCACAATCTCCGACAATGTCAAATATTTTCCAACTTCCTCTCTCAACTCAAAACCTTGTACCCGCGCAGAGCTTGCCCTGCTTGCCCCGTCCCAAACAAATTCTTATCGTCGTTTGGTACGGGGAGCGAAGTCGAACGGGCGGGTAAGAGCAAAAATCCATTTTTTCAAATTCTTTTTATCTCTTTCCACATAAGCATTTACAAATTTATACCATTTCGAAAAACCCGCGTTTTTCGCTCCATTTGCGCAAGTTCACCCTAATTATAAAGGGTCGCGTTCTCTTCGAACCACCCTGTAAAAACCAAATTGTCAATTAGGAACACTCATAATGGTTGCCGAAGCTCAAACTTGTGCCATAGGTATAATCACCATCCTCAACATCCTCGTTGCTCTATATTTGTCGAGAGTCCTCTACAAATCCACCCTTTTTATGCAAAACAAACCCAATTTGCTTAAACGCCAAATGAACGTAAGTTCAGTTAATACAATGAACTATGAGCTACGAACTATGAACTATTTTATGCAAAACAAACCCAATTTATCCCTACCGAAGGGGGATCAAACCCAATACAAAGCCAAAACAAACCCAATTTATCCCTACCGAAGGGGGATCAAACCCAATTTTACCCCATTGGAGGCTTACAACGAGCATCTAACGGGGGGAAGGTCCGAAAAAGTAGAAAATGTTCTCAAAGGACACGTCAAAATAGCCGATTATTCATCGGACTATTTTGGGACTTTATTCCTGGCTTAAACTCCGGTTTGGAGGCCGGCGTATGTATGACAAGCATTTCAGTTACGGTGATGCGCTGTGTTTTGGTTGGGATGTGATGAAGCGGAACTTCTGGTTCTTCGCCGGCGCCTGCATCATCACGTTCCTGCTGTCTTTGACGGGGCAAATTCTCCAGAATGTTATGGAGAATTTCCCTGGTGCAATTCCGGCCTTTCTTATTCTTCCGCTGATTGTTGTCGGCCTCATAGTCGAAGTCGTAGTGGCAATAGGCCTAATCAAAATAGCACTTGGTTTCTGTGATAATCAGAAGCCCCCGCTTTCCACCCTCTTTGATGCGCGCGGCTGCTTCTTCAACTACGTAGGTGCGGCCATTGCCTTTGGCCTTGTTGTAGCCAGTCCCATACTGCTGACTGTCTTGCTTATTGTATTGATGTCCCGAACGGCTGTCCTGCCTTGTCTTGCCATTCCTGTCTTTTTCGCAGCCGGTATCGTGACAGTGTTTTTATCAATTAAGTACAGCTTGTGTTTCTACTTCGTTGTTGACAAGGGTCTTGGTCCTATCAATGCACTTAAAGCCAGCGGTAGAACAACAATGGGTGCCAGATGGCGGCTGCTTCTCTTTGACGGTCTGTGCGGCCTTGTAAATCTTTTGGGATTCATCTGTCTTGGTCTCGGCCTGTTGGCTACATTTCCAACTGTCTTAGTTGCGCTCGCACTGGTCTATCGGTGGTTGTCCCAGCAGACACCCGGCCTTGCCGAGCTCGGTATAGGCGAACCTGCTGTCCAGCCCGCTGGCCATACTGCCGAAGGCCTCCCTATTGGGCCCCCTTCCGCCGTTGGCTCAGGTGAGCTACTTGGTCTTGGTGTCAGACTTGCTATCGGCACACCTGTTGCACCGCCGCCACAGTCCGTTCCTGATGTCGCCCCCAATACATCAGGCAGGAAAAATCTCTTCTTCTTCCTCGTCATAACAGCAGGTATTCTCATCCTCATCGTCGTCCTTATCTACAGCTTCTTGCCGGACGTTAAGCAGGCTATTGTTCAACCCTCACATATGCGGGTCACCGCCATATTGTATTCCGATAGCCCATCGTGCATAATTGATGGTGAAATAGTCAAAGAAGGTCAAACTGTAAAAGGCGCCACGGTCGTAAAGATACATAGAGACAAAATCGAATTTGAAAAAGATGGACGGAGGTGGACTCGATCTCCCAGCCCCCCGTAGAAGATGGGTGATGAGTCGGTTGTCCGTTAGTCAACATTCCAGACCAGCGGATTGAACATCCGCTGCTTATTGAAGCCATAACGTATGGTTTTCGCTTAGCGAGTCAGAAGGTTTAATAGTGCCGATACATTGGTCATTTGCAGTTAAGGCGCTCTGTGTCTATAAGCGTGCCGGCGGCTTTTTATGCTTGTAAAACCGTTCAACCCTTGATTATAATCTAAAAAGTGGTTGTAGTAAGGCAAGAAACGCACACCAGCCGAATGCCAAGAATTGCTTCTGCTACAACTACTTAGGCCAACGTAGCTCAACGGTAGAGCTCTGGTTTTGTAAACCAGTGGTTGTCGGTTCGAATCCGACCGTTGGCTTTCGAGCGATTGCGGCCCGATGCTCAATATGGGCGAGGGCCCATCTCTCTTGACATAGTCGTATTTCTCAACAGTGTAACTTTCATGCTGTGCCAAACGACAGCAGACGCAAGCACGACTGACGGGTGTACGAGGGATAAAAGAATTTCAGAAAAAAAGTGTTTTCTCATCATTTCCTCATTTTCGGTTTTGTAAAATTGCGTTCGAAAATACTCATCTGGGTGTACATCCTATGTAGGGCGGCCTGACCACGGCGGCAGGCTGCCAAGTTTGGTCTTTCGCATAAGGAGATTTGAAATGAGACAGAAATGTTTGAAACTAATTGCCATTGTTGCTGTCGTTGGGGCAATAGTCTGCGTTGCGACATACGCGGGCAAACAAGAGAAGGATCCACTTCCTTCTGCGGTCAGAGCTGCTATCAATGAGCTTTACCCCGACGCGGTCATCGAAGAAGCGAAACTGGAGGAAGAGGCAGTGAAAGTCTATGGGGTGGAGCTTAAGCAGGCCGGCCAAGAATTTGAGGTAACGCTTGCACTGGACGGCACTATTATGGAAGTGGAGTCAGAGCTCGCGGTCAGTGACTTGCCTGCGGCTGTGAAAGCAGCCGTCATTCAGGCCAGTGCAGGAGCCGAGATAGAACAGGTGAAGGAGGAAGTCACGTACTGGGTCGTCACGCTCAGGAAACTCGAGACACCGAAGGTTACCTATGAAGCAGAACTAATCAAGGATGGTCAAGAAGTCGAAATCGAGCTTGCTGTCGATGGAACTATCCTAAAGCAAGAAGTTGAGGATGAGGATGACGACGATGGGGACGATGACGAAGACGAGCAACAGCTGTCCATCGACGAGGTGCCTGCTGCGGTCAAGGCAACCATCCTGGTAGAGGCCAACGGCGGTACGATTAAGGAGATTGAGCGTGAGAACGAAGATGGCCAGACTGTCTACGAAGCCGAAGTTGTCATAGATGGACAAGAGGTCGAGATTAAAGTCGCAGAGGACGGCAGGCTGCTCGGCAAAGAGTTGGAAGACGACGATGATGATTAGAGGCAACAAGACTGCTGACACGTCGACTTTTTACAGCTAAAATACGCACCACTGAGTTATAAATCACCATCGCTCAGCGGTGCTTTGTTGGTTGATGTTCATATGCGCTTGTTGGTTATAGAGGACTATCGGCCTCTGCAGCAGTCTCTTACAAAGGGACTGCGCGAGGCAGGTTACGCTGTAGATGCTACACGCGACGGTCAGGAGGGTCTATGGTATGCGATGGGCAACGAGTATGATGTAATCATCCTTGACCTTATGCTGCCCAGCATGGACGGGCTCGAAATACTCCAGAAAATCAGGACACAAGGCCGAAAATCCCATGTCTTGATTTTGACGGCCAAAGACACAGTAGAAGATCGTGTAGCTGGTCTGGACCTCGGTGCCGATGACTATCTGGTGAAGCCCTTCGCGTTCGAGGAACTGCTGGCACGGGTACGGGCATTGTTGCGGCGCAGTTACCGGCAGAAGAAACCTCGTATCAGGATCAAAGATCTGCGGATTGACCTATCGGCACATAGGGTTTGGCGAGGCAGACAAGAAATCGGACTGACACCCAAGGAATATGCGCTGCTGGAATACCTGGCTATACGTGCCGGGCAGACAGTGTCTCGTACCGACATCTGGGAGCACATCTACGAGTTCAACTCTGTGGCATCGAGTAACGTAGTCGATGTCTATATCGGCTACCTGCGAAAGAAAATAGAACGACCGGGCAAACCCGTGCTCATCCATACGGTCCGTGGTCGCGGCTATACACTTGGAGCATGACTGTGAAGCACTCACTGCGAATACGTTTGCTGATCAGGGTCATAGGCGCCGTGCTGTTGCTGTTGAGTCTTTTTACTGTGGGCGTCTACATAATGGTTCGTAGTGCGTTGTTTAGACAGTTCGACGCATCTCTGGTGTCGATAGGACAGATACTGGCGGCGTCGGTGGAGCTCGACGGCGATGAAATCGAGCTTGAGTTTGAGGTAGAGCAAATGCCGGAGTTCCAGGAGCGTGAGAGGCCCACGTACTACCAGTTGTGGCGTGATGATGGTACCGTAGTCGCCAAGTCTGCTCTGCTGGACAATAGTGAGCTTCCACGTCTACAGGGATCTCTCAGGAAACCTGCTTTTGAGACAATTAGTGGGAGCGGAGGCCGCATAAAACGTGCGGCAGGATTCACATTTATGCCGGGGATTTCCGACAGCGATCGCCAGCCAGTAGAGAAACGACCTCTGTACTTGGCTGTTGCGCGAGACAGCACTGTAGTATTAAACCAACTGTGGTTTCTCCGATGGGTACTTTTCGTGGTATCGGCGGCGGTGACTTTTCTATCTGTCGTTGTTGCGGTGCCAGCCGTCCATCAAGGCCTCCGCCCGCTCAACACGATTGCCACCGAGATTGCGGCCATCAGAGAGGATGATCTGACCGCTCGCGTTGGCACTAAGACCGTGCCAAGCGAATTGCTCCCGGTCAAAGACCGCTTGAACGATCTCTTGTGTCGGCTTGAAGCTGCATTTAGCAGAGAACGACAATTCACTTCCGACGTGGCCCATGAACTGCGTACTCCCTTGGCAGGAATCCGTTCCACGATAGAGGTAACCCTTGTAAAAAAGCGCGAGTCTGGCGAGTACCAGAACGCCCTTTGTGAATGCTTGGTGATAGTCCGAGACATGCAGGCAATGGTCAACAATCTGCTCATGCTCGCACGGCTGGAGGCTCAGCAAATCAGCTTCCGTACCGAGCAGATTGGACTAGGTGAGCTGGTGGATTCTTGCTGGCGTCCATTTTCAGATAAGGCGATCAACCGCGAAATCAGCTTCGAGAATCGGATTGACCCCGAAATTGTGTGTCAAGCAGACCGGCAGAATCTCTCCATCGCCCTGTCCAACATTCTGGAGAACGCTGTGGAATATGCCGACGAAGGCGGGCACATCTGGACAACAGCTTGCCGTAAAGATGATTCCGTGGAGATCACGGTCTCAAACACCGGTTGCGAACTGACCACCGAGGAAATCTCACAAGTGTTTGAATGCTTTTGGCGGGGCGAACCATCACGCTCAGAAGCTGGGGTTCACTGTGGGCTGGGCTTGGCGTTGGTTCGGCGAATAGTCAAGGCGCTCGGAGGCGACTGTGCCACCCAGGTAAAGCAGGACGGGACTTTCACAATTAGAGTTGCGTTGCCATCCCCAACACTGAACGGCAGTGACGCACCGTATTAGCATCCTATGACTGTAAAATGGCTCCACTAACTATTACCCGGAACGCAGGATTCACGACCATCACCTGCATGTTCCAGCGCATAACAAATTACTTAGCCAAGATGCCGGACAGTAACTGTTCTTGTCTCACAATGGTTGTCGGTTCGAATCCGACCGTTGGCTTTAACTCGTGTTGCATCGTGCGTATTGGGTATTGCGTAAAAAACTAATGCATCAAAATATGCGATACGATTCTTAGAAAACTATTGCTGCGTAACCGACACTATCGGTGCTTGAAGTGCCCATCTTTTGTATCATCACCTCGTTGCTGTTTGTGTGCGCAAGAAGCAGGCCTTTGGTTTTGCCCAGTTTTTTGGCGGCTGCTACCGCCGCCGCTGCGGCACCGGGGCCGCAGGCGTTGCAGTTTTCTGCGGCGCTGGCAAGCATTTGCTGCGGTTCAAGCTTCAAGGCCAAGTCGATAAACTCTTTGTCGTTGACGTCGCCAGCCCAGCGGACGGCGTCGGCGCCGGTTCCCATCGGCGTAAAGCCGTAACGCTGGCCGTAATGAGTCAGGTCGGTCGAGCCGATACAAACGATTTTCTTGTGTTTCTCGGCGCTGATAATGTCGCTGGCGGCTTCGCCTAACGAAATTGCCTGCTCGTTCGGTGCAACCAGAATCGGCAGTATCTTTGCGTTGTGAAAAAGATGCTGTATGAAAGGCACCTGTACCTCGATGCTGTGCTCGGTTCTGTGGGCGGCGGTGTTGCTGACGGCGGTTTCGGTGGCTAATATCGCATCGGCTAACTGCTCATCGACGGCCGCTTCGCCGAGCGGTGTTATCCAGCTGCCGGTGTTATAGACGGCGGGCGATTGGCCGAAGTAGCCGTGGGCGGCACCGAATATAACAAAGGTATCCACGTTTTCGTGCCGCTGTTTTATAGCTGAGAAGACCATCGCCGCCACTGCTCCGCTGAATGTCCAGCCGGCGTGCGGGACGATGCCGGCGACTATCTCTTCGGGCAGCGATTCGGCCGATGGTTTTTGTTCAAGATACTCGTTGATTTCATCTGTGCAGGCGCTGCGCTGACCGGGGTAAAATTGACCTGCAACAATGGGTTTTCTTGTTTGCATATACGGCACTCTCACTTGTATTTACAACGCCGGGCTGATATTATACGGCAAATTGGAACTGTTAGGTATTGTAAACTGAAAAGCGAGGGAAAGAAATGGTATCTGAAAAGAAACCTGCGGTGGCGGTGGTGATGGGCTCGGACAGTGATATGGAGGTAATGCGGGGCTGTATCGAGCAGCTCGGCGAATTTGGGATTGAGCCGGCGGTTCGGATAATCTCGGCGCATCGCACGCCGGAGGTGGCGGTTGAATTTGCGGAGGGTGCCGGCGAGAAGGGGATAAAGGTGATTATTGCGGCGGCGGGAATGGCCGCCCATCTGGCGGGGGCGATTGCGGCGAGGACGGCGCTGCCGGTTATTGGCGTGCCGTTGGTTTCGAGCAGCGGCTTAGAGGGGGTCGATGCGCTGTTGAGCACGGTTCAGATGCCGGCGGGGGTGCCGGTGGCAACGGTGGCGATAGGAAAGGCAGGGGCTAAAAACGCAGCGATATTAGCGGTGCAAATTCTGGCTTTGTCCGACGAGGGTCTCGCTGAGAAGCTGGCTGAGTTTAAGAAGCAGCAGGTGCAAAAGGTAATCGAGAAGGATTCGGGTTTGCAGTAAATGTGGGGTTGAAATTTAAAACTGAAAATATCCGGAATTTTTAAAAAACACTGATTTTTGGGGTTTATTTTAAGGTGGGATGTGGGTTTTTGGGTTAAAAATGAGGGTCGGGGTGGCAAGATGCGTGGTTTGGGCAAGATGGGGAAGAAAAAAAGTGAGAAAAAGTGAGAAAAATTGCAAAAAAATGCAAAAAATAGAGAAAAATTGCGAAATTTTGCAAAAAATTGCAAAAAAATGAGAAAAAATGAGAAAAAGAGAGACGGATTTTAACCGCCGAGAGCGCAGGGATCGCAGAGAAATGTAGCCACGAAGGCACGAAGACACGAAGAAAAAGTAACCGCGGATTGCGCAGAGAGCGCAGAGACTTTTGGACAGGATGACAGGATTTTTTAAGCCACGAATCCCCGCTTACGGCTTGCGAGGACAGGAAGGCACAA
>CAYONQ010000009.1:0-27913 GCA_964405375.1 uncultured Pirellulales bacterium
TTTTGTTTGATAATTGCTACCATCAAAATCCCTCTAATCGGTCAGTTTGAGTAAAAAGAATAAAGCCAGAGAGATTTATTATGCTTGGGGGACAAGCGAAATAGATGATTTAAATAAAATAATAACTCTTGGAAACATGAAGGAATGTATAGCTTTAAAAATCGAGGTTTTAATTGAAGCTTTTAAGGATGGAATTCAATCATTTCTTGTTGATTTAAAAAAGGACCCCCAAAGAGCACAAATTGTGTTTGACAGAGCAGGGAAAATCTTTAGAAGTGCGCCAAAAGAAGAAATAACTGAGCTTTTGAATTGGGCAAAATCAGTATTAAAACAACCATAGTAGAACTATCGCAAAACCTCGAAAGTTGACAAAAACAATAAGTAAATCGGGACGGCTTGGCAGGCAATTGTTAAAATGGTGCGGCGTAGAGAAAATCAAAACTTAAAGTGCAAAATGCAAAATTGTGGGATTGCTTTGCAATGGGATTTTAATAGATTCCTCGGCTGCGCTCGGAATGACCAAAGGGTTGCGGGTTGCAGTTAAATAGGCGATTGTTAAAATGGTGCGGCGATGTATTCGTGACTCGTCGCTGGTGACTCGTGACTCGAAGATAAAAAGGGCAAGAGCATAGTGCATAAGCCGAAAGATGAGCGAAAGGAATAAATCGCAGCTAATGAAGTAGAGATTATTGAACGGAGAAGAAAAAAATGAATATTGAAGCGTTTTTATTATGTGATTGTGCAACGGAAAGCGGCGGGAAGCTGAATGTTTTGGGGGCCTTTGACAATATATTCGCCAGGAAAATGCCCATCCTGCATCCGGCCTGCGCCGTTGCAATAAGGATACGGTTCGAGAAGATTGAAGAAGGCGGCCACAATGTAAGGGTCGATGTGATTGACGAAGATGGCAAGGCGATAATTCCGAGATTAGATACGAATATAACTGTAAAAGTTGGGGCTGACATTGGTTCATCTGTAGCTAATCTTGTTCTAAATATTCAAAGGTTGAAATTTGAAAATTACGGACAATATAGAATTGACGTGGCAATTGACGGGCAAGTAAGAGGAACTTTGCCTTTAAACGTGAGAGAATTGGCAAATATGGCTTAATCTACAATTGGCAGCTTAAGCTATTTTTGCTAATGGCTGCCGGCAAAGCTGGTTGGGTGTGCAAGAATAGGATGGGGTGGAGTTCAATTTACGATTTACGATTTGTGATCCATTCGACGTTGCTCAGGACAGGTTTACGATTGTGTTTTTGAGATTCTTCACTTCGTTCCCCGCACCAAATAAAGGCCATTTGGGACGGGGCAAGCAGAATGACAGATTTTAATAGATTTCTCGACTCGCTGCGCTCGCTCGAAATGACGTAGAGGGTTGGGATTGCTTCGCTGGGGTTTACCATTTGAGGTGGCAGTTGTAATGGCGGTAGAAGAGGCCTATCGAGCGCATAGCGATAATTGCGACGGCCTGGACGGCGAGATTGAATGTTAGTTTGCCGGCGGCCGAAAGAACAGTTTCCTCCTCTGAGCTGCTGAATTGCCTTGTCTGCATCTCAAGAACGCCAAAGGCGACGAGCCAGCCGACGACGACAATGTAAGGGATGAACGCCTTGAAGACCGGCTTTAAGATATAATCCGGCCTTAATAGCGTGATGTCCTTGCCAACCGCTGTAGTTAATATGGCCATAGGGAAGAGAAACAGGCCGGAAATGAACAGTACCTGTAAAAGCAGATGGAAGCCGGTATGGGCATCCCACATATTTTGATACGTCAGGCCATAA
Organism: uncultured Pirellulales bacterium; assembly: GCA_964405375.1. Classification (GTDB taxonomy): domain Bacteria; phylum Planctomycetota; class Phycisphaerae; order Sedimentisphaerales; family Anaerobacaceae; genus CAYONQ01. The sequence goes on from CAYONQ010000009.1 coordinate 1,784, forward strand.
TTGGCCAGCAGTTTTAGCGCTATAATGAACGGTAATTGAACCATTAGCATAGTGAAGAAGAAGATTAAAAACGGCTTTATGATGTACCATAAGAAGGTAAAGCTGGTTCCGAGATAAATCTCGGGCAGCGTGTCCATCTCGAAGCCGGCTTCGTAAATAACGTTGAGGTAAAATCCGAGCAGCCAGCCCCAGACGACTACAAACGAGAGGTAGTTCATACAGCAGGTTTCTGCTGCGAGGAAGAATTTGAATGACACTACGGCGATGACGAATGCCAGCGAGGTCAGGTTTTGGGGGTCGAAGAAGAGCTTCCAGCTATCGATGAACAGGGCGTGGTAAAAGCCGGGCAGCGGCTCGGTCCTTTCGGGTTCCGGCTTGATTTTTTTGGGTTTTTCATCGTCTTTGGCGGGGATTATAAAGATTTGGCCGCAGGAGAGGCATCGCGCCCGCTTGCCGATGTGTTTGCTGTCGAAAGCAATCAGGGCATCGCAGTTAGGGCAGTAGAACCGGATTGTCATATTTCGACCCGTTAAAGCCGCTTCATAATGTCGGTGAAGCTGGTAATGTTGTTGGCCCATTTCTGGGCTTCGAGCAGGTCAACCTTTTCTTCCTTTACCAGCAGTGCGAGATGTTTTTCCATCGTTATCATTTTTTCATCGGGCTTGTTTTTGACCTTCGTTTGCAGCTGGGAATATAGCTGCTCTATCTTGCCGGTGCGTATCAGGTTGGCGCAGGCGTAATTGTTATTATTGAGCACCTCCATCGCTACGATTCTGCCTTTGCCGTCTTTTCTGGGGACGAGCTTCTGGGCGATGATGTAGGCGAGGCCGAGCGAGAGCTGGTTATGCACTTCACTCTGCTTGCCCGGTGGGAAATAATCGAGTATGCGTGTTATGGTGCCGGTGGCGTCCCTTGTGTGCAGAGTGGAGAAGACCAGATGGCCGGTCTCGGCGGCCATAAGCGTCATAGCTATTGTTTCGGGGTCGCGCATCTCGCCGACGAATATTATGTCGGGGTCTTCTCGCAGGATTGACCTCAGGCCGTCGACAAAGGACTTGACGTCTCTGCCGACCTCTCGCTGCGAGACTATGGAGTATTTCTGCTGGTAGATGTATTCTATGGGGTCTTCGAGAGTTATGATTCGGCGGGCACTTTTCTCGCTGATTCGGTCGATTAGGGAGGCGATTGTTGTGGATTTTCCGGCGCCGGTGATGCCGGTTATAAGGACGAGTCCCTGCCTGCGGTTGATGATGTCTTCCCAGACGTTATTTGGAAAGCCGATTTTCTCTACTTTTGGAATGTCCAGTGATAATGCCCGAATCGCAGCACATATACCATCGTTTTCCTGGAAGACATTTATCCGGAACTGCAGCGAGCCGCGTCTGTAAGAGGAGTCCACGCTGTATCGGCTGAGGAATTTTTGCAGGTTTTCATCGCTTATGAGCGGGTAGATGAGCTGTTTTGCCAATTCGGGCGTTACCGTCGGGCCTTTGAGTTTTACGAGGTCGCCGTCGATGCGATATGTAGGTGCTGCGCCGACCTTGATGTGTAAATCCGATACCCGCATAGCGCCTTTTTTCTCGAAGTAGTCCAGCATATCAATGATGCTGAACATCCCGATGTTTTCGGTTGGGTACACCTTTGCTGAAGCAGGGTATTCTTCGGCCATATCTCACCTTTGCCTGGGGCGGAAGGGTAGTTCGTCTGTTTATTTTCACCGTTTTAGAGCACAGTTAGTATATCGGCGGAACCGTTAAAAGGCAAAGGTTAAATTCTCAAACTGACCGTCCCTGAGGGACGGTCAGTTTGAGCGTCGTTCGTCGCTGGTGTTTCGTATCTCGTACGTTGAAGCCGACTACGTCGGCAACTATTTTAACTTTTTATACGATAAGCAATTAAACAAGTTGTATATATCAAATTGGTCAGTTTGAGTTAAATTAAGAAATGCGATTTTTGCTGGCCTTGTGAGAATAAGCGGCTATAATCTCGTGAAGCGTGAAGTGTGAAGCGTATCTCGAACAGGCTATGAACTACAGATTACGAGTTAAGAGTGCTGGTGTGATAAGGAAGCGACCATTTGTCCTGATTATGTTACTTTTGTTGGCGGCAGCAGTACCACCGGCTATCGGTGGCGGCATCCCTGGTGAAAGGGCGGGGGCTTTTGTCGGTCAGGATTTGCATCTGCGGGGGGCTGAGGTGATTAGCTACCAGCCGGCTGGTGGTGAGCCCCGCCCATCCCTGATGGGTGAGGGCGAGCATGTGCTGGTTTTCGAGGATGGGTTTACGTTGTCGGTCGGGGCCAATCGGTTTTCGAGCGACAGGGCGGTAGTGTGGCTTGAAAGTGAACCGGCCGAATTTCGGGGCGGTATTTATGTCGATGTAAAAGGACAGGCGTATCTGGAAGGCAATGTATCGGCTGAAAAAGGCAAAACCGCACAGACCAGCGATTTGAGCGAGACGGTCCTCGAATCCCCGAACGGGGTCGAGGACAAGGATGGCAGGGTTGTGGTTATTCGATTTAGCGTTGGCGGCGAGGTTTTTGTAACGGCGGACAAAAGGGATGTGAGCGACCCTCGCGGATTAGAGCTGTACGCAAGGGCCATTAGTGCCGTTCGGGCTGTGCCTGCCGGGCCGCGGTTTGTTGTTAAGCCGGGGGCGATAGTGCCTGAAATTGCCTACTTTGCTGCAGCGGCTGCGAAGACCGAGCCGGCGAAGGAGATACCGGAAAAACCGGTTAAAAAACCGGTCGCTGCAAAGCCAAAACAGCCCGTAGAGCGAAGAGTAGCTGAAAGGGCAGTTGAGCGTGAAAGGCCGGTTGAAGATGAGGTGAAGTTCAGGTATCCGGTCAACTGGGCGCCGGCGGGCGAGGTTAAGCCGGTGGTAGAGAGGACCAGAGCAGCGGACGGAACGGATATTGCCACGGTGATAGGCAGAATCTATGTGTGGCAAAAGCAGGATGAGAAGGGCGGTCTGCTGGAATTGCTTTCTGACAGTGCGGTTATATTTTATTCCGGTCAAGCTCCGGAATCAGACGAGCAGCGCCCATTGGAGATGGGTGGGGTGAAGGCGGTTTATATGTCGGGCGACGTTGTAATAACCGAAGGGCAGCGGACGATTCGTGCAGATGAGATATATTATGATTTCGAGAGGAGAAAGGCCATTGCGGTAAATGCGGTGATGAGGAATTTCGATGTCTCGCGTGGGATACCGATTTATGTTCGTGCGGCGAGACTGCGGCAGTTAGCGGAGAACAAGTTTGCCGCTGATAATATAACGCTGACGAGCAGTGAATTTTACGTGCCCCAGATTTCGCTTAGCGCTTCGAGCGTGTTTATTACCGATACCACCGCTGTCGATGAGCAATTAGGTAAAATTTCCGACAGCAGCTACGACGCCGAGATGCGTGATGTGCGGCTGAAGATGGACGATACGACGGTTTTCTATTGGCCATTTATGCGCAGCAACCTGCAGAGGCCCGACATCCCGCTCAAAGGCGCACATGTCGGTCATGATAATACGTGGGGGACATCGCTCGAGACGGAATGGTATCTGTCCCGGCTGTTGGGGCTGCGGGAGCCGGAGGGCACGGAAAGTACACTTAGCCTGGACTATTACGGCGAGCGCGGCCTCGGCGCCGGTGCGGAGATTGAATATGAAAGAGAGAATTATTACGGCAGGGCGCTGGGATACCTGATTCACGATAGCGGCGAAGACCGGCTCGGTCGGCACGAGAGCCGAAAAGACCTTGAGCCGAACCGCCGGCTTCGCGGGCGATTTGCCTGGCGCCATAGACATTTTTTGCCATTTAACTGGCAGCTTACGACCGGGGTTGGTTACGCATCGGACGAGCGCTTTATAGAGGGATATTACCGCAGTGAATTTAACGTGGGCAGGGAGGAGACTTATATCCATCTCAAGCGTATAGAGGACAACTGGGGTCTTTCTATACTGGGCAAGGGGCGGATAAACGATTTTGATGATGAGCTGGAAGAGCTGCCCGGCGTCGAGTTTCACCTGACGGGTGAGTCGCTTTTTGAAGACAGGTTTACTTTATACAGTGATACCCAGGTTGGCCGGCGGCGGCAGAGAATAGGCAACGAGCATTCGACATTAATCGATGAGCAGATGTTCTCTTTCGTATCCCACAGGGTTGAGCTTGATATGCCGATGCGGCTGGGAATTCGAAATCCGAAATCCGCAGCCAGAGATTCTTTAAGGGTTGTTCCGTTTGTGGCAGGGACTTTTGGTTATGATGACCGCAGCGGCTTTAGAAGAACACTCGTGGACGGCAGCTACACAGGCAGGTTCGGCGAGGATAAGGTCGCCCTCGGCGAGGCCGGCGTGCGATTGTCGAGCCAATACTGGAAGGTTTATCCGAATGTTAAGAGCCGGCTATGGGATTTAGAGGGGTTACGGCATATCATAAAGCCGCAATTGGCGGCTGCTCTTTACGCCGAGAATGATAATGTTGTCGAACAGCGTGACACATTAAACGTAGGTCTTTCACAGCGACTGCAGACGAGGCGTCGTCGCTCGCCGTTCGTTAATAATGAGTCACTCCACAGTCCTAGGGACTCCTTACGGAGGACACCTGATGGTGGAGCCACAAGCTACGAAACGGTTGACTGGATGCGGCTGGATGTGGGTACCACGTGGGTCAGAGACAGCGGTGACGCATCGGCTGGGCCGGACAGGTTCGTCTGGAACAGGCCGATTGTGCCGCTGCGCGTGCTGTCGGCGCCGGACATTTACAGCGGCGACCTTACCAATAACCTTCACCGGTTCGAGATGTACGGGCCGAGGCGAAACTACTTCGGTGCGGACTATATCTGGCGTGTAAGCGACACAACCGCCGTATTGAGCGATATGAACCTCGATATTCAAAGCGGGGTGGTGCAGCAATTTAACGTCGGGTTTTCGCGGTTGTGCTGGCCCAATTTAAGTTTTTATGTTGGCAGCAGATATTTACGGCGAATCGAGGTGCTGGATGAGAAGGGCTCGAACGCCTTTACCTTTGCGGCCACCTATGTGCTTGACCCGCGGTACACGGTTGTTTTTGCGCAGCAGTTCGATTTCGACTACGGCGCAAATATAAGAAGCGACATAACGCTGATAAGGCGGTATCACAGGATGTACTGTGGTTTTACATATAGTGCGGACGAGTCGTTAGACAGACAGGCGATTGTTTTTAGTATATGGCCTCAGGGGGTCCCCGAGCTGGTGATTGGGCCGAGACGATATATGGGGCTGGGAGGTCCGGCAGGTTATCGATAATTTGAAGCAAAATACAATACAAGAAATAATTTAAGGAGAATATTATGGCATTAGTTGACAGTAAAAAGATGTTCGAGATGGCCTATAAGAACGGCTATGCAATCGGCGGTTTCAACGTAAATAATATGGAAATCACGCAGGGCATTGTAAGTGCGATAGCCGAAGAAAAGGCCCCGCTTATCCTGCAGATATCCAGGGGCGCACGGAAGTATGCGAGTATGAGCTATTTGCGGGCGATTATCGACGTGGCGGTTGCGGAAAATCCCGACATCCCCATCGTGATGCACCTCGACCACGGCGATACTTTCGAGAGCTGCAAGCAGTGCGTTGACGACGGTTTTACCTCGGTGATGATAGACGCCTCGAAACAGCCGTTCGAGGAAAACATCGAGGTTACCAAGAAGGTGGTTGAATATGCCCACGCTAACGGTGTTGTGGTCGAGGCCGAGTTGGGCCAGTTGGGCGGTATCGAGGAAGATGTTGTCGGTGTAAGTACTAATGATATCCATAAGCATCTGACCGACCCCGACCAGGCGGTTGAGTTTGTAGAGAAGACGGGCTGCGATTCGCTGGCGGTTGCCTGCGGCACCAGCCACGGCGCTTATAAGTTCAAGACCGAGCCCAAGCTGGCCTTCGATGTGATACAGCGTGTCGCCGAGATGCTTCCCGAATTTCCGTTAGTTATGCACGGCTCCAGCAGCGTTTTGAAGGAATTCAAGGACCTTATTAACAAGTACGGCGGAGATATGCCGGATGCAATGGGTGTGCCGGAGGATGCGATAAGCCAGGCGGCTAAAATGGCGGTCTGCAAGGTCAATATCGATACGGATTTGCGGATGGCCCTGACCGCTAAAATCAGGCAGGTTTTCGCCGAAAAGCCCGCTGAGTTTGACCCGCGTAAATACCTCGGTCCGGGCAGAGAGGCCATCAAGGATATGGTCGCCCATAAGCTGCACATTTTGGGCTGCGCCGGAAAGGCGGCTGAGTGCATGCACTCAAACTGACCGATGGCGTTGAAAATGTAAAAATCAAAGTGCAAAATGCAAAATTGCGGAATGTATTGTCAAAAATCGGCTTACATTTAACAGGTCAGTTTAAATATATAGTTCGTTGCTCGGACGACATACGAGATAGAAGGAAGGTATGAGATATAAGATGCGAGATGGAAGATATTTGGTTCGTTTAAGCTGGCTGATGGCAATTTTTCTGTCGGTCGGCAGTTTATTTGCGGTTCAGTCCGGCCACGATTCGGCCGGTATTAAAGCTGCCGAATCCGTATCGGCGGGAACCCTTGTTGTTAAAGAGGCCTGTGAACTAATCTGCCAGGGCGAATTTGATGCCGCCGGTGAGTTGATAGAGCAGCTTGACCAGCAGGACAGCCATCCCCAGCTTAGTCAATTGGCGAGCGTTGTTGCCGAGTATAAGGCCATAAATCAGCAGCGGGAGAAATCTCGAGAGACGGCGTATGAAAAGCAGTTGGCTGAATTAGAGAAATTTCGGGTCGCTGCGGACGCCAATGACGCCAATGATGTGAACGATGTAAATGACATTGCAGAGTCGCTTTTGGCTATCACCCAGGTGTGCGAATTTACAGACCAGGGACAAAAAAACGAGTTTCTATCGGATTCGTTCGTCAAGCAGACTATTGCCAAAGCCATAGACAAAGCCGCTGAATTCGAGTCGGAAGGTAAATGGCTTGATGCATATATAATCTGTTACAGATGGCTGCAGGATATCGCCCCCGACAATGAGGTGTATTCGGACTACGCTGAGCAGCTTGTAGAGAAGGCCAATATCGTGGCATCTTTTCAGGACAGCCCCTGTGAGACCAGTAAAGAGCGTTTCCAGAACGTAAAGCAAAAGATGTTCACCCGGGCGATTGATGCCCTACAGTTTAATTACGTGGCGCCCCTCGATTATCGCCAGATGGCGGCCAAGGCCGTCAAACGCTGTGAATTGCTGGCAGAGGTAGCGAATTCGTCACCCATCGTGCGTGAGGCGCTGGGCAATACGCAAGGTGATACCTGTGGTGGTCCTATGGACTCCTCGCGGAGAGCTGTGCGGAGCGAAAAGCTGGCTGCCTGGTCGGCAACTTTATCGGCGATTTTGGATGAAGTAAATCAGTCGTCCGAAGACTACAGCAGGGACAGGTTTATAGACATCTTTGAAAAGGTTCTGGCGATGAACGCAGCGACAGTACAGTTGCCCATTCCTGTATTGATTGCACAGTTTGCAGAAGCGGCACTGGCATCACTTGATTCCTACACGGGTATGGTCTGGCCGCGGCAGGTTGAGGATTTTGAAAAGATGCATACCGGCGAGTTTACGGGCATCGGTATAGAGATTTCAAAGGAAAAAGGGCTGCTGACGGTGGTAACCTTATTGCCTGATACGCCGGCATACAATTCCGGTCTTGATGCGGAAGATGTGATAGAGGTGGTGGACGGGGTTCCGACGAAAGATATGACCCTTATGTGTGCGGTCAAAAACATTACCGGCCCTGCGGGCACAAAGGTTACATTGACGATAAGGCGAAGGGGCGAGGAGACCGGTCGTGATATTACCATAACCAGGGCCAAGATAACCGTTCCGACGATTCGCGGCTGGCAAAGGACGGAAAAAGGCAAATGGCTGTATATGATTGACCAGGCAGACAAAATCGGCTATGTTCGCATCATCAGTTTTTCCGAGAGAACCGCCGCGGATTTGGAAAAAGTATTGGATAAGCTTGAAGCAGAGGGACTTACGGGACTTATCCTGGATTTGCGGTTCAATCCCGGCGGACTGCTTCCCAGTGCCGCTGACGTAGCGGACAAATTCGTCAAAGAAGGTTTAATAGTCAGCACACGTCCCAGGTTCGGGATATCGGCGAGTTATTTGTGGGCAGAGGAGAAAAACACCCATCCCAGGTATCCGCTCGTTATACTGATAAATCGCTTTTCCGCCAGCGCTTCAGAGATTGTGGCGGGGGCTTTGGCAGATAAAAAGCATAAACGGGCGATTCTGATTGGTGAAAGAACTCACGGCAAGGGCAGCGTGCAGGGGATAACACACTATCCCGGAGAAGGTGCACAACTGAAATATACGATGGCATACTATCACCTGCCCTCGGGCCAAAGGGTCGAAAGCAAGGAGGCGATGAAGAAATTGGGCAGAAAAGCGTGGGGCATCGGCCCGGATATTGAGGTCAAACTGAGGCGCGATGAGATTATTAAAATGGGCGATGTGCAGAGAGATAATTATGTGCTTGTAAAGGCCACCCACGATAATAACATTGCGCCGCTAAAAAAACATACGGTCGAAGAGACCCTGTCGGCTGACCCTCAATTGGCAGTCGGCGTTTTGATTGTTAAGAGCAAACTAATTCAGGCAGAAGGCGGAAAAGGTGAAGGATAAAACGGGACACGATAAATTTGAGCAGCAGAGGCGGCAGAAGCTCTCGGCTATCAGGGAATTGGGTGTTGACCCTTACGGGGGCAAATACGACGGCGCCGAATGCACCGATGACATCAGGCGCAGGTTCAAGGACGGCGATGAAACCCAGCAGGCCGGATGTGCCGGCAGGATTGTGCTGCTGAGGAATATCGGCAAGCTGATTTTTATGACTATCCGTGACTGGAGCGGGACCATCCAGGTGGGCCTGAGCAAAAAACTGCTGGGTGAGCAGTGGGCCCTTGCGGAGCTGCTTGAGCTTGGCGATATAATAGGCGCCGCAGGCCAGCTTGGTAGTACCAAAACCGGCGAAATCACTATATGGGCCGACAGCGTCACGGTATTGAGCAAGTGCCTGTGCCAGCCGCCGGAGAAATTTCACGGGCTAAGTGACATTGACCTGCGCTACCGGCAGCGGTACGTGGATTTGTGGGCCAATCCCGAGGTGATGGAACTGTTCAAGAAGCGCAGCGCTATTATCTCGACGATTCGGGAATTTCTCAAAGAGCGCGGTTTTTTGGAGGTCGAGACGCCGATGATGCAGCAGATAGCCGGCGGGGCCGCGGCAAAGCCGTTCACAACGCATCATAACAGCTTAGATATGGACCTTTTTCTGCGGATTGCACCGGAGCTGTTCCTTAAAAAACTTCTGGTCGGCGGAATGGAAAAGGTCTTCGAGATAAACCGAAACTTCCGCAACGAGGGCTTAAGCAGATGGCACAACCCGGAATTCACGATGCTGGAATTGTATCAGGCCTACGCCGATTACAATGTGATGATGGATTTGACCGAGGAGATTATCTTTGTGCTGGTGGAGAAATACTGCACCGGCAGACAGGTTCGGTTCGGTGATATGACGGTTGACTATACCAGACCGTGGCGGCGGGCCGAATACGCCGAGCTGCTGAAAGAGCACGCCGGCTGTGATATTGGTGACGTCAAGTGTATCAGGACAAAGGCAAGGGAACTCGGGTTAGATGAAGCAACTATGGACGATGTGGTAGTTATCAATGAAGTCTTCGAGCATGCTGTTGAGAGTAATCTCGTCAAGCCGACGTTTGTGATTGACTACCCGGCGGCGCTGTGTCCGCTAACAAAGCGCAAGCCTGTCCCCGACTCCGAGCGGGGAAAAGACGCTCTCCAGTTTGCCGAGCGGTTTGAGCTTTACATAGCCGGCGTAGAGCTGGCCAATGCCTACACGGAGTTGAATGACCCTGCTGTTCAGGAGGAGAATTTTAGAATCCAGCTTCGCGGCCAGGAAGAGTCGATGGCGAAGATGGATGCCGATTTTATAACAGCACTAAAATACGGTATGCCGCCGGCAGGGGGGCTGGGTATCGGAATCGACAGATTGATAATGGTCTTGACCGGCGCCGTGAGCATTCGTGACGTTGTGCTGTTTCCGCTTTTGAGAAACGTCAATCGTGATTCGTGAATAGTGGATTGAACCACCGGTCACGAACCGCGAGACGCGAGACAGGCATTATGCTGAAACTATTCTTGTGGCTGCGATACCTGCGTAAGAAAAAGATAGTATTGCTGAGTATTGCCGCGGTTGGGCTGTCTGTTGGGCTGTTGATAGTTGTTGCCAGCCTGTTCAGCGGTTTTATTAAGGCGGTTGAGAAAACCGGCGAGGAGGTCTTTGGCGACATATATCTTAATCCCTGGGTGCGAATTGGCGAATACGGTCGGCTTCTCGAACGGCTGGAATCGCTGCAGGAGGTAGAGGCCGCGACGGCCGTGCTTAATAGTTATGGTCTGCTGCATCTGGGCAGGGGGGATGTTAAGGGTGTTAGTGTTTTGGGGATTGAGCCGGTAAGTTACTCGAAAGTTACCGGCCTGAAGGACAATCTTCTCAATCATAAAAGCAAGCAGGGCGAGGTGGGTTTCGACGCTCAGCCCGGTGAGGTGGAGGGATTCGTGGGTATCGGTGTATTGATGATGCCCGATGTTGAAACCGATGAATACGACTTCGAAGAGGCGCTTAAATGGATAGGCAGAGAGGTTGTTCTCACTACCGGCGCGGTTGTTGAGAAGGACGCGGGAGGTGGCAGGACAGAACCAAGCTTCAAACGCAGGACATTGAAATTTAGAATTGCCGATATTGTTTTTACCGGTATGTACCTTCGGGACAGCAAGGATGTTTACCTGCCTATCGAGCAGACCCAGCAGCTTACAGAGCCGGACAGCCCGTTATGGATGGGCCCGCATGAAGCAATTCAGATAAAGTTGGCCGAAGGTATCGAGCCGGTGGGGATGTTAGAGCCGGTGCGGGAGCTGTGGGAAGGATTCGCCCGCGAGCAGGGCCTGCCGGAGTATTCTATATCAAAGCCGATTTTAGATACCTCAAAAGGGATGCAGGTTCGCTTTATTGCCGAGCTGAAGAAGCAGATGGCGGTTTTGATATTGATATTCGGAACCGTCTGCTCGGCGGCGGTGGTATTAATCTTCTGTATTTTTTATATGCTCGTGATGACGAAGCAAAAGGACGTAGCGATAATCAAAAGCTGCGGTGCTGCGAGCGGGACGGTGGCGTGGATTTTTGCCGGTTTTGGGGCATGTGTCGGAATAGTCGGCTCGGCGGTCGGCACAGTCCTCGGATATATTGTAATAAAGAACATAAACACTATTGAACAATGGATAAGAATAATCTTCGGGCTGAAACTGTGGAAAAGCAGCGTTTACGTCTTTGAAAAGATTCCCAATCAGCTAAATTTAAGCGCTTCCGGCTGGATTATTCTTTTTGCCATCCTTGCTGCGACTATCGGTGCCTTTATACCGGCGATTGTCGCAGCTAAAACACAGCCGGTCCAAATTCTTCGGTATGAATAGTTATGTACTCAAACTGACCGATGGCCAGTTTGAAAATGCAAAAATCAAAGTGCAAAATGCAAAATTGCGGAATCCGCCTGCCGGCGGATGGCTGTTTTATGATATTTTATGAGAAACATAACATATTGTCAGAAATCGACTTACATTTAACATTTGCTACCTGTGGCAGAGCTACAAATCGGTCAGTTTGAGTTATGTACAAGATTATTCTCGCAATCAGGTATCTGATAAGACGCCGCATAACGTATCTTGCGGTGTTAGCGGTGGCACTTTGTGTCTTTATTGTCGTTGTGGTAATGACCGTGATGACAGGGCTGGTGCGAGACTTCAAGATAAAGAACCACAACTGGGTCGGTGACTGTGCTGTCAGCAGCGATTCATTAGTGGGCTTTCCCCGGTATGAAGGATTCATAAAGGTTCTGGAAGAAGACACTGCCGTTGAGGCCGTTTCGCCGGTGGTAAAAAGTTATGCCCTTTTGACACATCAATCCGGCTTCAGCGACAGCGTTGAGATTATGGGTTTAAAGCCGGTGAGGCATTGCAGGGTTACGAATTTCGGCGGCACCGTTTATTATCATAAAGACGATTGTCTCAATGTATTTAAGCCGGGCTATGATGCGAATCTTCCCGGCTGTGTTGTCGGGATAGACAAGGTGGTGGTGCGGGAAGAGCGTGGGCAATATAGACAGGAGCCGGAGTTGCCGCAGCGTTCTTATGCGGTGAGCTGTTTTCCTTTGACGGCCAGAGGCGGATTGGCCAGGGCGGGTCTTGACCTGGTCAATACAAAGACCTTTTATTACAGTGACAATTCCCACAGTGGCCTGGCAAGGGTGGACGGCAGTTTTGTGTATTTAGCATTTGAGGATGCACAGACACTTTGCGGGATGGATGGCGAGGAGAAAAGAACCAGTGCCATCTATATAAAATTCAAACCCGACGTTAAGTTGGAAGCGGGCTGTGAAAAAGTCAATGTCTTGTGGCAGAAGTTCGTAGCGGAGAACAAGAACGACAAAAATGCGGATTTGCTGAGCAAAGTTACCGTTCAAAGCTGGAAAGATTACAGGCGTGATACGATTGCACCGATGGAAAAAGAGCAGGTGATGATGATGGCGGGATTTGCGATGATTGGGATTATAACGCCTTTTATTGTCCTTGTTGTTTTTTATATGATTATCAGCCACAAGAGCAGGGACATAGGTATCCTGAAGAGCATAGGCGTTTCGCGGACAAACCTAATCCGGTTATTTTTGGGTTTTGCTTTTTTAGTGGGCGTTTTGGGTTCTGCAGCCGGGGCGTTTGCCGGCTGGCTGTTTTTGCTTAAGATAAACGAAATAGAAAATTGGCTTTTTGAGCATTTCAGGTTTCAACTGTGGGACAGGGCAATTTATGCTATAGGCGACATTCCAAATCAGGTAGAATTTAAGGTTCTGGCGGTAATTGTTACTTCGGCGATTGCGACCTGTCTGGTCGGTGCGCTTATCCCGAGCTGGCAGGCGGCAAGGTTAAAACCGGTGGATACTTTACAGGTAAGCCAGCTATGAGCAAGGACGAGTTTATATTGAAAACCGAGGGGATTTATAAATCTTACCGGCTGGGCGCAGCAGAGGTCAGCGTGCTTAAAGGCGTGGATTTGGCCGTCAGAAAGGGTGAATTTGTAGCAATAGTCGGGGCCTCAGGCAGCGGCAAAAGCACACTATTGCATATATTAGGTGCGCTGGACAGGCCGGACAAGGGCGTTGTGAGGTTTGACGGGCGGGATTTAAATCGGCTGGGTCCAGGCGAATTGAACAGATTTCGCAATAAAATGGTGGGATTTGTCTTTCAGTTTTACCATTTATTGGACGAATTAAACGTATTGGAAAACGTTTTTCTGCCGACGATGGCGGGTACCAGTATAGTCGGCTGGCTTGCGTGCCGAAGACGGGCGAAGAGGCGGGCCGGAGAGCTGCTCGGTGAGCTCGGTCTGGGTGAAAGGGCCGGCCATAAGCCGTTTCAGCTGTCCGGCGGAGAGAGACAAAGGGTCGCTATCGGCAGGGCGTTGATGAATGAGCCAAAGCTGCTTCTGGTGGATGAGCCGACAGGAAATCTTGACTCCGCCACAGGAAACAGTATTTTAGAGGTCTTTGAGAGATTGCACAGTGCCGGCCAGACGATTGTGATGGTAACACATGACGAAGCAGTTGCACAAAGAGCAGGGCGAATAGTAACGTTGGCCGACGGCAAAATAGAGCATAAGGGCTGATATATGCGTGTCTTGTCCATTTATTAAGGGAGACGTTATGGCACTTAAAATCTGGCTTGATGGCAAACTTGTTGACGAAGCAGACGCTAAAATAACCGTTTTCGACCATGGCCTGCTTTACGGCGACGGGGTCTTTGAGGGTATTCGAGTTTACGACGGCAGGATATTTGAGCTGGATGTCCATATCAAACGGCTGTATGAATCGGCCAAGGTGATTCGTCTCGATGTCCCGATGAGCCGAAGCAAGCTTATCAGCGCCGTTGAGAAAACCGTCGAGGCCAATGGCGTTATTGACGGATATGTCCGATTGGTGGTTACCCGAGGAGTGGGAACGCTGGGGCTGAATCCGTTTATCTGTGAGGACGGCAAATTATTTATCATAGCAGATAACGTTCAGCTTTATCCGGAAGAGCTTTACGAGAAGGGGATGAAGGTAATCAGTGCAACCACGGTTCGCAATCACCCCCTGGCAATTCCGCCGCAGATTAAGAGTTTGAATTATCTCAATAACATCATGGCCAAGATTGAAGCTCTGGACAGCAACGTGCCCGAGGCGGTTATGTACAATCACGAGGGGTATGTCGCAGAGGCGACAGGCGACAATGTTTTTATTGTGAAAGACGGCGTGATTTATACTCCACCTGTCGAGGCCGGTGCCCTGGAAGGAATAACACGAGGTGTCGTTATCAAACTGGCTAAAAAAGAAAAACTACAGGTAATTGAAAAAAATCTGACGAGATTTGATTTGTATATCTGCGATGAATTTTTCCTTACCGGCACCGCTGCCGAGGTCATTGGTATTGTCGAGATTGACGGCAGGATTGTCGGGGATGGCAGGCCCGGGCCTGTTACGGAGCTGCTGAGAAAAAAATTCTTCAAATACGCCCGCGAAAGATAGCTTATTCAAACTGACCGTCCCTCAGGGACGGGTCAGTTTGAGCGTCGTTCGTCGCTCGTGTTTCGTATCTCGTGTGTTGAAGCCGACTACGTCGGCAACTATTTTAACTTTTCATATGATAAGCAATTAAACAAATTTTATATATTAAATCAGTCAGCTTGAGTAGCTTAAGTGTTGGGTTTTTAGTGCTCAGCAACGGCTAAACACTGAGGATTTAAAATTAGTTTTCACTATATATTATGCAGACGCCAACACATACCGTCCCTGACAGGATGGAAAACCGCTTTCAAGCTCATCCGAGACGAGTTAGACCAGGTAAAGCAGCTAATCAGCAAGCAGCTGACCGGCTGTCCCGACAAAATCGGGATTACCCGATTGTTCAAACACCTCGGGGTCTGTAGTGGTAAGATGCTTCGGCCCGGGCTGGTTTTACTATCGTATCACGCCGTGCGAGATGCCTCGTATGAAAGGCAACCAAAACCCGATACGACAGTCGAAATGGGCAATACGGATGTGCTTATCCGTGTTGCGGCGATTATTGAGATGATTCATAACGCTGCGCTGCTGCACGATGATGTTATCGACGAAGGGCAAAAACGGCGGGGTGCACCCACGATAAACAAGCTTTGGGGAAACGAATATTCCGTTTTGTTAGGCGACTTTTTATTAAGCAGAGTATTCGAGATGTGCGTTGATTTGCAGCCGCGTATCACAGCGGTAATTGCCGCTGCTGTTACTCGCACCTGTGAAGGCGAGCTGAGACAGACGATTCAAAGGCAAAATTGGCAGTTGAGTGAATCGGAATATATCGACATAATCACCGAAAAAAGCGCCGTTCTTTTCAGCAGCGCCTGTCGCCTCGGCGGCCTTTTAGCCGATGCAGACGAAAACCAGCTTCGGTCGCTCGGCAGCTTCGGGGTGAATCTCGGCATCGCCTTTCAAATTACCGATGATTTACTCGACATAATCGGCGATGAGGCCAAAGCGGGCAAGACCCTCGGCCGGGACGTTGATAAAAACAAGCTGACTTTAGCCCTGATACATCTGCTAAAAGCAGCGGACGACTCTCATCGTATGCACTGTATATCCTGCATTGCCGGCGGTAATAAGAAGGCGCTGATTGAGATGTTAAATCGTTACGGTAGTTTGGAATATGCAGTCAGCCGGACGCAACAATTCATCGCAAGAGCAATTGAGCCGCTAACCGGCCTGAAAGCAGGCGATGCTAAAGATGTCTTGACTAAGACAGCCGAATTTGTCGCTCAAAGGGCGGTTATCTCATAGTATTCAGTTTAAAAAGCACAGTAAGGTGCTACAAGAAAAGTGACTTACGCACTTCGTTCACCTGATTACTCAAACTGATCGATGGCGTTGAAAATGTAAAAATCAAAGTGCAAAACGCAAAATTGCGGAATGTATTGTCAAAAATCGACTTACATTTAACCCACCCCTCGGAGGGGCGGGTTAAACATTTGCTACAAATCGGTCAGTTTGAGCTGATTAGTTAAAATAAAAAGACCGGTCTCCTCGAGACCGGCCTTTTTTGCTGGCATAGTCTAAACACCCATTTTGCGGCTTACCACAAAATGGACACTCCAGAAGCTACCTGGTCGCCTCAGAACGTGTACTTCATACTCAAGCTAAGCCACGTTTCGTCCTGTGAGTTGACCGAATCGTCCATTGAGCTTTGATAGTAAGCCGCCGGGGTAAAGGTAAGATTGTCGCCGAGGTCGAAGTCCGTTGAGACGCCAAAGACGGCGTGTGACCAGTCGTGGTCGATAGTTCCACCTAAACCTGAAGCATCTGTGACAACACCGGGGGCAACGCCATCGTTGTAAACCAACTCTGCTGACAGGTGCAAGGTCTGCTCCGGGGTTTCCGGCATCACGCTCGGCACGTTCAGGTCGTAGCTGATACCAAGGACGTGTGCCCAGCCGGCATTCTTACGGGCCTGCGAATTACCTTCGGACGGCCACATAGTAAGAATGGTATAGCTGGGAACAAACCCGGCGGGCCAGATTTCCGGCCAGGAAAGAGTGGCGAAGAACTCCTGCATATCGGCAGCTTGAGCAGCAGCATCTGTGCTTCCGCTTCTGGGCTCATCGGGGAAGCCGTAGTAAACCCAGCCGACTGTGTAGTTCGTGATGTAAGTTTCACCTGTGTAGATGCTGTCGTAGTAGTATAAAGTAAGGTCCAGACTCTCGGAATTTTCAAATTCGCTTCCGTTCGGTCTTGAACTGAAGACCTTCATGCCAAACCCCGTGCCGTACAGGTCCAGGTTGATACCGGGCTGAATAGCGCTGTGACTGCCCGGTCCGTAAACATCGAAGCCCTGCCAGATATAGCTGGTTACGTATGTCAAATCAAGGGTGCCACTGAGCTCACCTTCCTGGGCCTGGACAATACCAGCCATGCCCAACATTACAGCAATTAACAAAATTCCCTTCTTCATACTCATCTCCTTTAAAAAACTTCACCTAACCTTTTCCAACATCCCATTCAAACTTATATCCGGCATAAGCGATTATTCAGCCGGATAAGGAAAGTTTATCGGCAGATGGATACAAATCAAATAAAAAAAGGGTTTTTTGAAAAAATTTTTGTATTGGCCCCGCCCAGCGCTGGGCGGGGTGGAAAAATAGTGCGGAAGGGTGGGATAAGGGCTTTTGGAAATAATTTTCGACAGTTTTGTACCCCCTGCGTATAATATATTCGATGCTTGAGAAAAAGGGTGATAGAACGCTGTTCAGCCGGTCCGAAAGGGCCAATATAGAATCAGCAGCCCCCCTGGCGGCTCGGATGAGACCGAGAAATCTCGATGAATTCCTCGGCCAAAGGCACTTCATCGGGCCTGATAAGCTGCTTACGAGAATGCTTCAGGCCGATGCGCTTAGCAGTCTGATATTCTACGGCCCGCCGGGGACGGGCAAGACCTCGCTGGCGACAGTAATTGCGAATTACACAAAGGCCACATTCCACTATCTCAGCGCCCCGGCGTCCACTGTTAAGGACATTCGCGAGATAATCGCCGCCGCCAGGGACCGGCTGGCAGCCGACGGGACAAGGACAGTGCTGTTTATCGACGAAATCCACCGCTTCAGCCGTGCCCAGCAGGATGTTTTGCTGGATGACGTCGAGGCGGGGGTCCTAATCCTTATAGGCGCCACCACGGAGAATCCCTTTTTTTCGGTCATTTCACCGCTGGTTTCCCGCAGCACCGTATTTGCCTTTGAGCCGCTCAGCCATGACGATATTTCACAGTTGCTGAAGACAGCTATTGAGGACACCGAACGCGGACTGGGTAAATTGAGTATCGAGGCGGATGAGAAGGCGCTGAAGTTCCTGGCGGTAATGAGCGACGGCGATGCCAGAAAGGCATTGACCGCCCTGGAGGTAGGGGTGCTGTCACAGGCCGCCCGCCGGCCCGGCGGGAAAATTAAATTCGACCTGGAGACCGCAAAGCAGTCGATTCAGCAGAAGACGCTTGACTATGACGGCACGGGTGATACGCATTACGATTTGGCAAGCGCTCTGCAGAAGAGTATGCGGGGCAGCGACCCTGACGCCACCGTTTACTGGCTTGCACGGATGATAGCGGGGGGGGAAGACCCGCGTTTTATCGCCCGGCGGATTGCGGTTTGTGCGGCTGAAGATGTCGGAAACGCCGACCCGATGGCGACTGTTTTGGCGTCGGCCGCCGTGCAGACATCCGAGCTTGTCGGCCTGCCGGAGGCCCAGTTGCCGTTGGCGCAGGCGGCCTTATATGTCGCCTGTGCACCGAAATCGAACGCCTCGGCCTCGGCCATCTGGAAGGCGATTGACGATGTGAAATCGCAGCCCACGATACCGGTGCCGAAGCACCTGAAGGACAGCCATTACCCGGCTGCAAAAAAAATGGGATTCGGCGTTGACTACAAGTATCCGCACAGTTTTAAGGATGGTTTTGTGCCGCAGGAATACCTGCCGGGCCGGGTGAAGAAAAAATATTACCAGCCAAAGGAAATCGGCTGTGAAAAAAATATTAAGCATTATTTACAAAAGCTGCAAACCTTGATACAAAATAGCAAAAGTCAGGGCGAATAACGAGGTAAGATACGTGGCGCACGATATGAACAAGGAGCGGTTGCGGCTGCAGTTGCAGAAGTCTTTACTCGCTATGCCGTCGGACCTCAGAAGTGAGAAAAGTCAGAAGGCGTGCCGGAACCTAATCTCAACGTCGCAGTTTCAAAATGCGTCAGCCGTAATGATGTATCTATCTCTACCCCACGAAGTGGATACTTCCGAGGCGATACTTTGTGCCTGGCAGCTCGGCAAGACGGTGGCGGTGCCGAAGATTTCCTGGCAGCAAAGGCATATGATACCCGTGCAGATAAACTCACTGGAGACTGGCTTTTCAACCGAGGTCGCCGACCTGCGAAATCCGGTAACGGGCACTCCGATGCCGTTTGAGGAGATTGATTTGGTGGTTACCCCGGCGTTAGGATTTGACAGAAAAGGTAATCGGCTCGGCCGAGGCGGCTCCTATTATGACAGGTTCTTTGCCAATGAAGAGCTTAAGGCATCCAGATGCGGTTTTGCCTTTGCAGAGCAGCTCGTTGAATCGGTACCGGTAACCCCGGCAGATAAGCCGGTGGACTTTCTGGTTACTGACGAGGAAGTAGTATATTTTAATAAATGATAACGGCTAAATGATGGCAGGTATGCTGAACGCTGTGCGGTAAAATTAAGGAGAATAAAATGGCTCGTTATCTTTCCAGTCGCAGCAGCTTACGAAGATTTCGAAGGTCGATATTTGTCGTTTCAGTTTTAGTGATTATCGCTGCATCATATTACGCATATCGTGTTTCATATCGCGACAGACCCCCCGGCACACAAAACGCCGCTGAGATCGTTGCGCCTGTGCCGGAAGTTGGGCCGGAACCGACTTTGTCGGAAATCATACCCGACCCCCTTTCCCAGCCCAATCCCGAGGTAGATGAGCTCATTGCCGAGGCGATGGCGTGCATTAACGCAGAGCCCGCCCGGATTATAGAGGCGCGTGACCGGCTGAACGAGCTGTTACCGATGCCGATGAGCGCCGAGCAGCGGCAGCTTGTGAAAGAGCAGCTCTCACAGCTTGCCGACAGGTGGCTGTTCAGCAGAACCATTTTCCCGCAGGACAAGCTCTGCGGCAGCTTGCAGGTCAAACCGGGCAGCTTGCTTTCAACAATCGGCAAGCAATTTAGGGTGCCCTATAAGATTCTTATGGAGATTAACAATATCCCTTATGCCGAATCCCTGCAGGCAGGACAGACGATAAAGGTCATCGACGGTCCGTTTCACGCCAGGATATATCGCTCGACCTTTACGATGGACCTGTATCTTCAGAATACCTTTGTGCGGAGCTTCCCTGTAGGGCTGGGCCAGCCGGATATGGAAACGCCGATGGGGCTCTGGCGTGTCAGGCCGGGCGGCAAACTTATAACGCCTACCTGGACCGACCCGATTTCCGGCAAAACGTATCAGCCCGGAGACCCGGACTATCCTCTGGGCTCGCGGTGGATAGGCCTGGAGGGCATCAAAGGCGATGCCGTGGGCAGAACTGGTTTTGCCATTCACGGCACGAAAGACCCCAATCAAATCGGCACCGCAAGCTCACAAGGATGTATTCGTCTGCATAACGGCGATGCGATACTGATATATAACCTCTTGATGCCGGGGCTTTCGCGGGTAGAGACAGTGGAATAAAGCCCCCATTTAGCGATAGACCGAGAAACGGGACCCTAAAAAATAACGGAGTGTTTTTTGGCTGGGTTTATGAACCAGGGAATGGTTTCAAATAGCCGCCGAGGAAATGTAGCTTTCTGGGCGTGGGCTGTCTCAATCACCGTGCATCTGATAGTGCTGACTGTGTTCGGGCTGTTTAAGCTGTCGCCGTCAAGGGCCCAAGGCGAACAACCGGCTACGCCAACCGCTAACATAAGCCAGGTAAGAAAGCTCATCCAAGCTGTCTCGATAATACCCAAGCCGAAGATAAAAAGCCCTGTTAAAAGCCGGGCTGGTGGTTTGGCGGCCGGAAGGTTGGGCGGTCTGGCATCTCCGCACTTTGTCGTTTCGCCGTCGAAGCCGGGCTTACAGGATTTGCCGAAACTGGCAAAACCAACAGGTTCTATGAGAGATTTCCCGCCGGCAGGTGCCGCGATTTTACCGACGGGAATCGAGTTTTTCGGCAGCCGGACCGACCAACGCAAGGTCTGCTACCTTGTGGACTGCTCGGGCAGTATGCAGGGCATATTCGGGCAGGTCCGCAAAGAGCTGGTCGAATCGATTCGGAATCTACAGCCGGACCAGTATTTTTATATCATTTTTTTCGGCGGCGACAGATTATTTGAATTCGGCGATGGCCGATTAGTTCGAGCAGCCCCGCAGGCCAAATCCGCCGCGCACAATTTTATTAACTCGGTCGAGCCGGCCGGGCAAACTAATGCACTGGCGGCCCTGGAAAGGACGGTGCAGATTCGCGACGATAGCGGTATCAGCCCCGCTGTTATCTATTTTCTCACGGACGGCTTCGAGCTGACAGGCGAGGACACACACCGCTTTAGCCAGAAGATAGCGAATCTGCTGAAGCGATTTGCACCGACGACAAGAATCAATACTATAGGGTTCTGGCCGACCAGCCAGGACCGCCGGTTATTAGAGACAATAGCGAGGCGAAGCGGCGGAGAATTTGTTTCAGTAACAGACAGTAACGGTTAACAGTGCCAAATGTGAAGCGTGAAGCGAGATGCAATGATTAATAAGGGCTTTTTATTAAAGACCGGCTTTCTGGTGATTGTGCTCGCTGTTGTATTTGCGGTGATAGTTGCCGCGATGCGCAGCGCCTCTGCAGCCGATGCGTTGGGTGACCGGACATTCCTCGGGCAATTTGTTATAGCCGGCGGGGCGATTGTCTGGTTTGTCCTTTTGCCGATGTCGCTTCTTACGGTCTATCTGGCAGCGGTGTATGGGCTTACCATTCGCCGCAAAAGACTTCTGCCCGCCGGCGTAGGCAGCGAGATTGTCGATACGATACAACGGTTCGGCCCGGAACAGCTCACAGCCAGGATTTCCGGTAGAGATGATTTTGTCAGCGTCGCAGTCGTCAAGGCCATCCAGCAGGGCAGAGGCGATTGGTTCCGGATGCGTAGCGCGCTTGCCGAATCGCTGCAGGAGCAGGCAGGGCAGCTTTGTCGAAGGATTGAATGGATAAATTTAATCGGCAATGTCTCACCAATGGTAGGTCTGTTCGGGACGGTCTTCGGGATGATAAAGCTGTTCAACGCCATTGTTACCGCCGGCGGACAGCCGCAGCCGGCGCAATTGGCCGATGGAATCTCTGTCGCTTTGGTAACGACCTTTTGGGGCCTGTTTATTGCGATACCGGCCTTGAGCATCCACGGCGTGTTTCGAAACCGCATTGAAACGTTGATAAGCGATGCGGTGGAAGAGGCCGAGAGTATTATGCCCCAGATAAGACGCATCCTGAAAAAACAAACGGCCAGGACAGCAAATGAGAATAGCCAATCAGTTTAACAATTCTCACAAATGGTCGTCATTTAATATGACGCCGATTATAGACATTGTCTTTCTGCTTATCATATTTTTCCTTGTGGTCTGTCAATTCATCGAGGCCGAGAATTTTCCGGTAGCCGTCCCGGACGATTGCGGGTTTGCTCAGGAAGATACCGGCCCCGGCGTAATTACTGTTACCGCTATGAAAACAGCCAAGGGAAGTTGCGACTTCGCGGTCGGCTCAGAGAGAATCACAGCGTCAAACTATGTGAATGTAGTTGATAAACTTGCCGAGCTGATAGACGTTCGTTTAAGTGATTTGCCGCCCGGCCGAAGGGTTGTTACTCTGCGTATCGACAAGGACGTTCGTTTTGCTGAAGCCCAGTATGCCCTCGCAGGTATCGCCGCAAGCACCGCAACAGACGTCCGGTTAGCAGCTTTAAAGGATAAGCACACCGCCCCGCAGTAACTTTGCCCCCTATTTTTTATCTTGGATTTCCCATAAACATCCCATAGACAAATGTATATCCTTGCTTAGCTTGCTCCACCTTACGGTCTTGCGTCGCTCTGTCGCCGCTATTGTAGCACGTGTGAAGTCCTGGGCATAAAGGCGCTTAATGGAAATTCTGGAGCCCGTTAGAAATGGGATGCCAGCCCTGTTAGAAGCTCGCACTGACGGTGCGGCAGTCGCCGGAGGCGACTTACTTCTAACGGGGCCAGAGGTGTCTGCCTTGTGCTCGGCGGGGATTTCTAACGGGCTGGAGAAAATCCGAAGCGCCGTGCCGGAGCCACGGCGAGGCAGGAGCGATTCAATGTGAAAAGAGCAAGGAAAAGAGACAAGATCAGTACTCAAAGCTATCTTGCCTTGGGTTTTCTTTGTAAAGCCAAATGCCCAATAAAATTGCTCTGGGAATGGTTGTAAAAAATGGGGTTTTGTGTTTAATATTTCAGAGTTATGATTTATTATTGATCGGCCAAGCAATGGGAACTTGTTATACTGGCAGAAACAGTCTGTGTTTCCCATTTTGTACAGGCTGTGTAGTCAGTGGTATATGGAGAAAAACATGGAATTCGAAAAGATATCCGACTGGGGCTGCGTTGATCCCGGTACAAAGGTAGCTGACTCCAAAGGCAATCAATACATTGTCGGACCTCAAAATGACGCAGGTTTTCTGTGCCTCCAAAATATATCCGGAGGCGAGAATAGAGCATTTGAGGTTTTAGACGGTATCGATCATAATGAATTTCGGTTGGCTGTGAGGAATTGAAATGGGAAATTATGAAAGCAGTAAAGTACATTCTTGCACCCATAATTATTGTTAGGTAAGCGGAGTTTATGCAGACTGTATAATCATTGTTATGTGTAAAATAAATCTGTAAGGAAATAGCGTCACGATGCAGAATGAAATTACTTCTAGAGTTTTTTGGAGACCGAGAGAATGAAAAAGCTAAGTCTTCTGTTAGCCCTTAATAAATTTGTTCTCGTCTTCAATCCGAATGATGCCAAGGCACACTATAATCTTGGCAATACCTACGGCACACTTGGCCGCTATCAAGATGCGATAAAAGCCTATAAGCAGGCAATCAGAATCAAGCCGGATTATGCCGATGCACACCTTGGTCTTGGCTTTGCCTACGGCGAACTTATCCGCTATCAGGAAGCGATAGAAGCCCATAAGCAGGCAATAAGATTCAAGCCGGATTATGCCGAGGCGCACGGTATGCTTGGCCTTATATACCACAGCCTTGGTCGCTATCTGGATGCAATAGAATCCTTTAAGCAGGCCATCAGAATCAAGCCGGATTTTGCCATCGCACACTTTGGTCTTGGCAATACCTACAGCAAACTTGGCCGCTATCAGGATGCGGTAGAAGCCTATAAGCAGGCAATAAGAATCAAGCCGGACGATGCCGAGGTACACTATAGTCTTGGTGTTACCTACGGCAGCCTTGGCCGCTATCAGGATGCGATAGAAGCATGTAAGCAGGCCATCAGAATCAAGCCGGATTATGCCGATGCACACTTTGGTCTTGGCGCTGCCTACCACAGCCTTGGCCGCTATCAGGAGGCGATAGAATCCTTTAAGCAGGCCATCAGAATCAAGCCGGACGATGCCAAGGCACACTTTGGTCTTGGCCTTACTTATTTCATATCTGGCGACAAGGGTTCAGCCCTTGAAGAATACAAAATCTTAAAAACCCTGGACGCTGAACAGGCAAACAAATTGTTTAACTTGATTTATGATAAGTAGGTATTCCCGAACCCGCCTCAGCAGCTATGATTGTTCTGGGTGCGGCCTTGATCGCACTGAAACGCAAATATCGTTAATTGGTAAAGCAAACTATTGTCACGGAAAAGTAACTGGAAACATGCAGAATAATCAAGATAAATTTCAATGGGATGACGATAAAATAGCAAGGATATTTAACTTTTTGGTACAGAAGCATTTCCTATCATTAAGAGTATCGTATTTGATAAAAGGCGTTCCACACGTGTCGTGGTTTTCGGGTTTCCTTATTCTGGCTAAAAGCTTATTAATGTGGATGACTGCCGGTCATGTCTTAGAGGAAATTAGGAAACTTCTACAAACAGAAGGTGTGGGTAGTATTAAGGCAAGATGGATTGATAATGATCCGAACGTGAATGCCAAATCGATTCCCTGCGAATTGGCAAAACTTAGGCTTACTTCGGTTAACATTGAAGGGTACGATTTTGGATTTGTGCTGTTGCCTCCATACTATGCCAAGCTAATCTTAGCCGTCAAAGAAAATCGGCCTTTGACTGAGGCTCATTGGAGGTCTGATGATAGCTTTGAGCCGGAAGGATATTACATTGTCGGTATTCCCCAAGAATTCACCGAGGTAAAACAATTAAGCAACGGTCCCGAAATATATGAGTATAAATCATCTGCTACCGTTCTATCCGTGCCAGTGATAAAAGAAGATGCGGCTAAACATTTATCGGAAGATGAATTTTGGAGACATGATAATAACTTCTACGGGAAAGTCCTTCCCATCCATAATGATAACGGCAAAGAACTTACCGATATTAAAGGCATGAGTGGCGGCCCAATATTTGGGGTACGCAGTATTGATAAAGATAAAATTCAATACCGAATAATCGCTATACAAAGCAGTTGGCTAAACCAAAGTAGGTTTACAAGGGGAACGCGATTTGATAAAGTAATTGCAATTTTAAACGAATCTGTAGACCGTACGATGTCCTCAGAAAGTTGACAAGCATGTAAGGGAATAAAACAGAGGGACAGTGGGGCTGTTGAAAAAACATTTTGCATTTTAATCTTTGATTTTTAAATTTCTCACAGAACTACTGTTACGGTATTACTCGGTGGGCTTTGGCCTGCCTTATTTATCGCAATGACTCGATACTCCATATCCGTAAGACGAGGCTGAGCGATGAGTTCGGCTTTGGTCTTTAAGGATGTTGCTATATCAGAATGAATTAAAGTTGTGCGGTACATTTTTGGGGGAAATCTGGGTTAAGAGAAGAAACGGCACATGAAACCCATTAGACTCGGCTGCGCTTGGGTGGTGCGGTGATATTGAGAAAGAAACGCTCGTGGAGTTATGGGCAAAACATACGTTCATAGTAGGGCTGTTATAGTAAGCCCCAAAATAATTAAACCAAAAAACCGTGTTCATCTGTGTCAAAAGTTGCTTTTTGGCTCAAAAATCAAGTATTGCACGTTTACAATATGATGTTGCACGCTTACATCGTGGCATTGTAAGCTTACATTGAGGCATTGTAAGTCTACATCGTGGCATTGTAAGCTTCCTCCGTGGCAAAGTCGGCGTGATATGCGACAAAGTCAGCTTACTCCGAGGCAAAGTAAGCGTGACCTGAGGCAGATAACGCTTCATCTGTGGCAAATCACCCTTCATCTGCGACATATTAAGC
>CAYONQ010000009.1:27923-50488 GCA_964405375.1 uncultured Pirellulales bacterium
TTATTTATTACGGATAACGCTTTATCTACGATAGATTAAACTTCATATATGGCAATAATTCGTATCTCGTCGTTCGTATCTCGTATCTCGCAATAAAAATCTGTGCTCTAATCTGGGAAATCCGGGTTTATGCTGATTCTTTTTTTGGTTTTTGTTTTGCTGTGAGCAAATCGGCCTTGCCTTCGACAATGTTGCGGTCAATCACGTATTTTGCGCCTCTCGGTTCCTCCGGCAGTCGATACATCAAATCGACCATTAGCTCTTCGGCAATCGAGCGCAGCGCCCTGGCCCCCGTGTCGCGCTTCAGCGCCTTCTGTGCCAGTGCGTGCAGGCCGTCCGTTGTAAACTCAAGCTCGGCGTCTTCCATCTCAAAGAATTTCTGATACTGTTTCATCAGCGCATTTTTCGGCTTGGTCAGTATGTCTATAAGCGCATCTTCATCGAGAGCCAAAAGCGCGGTGATTACCGGCAGCCGGCCCACCATTTCCGGAATCATCCCGTACTCGATGACGTCCTCCGGTATGACCTGGCTGATTATGTCGCTGTACTCGGCCTTTTCATCGGTTTTGCCGGTCAGCTCCGAGTCGAAGCCAATCATCTTTTTGCCGAGCCGCTTCTTGACGATATTTTCCAGCCCCACGAATGTGCCGCCGCATATAAAAAGTATCTGCGTGGTATCGATTTGTATGTAGGATTGTTCCGGATGTTTTCTTCCGCCCTGCGGAGGGACGTTGACGGTGGCCCCTTCGAGCATCTTCAATAATGCCTGCTGGACGCCCTCGCCGGAGACGTCACGGGTAATGGAGACGTTCTGAGAGGTCTTGCCCACCTTATCGATTTCGTCTATATAGACGATGCCCCGCTGAGCGGTTTCTATATCGTAGTCGGCGGACTGCAGCAGCCGCAGCAGGAAGTTTTCAACGTCTTCGCCGACGTAGCCGGCCTCGGTAACCGTAGTGGCGTCGCATATCGCAAACGGCACCTTCAACATCCGCGCAAGCGTGCGGGCGAGAAGCGTCTTGCCGGAACCGGTCGGGCCGATTAAAAGAACGTTGGACTTGTCAATCTCGACATCGCTGTCGTTGCTGTCGGTATGCAGCAGCCGTTTATAGTGATTGTGCACCGCAACCGATAGATACTTTTTGGCGTGTTCCTGGCCGATTACATACTGGTCAAGATATTCCCTTATCTCTTTGGGCTTGGGCATTTCTTTCAGACTGACTGACACAACGCTGGCCTGCCTGCGGTTCTGCTGAACGAGATGGTAGCACAAATCGACGCATTCCGGGCAGATAAAGACGCCGTTCGGGCCTTCTATGAAGGCATCGGCCTTGCCTGACGACCGGCCGCAGAAGCTGCAGATTACCCTTGACCTTTTACTACTCGATTGCTTGGCCATTATTATCTTCCTGTTCTCAGCTTAAATCTCATTTTTACTTTTTTTACATTGTAACTCGGCACAGCCATTCATACAACTATTTTGCTAACCTCCGCTGCTGTTACGCACCTTTTTGTGCGAAAGTTGGCTTTTCTTAAGCGATAGCGTGTAGATGACCTCATTGTCAATGTTGATAATCTGGAAGGTTACCTGCGGGTCAGGTATGGTCGTATCGAATGTGAGCAGCCAAAAAGAGCATTTCTCATTATAGCCGAATAAGGCGCCCGGCGCTAAATCGTGCGTATGAATGTTGGTCAATCTTGAGCTTTCAAACTCGTAAAACGCATATCCGTTTTCGCGCTCAATTTTACGAACGTCGGAGCGATGGCGGTCGGCTGAGATTAGAATCACCCCATCAATCTTATTTTCTTCAATGAGCGAAAAAATCTCCGCACGTTCATCCTTAAAACCCTCCCATGTATCGAGACTGCCCGGCACCTTGCCTCGCCGGGTAGTTTGAATCCCTGATTTGGCGCCGAAGGCCCAGGGGACAGGGCTGGCGAGAACCTTAAATGTCGCTTTCGATGCCTTCAGCTTTTCAAGCAGCCATTTCTTTTGTGCAGGCCCGAGCATCGATGGGTTGTCTTTCTGGGGGTCGCTGCGGTAATATCGCCCATCCAACATAAAAAAATCCACATCGCCGATGGAAAAGTCGAACCAGCAGCCCGGCTGACTTTCACCGCCGCCGTAATAGGGATTATTCCAGTTGTCACAGAATACCCGCCACACCTGCCTTTTCCATTCCGGCTTATCAATCTCTGGTCCGCCGAGAATGTCGTTGTCACCGAAGTCGTGGTCGTCCCAGATGGCGTAAAGGGCTGTGGCGGCGGCAAAGTTGTGGAATTCAGGACAGCTGCGACGACGATAATAGCAGTATTGCTGAACCGCTGTCTGCTCCGGGTGGTCGATATAGACGTTGTCGCCGAGGAAAAGAAAAGCGGCCGGCTTGTGTGAGCCAATCGTATTCCACATCCTCTCGTGCCACGGCGTATAGCCGGCGCCGCCGCCGGAGCCGACCTGAAACCTGCCCTTCGCACCGTAACTGCCAAACGTGCGGAACGACCACTGCCTGGGCTGCTTCCTGCCGGCGACCAGCAGTTCGTAATAATACCGTGTATCCGGCTTAAGTCCTTCTACACCAATCACTGCTGTGAAATCTTTGTCTTTACTCGTTTTCACGACAGCGGACTTGATAGGCGGGTCCATCTTTTCCGAGGTACTTACGAAAACTTGCACAAGTGCTTCGTTGGCCGTCCGTACCCAGAATTTTGCGCCGCTGTCGGTAACACAGCCGAGTATCGGCCCGTGCAGCAGTTCAACGGCGTGCTTTTTCGCCAGTCCCTGAAACTCAGCGGTGTCGGTCAACGGCTTTAATAAGCTCCTCGGCCCGGCAAGAAACCGCCCAAAAGGCAGCCCTGCATCAACGGCCTGTTCCACATACACCATCGCCTTGTCAATCTCTGACTTTTGAGTATAGGCAATTGCAAGACTGTAAAGGCATTCCTGGTCTCCGGGATATTCCTTAAGATAATCCTCGAAAACTTTTATAGCACTACCATACTCGCCGTCCACGATTTGAGAGATTGCGTCTCTGTGCAGCTTCTTATAATCGACCGCACTGCGCTGACGCTTGTTCTGCTCGGCCTCGGCGGCACAGCCGACAGAAAAGCATAGTAACGTTATGCACATAAATGATAATACGCCCGGTCCTTTTCTCAAATTCATCTCTTTTTCTCCTGTTCATAAATCCGAAGGACACTTTTATTGCTTTATTCTATTCTATCGCAAACATTGGTGTTTTAGCGAGTTTAATTTTTCAGCCCACACCGGTGCAATGTCCGTAAAGCTGTTTTCCAGGACCTCGATAGTATGGTAAATACCCGCTTTTCTTGTCTGCGGGCATTCAGCCAGGCAATAAAGCTCATAGAACTTGGCTCGCCACCATTTCCAGCTTCGCTTATCGGCTTCGGACGTCTCGCCTCTTCGTATCTCGCAGATTTTCGCCCACAGCTCGGCTGCTTCGCCGAATTTACCCTGCTCACTGAGCAATCTCGCCCGGCAGCGAAGCAAGTCCACGTCACCGTTACCACTTTGGGCTGTATCATTAAGCAGTTCTTCGACCGCTGATAGTTTTTCCTCTTCTTTATTAGCCGCAAAGATGGATGCTTCAGCCAGATACAGACCCGCCTGCCGTTTTGCCTCGCCGTCGAGACAGCCGAAGCAGAACTCGGCCAGCACCCTGCAGTCCTCCGCCACTTTGTCAAACAGCTCCGCCTGCTGCTGTATCTCGTCGATTTCATCAATGACCTCACCGACCAGCACCGTCGCAGCACCGGCGTATTTACAGTCGCCGCCGCTCGCCGCTGCGAAGCGCTCTGGCGAAGCGAGGTCGGCGATTAAACTGCTAAACTGCCCCAGCAATTTGTTTCTCTGGGTGGGGTTTTCATATCGGCCTTGTTGTATTGCCCTTACTATAAGCTCCAGTCCTGCTTTGTTGCGCCACTTTCCCGTAGGCCGATTGGCTATCTTCTCTAACAATTTCTCTGCCTCTTCGGTCTTTCCACAGCTATCCAGAACCGCACAGTAAAGATACTCCAGCTCTTCACTGCTCTGTTCACCTGCCATTGCGAAGTAATTTTCAAAAGCGCCGACAGCAAGCCGGCAGTGAAGCAAGTCCGCAGCGAACAGATTATATGACAGTTGTGCGGCCTGTTCGGCGATTTTGGCCGGCTCGACATCCAACCTGTCACTTTTTTTCGTCCTCTGCAGCTTGCTTGCCTCTATCAAAAGCTCGACCGCTTTGGCCGGAGAGGATTCTGCAAATTTGACCGCCGAGACGTAAAGTATTAGAGGCGTCTGAAATTTAGCTTCACTGAGAAAATAATCCAGCAGTTTATCATAGCCTCTGGTTTCATCTCTCCACACGGCTTGCGCTGCAAGTTCGGCCTCAAAGACACTGATGTGCTCAAGGTCTTTCTGCCGTGTGATGCGATTGGATATATCCGACAATATCAAAAGTCCCAGAAAATATTCCGTCTCCGGAAAAATTTGAACGGTCTTTTCGAAATCTTCAGGGCTATACCGCCGCTGAAGAGACATCAAAGACAGCACAAGTTCAGGGTCGTTCCTGCAGCTGCTTTGTGCGAGTTCCTCAGCCAATAATTTTAACCGCTCTGCTTCGGTTATACCAAACAGCTTGGTTCTCTCTATTGTTATCCTGAAAGCAGTTGATTGATTCATATCAGAACGAATCATTAGCTTGTCGAATTCCTTCTTTGCTAACGGCTGATAGGTCGGGTCTGTGCGGGCAAGCAATGCTAAGGTTCTGGCCTTTAAGAATTGCAAATATGCCGTATTGCTGAGCCGGTTTAGCGAATTTATTTCCGCAAGTATCCTGTGCAGTATCTCGTTTCTCTGCGGCTGTTCAGCCGTAAGGGCAAGATAGAAATCGACCTCGCATTTGCTCAAACCGGTGGTGTATATATCTGCAGATAGTTTTCTCCACAGGCCGCTCTGCCCGTATTTAGCGTCCCAGTCACGGCCTTGATAATCTTCGATTTGCTGCTTAAATGTTTTTTGCTTCTCTGCAATCATCTGCAGGTGCTCACCGGCTGTTTTTGCAAGCCGGTGCAGACTGTCCCGCCGTCGTGGGGCGTCCTGTGGACTGTCGTTCGGGTCTGAAAACTGCCTGCTGAATTCGTATCTCATCCGCAGGGCGAAGCTTTCCTGCATAAACGTATCGCCGGTCAGCCGTGCCGTTTCGGCTAAGCTATTAATATCCTCAGCGGTTGGAAGTGCCTCCACAAAACCCCCGGCTGAAAGTAAAAAGGAAAATGAAATCCCGACGGATATCAGCAACGCTGTTTTATTTGAGTTCGACATTCGATATTCGTCCGGGCTACTCTGTCATCTGGAATGTGATATCACTAAGACCCGCCCCAAAAAACATATTATATATCTTTGTCAGGTAGTCCCATTTAACTTCCGGTGCACAGACAATCTCTATCGGGTCACCGGGGTATCTTTTCTGGGCATTCAGGCACCTTCTTATCTCTTCCATCAATAAAGCCAAATCCGCTTCGACAGTTTCATCTTTTATTTGGACAACGCCGGATTGACCTACCTGTACCTCGCAGCCGGTCTGTGTCGCAAAGATGTATATCATTAACGGCTCGGGCATGCCGATTCTATGCTCCTGGGCCTGTGCGGCGGGTAACTGGAACGGGAGAAAATCTTCTTTCGGCCTCCACTTCGCTGCTACGAGGAAAAATATCAGAAGCAGAAACGTCATATCTATCATCGGTGCCATACGCAGGGTAAAGCTGCTTCGCCGGCCGCCGTTCAACCGGCTGAGAATATCTCTTCGCACACTGCCGTCTTTCATAACTGTTCGCTTACGCTGTTTTTCGCGAATTCAGCGCCTCTTCGCAGCGCCTCCGTATTAACTGGTAAAGTCCGATGATATCGCTCGGCAAGGACGTCAGCCAGGCATTCAGCCATCTGATCGGCGGTGAAGGTTTCTCGTTTTTGCAGATAGGCACCCAGCACCACCATATTAGCGCACCTTTGGTTGCCTAATTCGACCGCCAATTCGTCAGCCGGGACATCTAATACCTCAATGCCCTCATCGAGAGCGGGCTTCTCATCGATTAAGGAGCTATTCATTACCAGAAGCCCGCCCGTTTTAATGCGGGATGCGAATTTATTCAGCGAGGCCTTGTTCATTGCAATCAGCGAATCGCAACTGCTCACCAGCGGCGAGGCGATTGGCTCATCTGCAATAACGACCATACAGTTGGCCGTGCCGCCCCGAACCTCCGCGCCGTAAGAGGGCATATAGGTTACCTCTTTGCCTGCCTTCATCGCCGTCTGGGCCAGCAGTTTGCCGGCCAGAATAATCCCCTGTCCTCCGAAGCCAGCAATAATAACCTCTTCATAAAATTTGTATTTCGTATCTCGCATCTCGTATCTCGTCTTCATTTGACATTCCACCAGCAGCACATGATTAACGTAACTTATGGCTCATTCGGTTCCGTTTGGCCAGCAGACTGCAATTCCTGTTGCAAGGAAACCGGCCACGAAAATGCCCAATGTATCACCATGGTTTTATGAACATCCAGCCAAGTATGTAACGATTTACCCTTTTGTGGAAATCCGAGGTCATTTGATTATCCCCTTATTCACGTTTTACTTGATACTTTTTCCTATACACTAAACGCTACCCCCTATCCGCTATCTTTTAATCGGCCCAGCGGAAACACCTTCGTCATTTCCTTTTCTATCCACTCCATCGCCTTTGCCGGTGTCATCCGCCAGTATGTCGGACACGGGCTAAGCAATTCAACTAACGACAGGCCCGCAGCGCCATTGACCTGCAGCTCGAAAGCGTGCCTGACGGCCTTTTTGGCCTTGCGAATTTGAGATACACCGCTAAGCGCGCATCGCTCGACATAGATTGCGCCCGGCAGCACCGCCAACAGCTCCGATATCTGCAGCGGATAGCCCTCGTTGCCGGCATCCCTGCCCTGCTGCGTCGTCGCTGTAACCTGGCCCAGAACGGTCGTCGGCGCCATCTGCCCGCCCGTCATCCCGAACACCGCATTGTTAATAAAGACGACCGTTATCTGCTCGGCCCTGTGCGCAGCGTGGATAATCTCCGCCGTCCCGATTGCCGCTAAATCACCGTCGCCCTGATAGGAGAAGATTATCCTGTCAGGGTTGGTCCTTTTCATCCCTGTCGCCACCGCCGGCGCTCTGCCGTGTGCCACCTCGACCATATCTACATCCAGATAATTATATGCTAATACTGCACATCCCACCGGTGCTATGCCGATAGTCCGCCCGCGTATGCCAAGCTCATCGATTGTCTCAGCTATCAATCGATGCGCAATTCCATGCCCGCATCCGGGACAATAGTGTGTCGGACAATCCTTGAGAGTTTGTGTTCGTGTAAATACAGTTTTCACCCCGTTAGACCTCCTTTCAAACGGTTTTTTAGAAATCTTTTTCCCATTCCGGTTTTTAGATATTTTTCTCGCCGATAAGCATCGTTCTTGTCCAGACAAGCTTCAAAATAAACTAATTTTAATGGTACCCTGTGTTTCGTAGACAAAACCAATTTAGCGTTGTGCTGCTCAAGTCTTCTTTTTAGATTGTTTGTAACACCGGTATAGAATTCCTTGTCCTTTTGACTCATAAGAACATATGTGTAGAACCATTGAGGTCTAACGGGGTTCATACTTCAGTCTTGGGTCTTATCGTTAGTTGCCTGATTTTTTCAAGCACCTGCTCGACCGTCGGCACACCGCCGCCGGCCCGGCCGTAGAATACTACAGGCGCCTTTCCCGCAACGGCCAGCTTCACATCTTCGACCATCTGGCCGCAGCTCATCTCCACTGTCAGGAATATCCTGAATTCATCAGCGGCCTTACTGATTTGCTCCGTCGGAAACGGCCACAGCGTAATAGGCCGTATCAGCCCGGCCTTAATACCTTCCTCTCTTGCCCTGTTGACTGCCGAACGAACTATCCTCGCCGCTACGCCGTATGCAACCACCACGACATCGGCATCTTCAACCTCATATTGCTCACAGAGCACCTCATTTTTTTGCACCTGCTCGTATTTGGCCTGCAGCTTATAGTTGAACTCCTCCAGCACCCCCTCACCAAGCCATAAGGACCTGACGATGTTCTGCTGTCTTCCTTCGGCTCCGGTCAGTGCCCAGTCTTTTTTAGGCAGTTTTGAGTTTTTAGTTTTTAGTTTTGAGTTTTTATTGATGACCACCGGCTCCATCATTTGTCCTAATATGCCGTCGGCAAGCACCATAACGGTCATTCGATACGCATCTGCAAGGTCGAACGCCAACGGCATACAATCGACAAGCTCCTGCACGCTCGACGGCCCTAACACGATGGTTCGATAGTCGCCGTGTCCCCCGCCGCGGGTGGCCTGAAAGTAGTCCCCCTGCGACGGTGCTATATTGCCTAATCCGGGCCCGCCTCGCATCACATTGACCACTACCGCCGGCAGTTCGGCACCCGACAGATAGCTTATCCCCTCCTGCATTAAGCTGATACCGGGACTGGATGAGGTCGTCATAGCCCTTTTGCCTGTGGCCGAGGCGCCGAAGACCATATTTATCGCCGCAAGCTCGCTTTCACTCTGGACAAAGACTCGCCCCTCCTCCGCCATCCGCTTCGACATATAGGCGGTGATTTCGTTCTGCGGCGTAATCGGATAGCCGAAATAGGCATCACAACCGGCAATTACGGCCGCTTCGCCGAGCGCCTCATTGCCGCACATTAAAATCCGTTCACCCGCGTTTCTCACTCTTTTTCTATCCACTTGTTAAGATAGTTTTTCAACTTCTGAACAAAATTCCGTGCCGTTTGCAACAAATCTTTTGCCTGCTGTTCAGTAACTGTAAAACCTACACCATAATCCCCGACAAGTCTTTTATCATACGCATCATTAAGCGCCTTTCCCAAGTTTCTCTCGAAAATTTCTGTTTTTACAAAATGCTCTCCAAACAGACTTATTACACCTTTGTGGGATGAAGCACTTAAACTTTTAGTAAGAAGTGCTGCTTCTGCCATAAAGAACATCGCATAATAACATCTTGAAACACAGGAATCATAATCTCCATTGTTCAGGGCATTTTCGGCTGTACTTATGAATTTCTCAGCCTTTGCTATAAAATCCGTTATTTCCTTCACGCTACCACTCCTTCTTTTTTCACATTCAGCATAAATGGAGAATTGTAACTTTCAAAGAAATCTTCGGGAACTGCAATAACTGAAACAAGCTCGCCTTCCTCAAGAAGTATGTCGTATAAAAGGTCGCTCAGGCTTTCTCTAACCTCAAAAGGATTCAGGGACTCATCAACCAGCACAAGTATATCGATGTCAGAATCCCTCGTTGTCTCACCCCTTACGTAAGAGCCATATAATATAATCCTTTTGATTTTCTCCCCGTACATCTTTACCAAGTGTGTTTTTACCTGATTTATCAAGCGTTTTATTCCTTCATCCATTCTTCTTTACCGATTAAAGCATCTGTCTTGTGAAATTCTGTTTAAAGACCCCCTTAAAAAATTCTTCCTTTCAAAATATATAGGGCTCTGCTACGCCTTTTCCTTTATCAGATTTGGTTTAACCTTCCCGCCTGGGACAGTGGTTACGTTGTTGTCGCGATGAACCTCGATTACCGCCTCCGGGCAGACAATAGCGCAGAAGCAACAACCCGTACAGTCAGAGTCGATTGCCTGAGCGGGGAAATAGCCGTTTTTGTTGGATTTTTTGGAGATAACGATACCGCCCTTGGGACATACCGCTACGCACAGGCCGCAGCCCTTGCACCGCTCGGTATCGATTATTATCTTGCCGGCCATAAGATACAAGATTTTAACGAGCTTGGCTGGCCCTGTAAAGAAAAAAGCACACTGTTTGTTGTTGAAATCAGCCGACAAAACCCTAAAATACAATCTTAATGGCTGTGCATTTCGTACAAAGGCACATTATTTAGTTTTGCCGGTCTGGCAGCAGCCGGTTAAACACCCTTTTCAGAAGGAGGAAAAGATATGTTGAAATACACTCAAACGAAAAAGATTTTGTATCTGGCACTGGTAACCTGGATGTTTCTACTTCAATTAGAGACGCAGGCCGAGACCCGTTTCGAGAAGACCGCCCGCGAAAAGCGGCAGATAGCCGAGCAAATCGTCTGGCCCAACCACGAGCCGCTGGTATTTTACTTGCGCCGCGGCCGGCGTATGGAAAACTGGCCGCAGATTTACGAAAAGCAACATACTCCTGAAAATGTCAAATTGATGCACGATGTGGGCGTCCGGATGGAACGGCTGCACTTCTACAAGGGATACGGCCTTGATATGGAAATGCCCGAAATCGAAAATACCATACGAATGGCCGACCTGATGCACCAGTTAGGTATGAAGGTCAGCGTCTATGTGGCGGGCACGATATTTGTAGAGGCGTTTTACAATGAGGTGCCGGAGGCAAAAAACTGGGAACAGCGTGACCAGCTCGGCAGGGCGGTGCCGTATTTCGATACGCAGACCTATCGGCACTTTCCCTGCCTGCACGAGCCGGCCTACCGGGATTACATAAAGAAGGTGCTTGGCATAGGAATCGAAAAGGTAAAGACAAACCAGATTTTCTTCGACAATATCCAGCTTCAGCCCGAGCCGAAATCCTGCAGATGCCCGCGATGCCTCAAGGCGTTCACCGAATTTATTAAAGAGCGCTATCCGACGGAAGAAGCTGCATTTCGAAGGTTCGGTTTTCGCAACCTCGATTTGATACAGGTAAATGAATGGTACCATTACAATCGGCCGGAAAGTTTGGAAGTTATCGACGACCCCGTCCTGCAGGAGTGGATTAGGTTTCGCAGCAAATCGCTTGCCGACTACTGCGGCGATTACTATCAGTACATAAAGTCGAAAAATCCTGCAACCTCGGTCGGCTTCAATCTCAAAGGCATTTACGGCATAAATCGAATATGGCGAAAGGCGATTTACCATCCGTTTTTTGCGGGCAGATGTGATTTTATACCATTTGATATAGACGGGATGGAGGCCCGCATTGACAGCGAGACCGGTGCCCTCGTCTCGGAGATTCGTTCGTACAAGGCCGCTCGAGGCCTCGGTATGAGCTGCCAGCACGGCGGCTCAGGGCTTGAATATGCGATGTATATGGCCTTTAACTATCAAAAGTACCTCGATGGTTTCGGCTACCACGCAGGGCCGTTCAAGAGAAGCGCAGGCCGGCTCTTTACACCTATGACAGAGTTTTTCCGCCAATATAACGACAGGTTCTTCACCGATACTGAAATGGTGGCGGATGTCGCCGTATTGCACAGTTGGCCATCGATGGCATACAGCATCCAGAGAACCCGTGTGCCGACCATCCTCGCCGAGCAGGTGCTGATTCAGCACAAGGTGCCGTTTGCCGTCATATTTGACGAGCAGATTGGCACGATTGACCGCTATCAGGCGATAATCCTGCCGGGACAGGAATGCCTGTCTAAAGACAACATCGACCGGCTCGCAAACTATGTCCGAAAGGGCGGCACCGTCGTCTTTACCGACAATACCGCAGAATTCAACGATTGGCGGGAGAAGCGGCCGAGTAATCCGCTCTTTGAATTGATGGGTATCACACCGGCCTCGGCCGGCATACGCACCAGCGTACCGAGAGGTATGACGGGAATAGATGAAGAGGCAACACCGGTGGTTATCGCTCGCCGGTTAGGTAAGGGCAAAATGGTTTACATCCCGAAGGTTGTGCCCGCAGTTGACCCCGGCCCTGCCAATAAACCGTTCGAGCCCGCTCGCTGGGTCCTGCCGAAAAATCACTATCAGATTTACAACGCGATTGTGAACAACCTGCCCGATGGATTGTCCATTGAGACCGAAGCGCCGCTGACGACGGTAATGGAGCTTTTAAATCGGCCGAAGACAAAGGAAACGATTGTGCACTTTATAAACTTCCAGGAAGCAGGAAAACTCAATCCGTTTCAGGTTC
The DNA here is from genome assembly GCA_964405375.1 of uncultured Pirellulales bacterium. Classification (GTDB taxonomy): domain Bacteria; phylum Planctomycetota; class Phycisphaerae; order Sedimentisphaerales; family Anaerobacaceae; genus CAYONQ01. The sequence goes on from CAYONQ010000009.1 coordinate 39,900, forward strand.
GCCTGAAAAAACAGTATGACGGTAGGGTAAAATCGGTCTCTTTTTATTCACCCGAATTTGACGAGCCCTTGTCCGTCGATTTTATCGAAGAGACGGGCGAAATTATATTCACCGTGTCTTCTATGAAACTTTATTCAATGATTGTCGTATCGCACCGTTAGTGAGGTGTCGGACGTTGTTGTTGTGAACAAAAGCGCTGATTTTTTGTGCGGTCGTTTTGGCCGGCTGCCAAAGCTAACTAATTCGGCTGTTTAAGCTCTTCGATTTTAGGCAGGTCTTTGAGCGAATTCAGGCCGAAGGTTTCGAGGAACTTCCTTGTCGTGCCGTACAGCATCGGCCGGCCTAAAACCTCGGCCCTGCCCACAATTTTAACCAGCCCTTTATACATCAGGCCCCGAATCATCTCGCCGACCGCAACGCCCCTGACCGCCTCGATGTCGGCCCGGATAACCGGCTGCTTATATGCAATTATCGCAAGCGTCTCCAACGCCGCAGCGCTCAATTTGCTGTCGCTGCGGACACGAAGCAGTTTTTTCAGCCAATGATTGTAATCGCTTAATGTCAGCATCTGATAGCCGCCCGCAATCTGCTCTATCCTGAATGCGTTGTTACCGGCCTTGTATTTGTCGTTGAGACCTTCGATATGTTTGCGGATTTGCTTAACGGTTGTCCCCACAATATCAGCTAATCGCTGTGCCGATAACGGCTCGTCACTGGCAAACAAAACCGCCTCGGTAACCGACTCCACCGATAAATCTGGCTGCTCTTCATCTGGTGTTCGATATTCATCATTCCTTGTTCGATATTCGATATTCGTTTTTCCTTCGTGCTCTTCTGTCATAGTTCTTTCCACTTAAACGGGTCAGCATCTTTTTTGCTTATCTTAATTGTTACATCTTTTATTTGCTTCTGTAATTGCCTGGCCAATTTTTTCAATATGAATCGTTCCGATACGCTGTGGCTCAAACAGACGCACGTCAGCGGCGCCTCTTGCGCCGCTAATGCCTGATGATGTTTCAATTCGCCGGTAACGTACAAATCGCACCTTTCGGCAATGACCAGGTTGATAATCTTACCGCACGAACCGGCGCAAACCGCCGCTCGTCTTACTAATCGTTTTTCCTTCCCCACTATACCGATTGTTTTTGCACCGGTATATCTTTTTATTCTCTTGATTATTTCACCTGACATCGTCGGCTCTTCTAATTTGCCGATTCTGCCTAACCCGAATTTGCTTCGGTCATTATAGAGCTTAAAAACATCGAAGGCCGGCTCCTCGTAAGGATGTGCCTTTTTCATCGCTGCTATACAATCATCGATTCTTTCCGCCGGCACAATCGTCTCAAATCTCACCTCGGAAACCTTCTCCAACTTCCCTTTCTTCCCGACAGCCGGCTTAGCCCCTTGCAAAGGCAGAAAGCTGCCCGTCCCGTCGCTCTGGAAACCACAGTGGCTGTAATTGCCTACCGCCCCCGCACCGGCGGTGAAAATTGCGTTTGATACCTTGGCCGCCGACCCGACAGGGACAAAAAGGACGAGTTTATAGTTATCGCCCGCAGGATTGTCAACGTAATCGCCGAGCGGCTCGCCGTTACGGATACCAATAATCTCCGCAAGCCCATCGTTTACTCCGCCTATGGCCGAATCCAAAGCGGTATGTATCGAAAAAACCGCAATCCGCCGGCGAATCAATTCATAGACAATGCCGCTCGGCCCATCAGCGCTGATTTTTTTCAAACCGTCCCAGATGACGGGATGATAGCTGATTATCAAATCAACCCTTAACTTCTTCGCCTCGGCAACCACATCACCGGTTACGTCAATGGTCAGCAGGATGTTTTTTACATTGCGCTGCGCATCGCCGATTAACAGTCCCACGTTGTCCCACCCCTGCGCCAGTTTTAAGGGCGCTATTTCTTCAATTATCTCAGCAATATCCTTTATCTTCATCTTTTCTGCTCACACTCGCTTCTAACAAGTTCATCGAAGTATTTTTGCAATTTATTAGTTACCACCCCGACTTTGCCGTCACCTGCCGTGTGCTTTTCCACGGCGACAACCGGCAGAACCTGCATAATCACATTCGTTAGAAAAATCTCATCGGCGCTTAGAAGATCATCTATGGAAAGCTCCTTTTCGACCAATTTGATTGAATTTTTTATGGCAATTTTACAGACCGTCTTTCTCGCCACGCCTGCAAGCACCGGCGTCTCGATAGGGGGGGTATAGAGCACCGAGTCCTTGACTAAAAACACGTTGCTTATACAGCCCTCAGCTAAACGGTTATCTACAGTAAACCACAGCGCCTCAGCCGCTCGCTTCTCGTGTGCCTGCTTTAATGCAATCATACGCGAGAAATAGTTTATCGTCTTGTGTCGGTAAATCGGCTCAGTCGGATTTTGCCTGAACGGGCACAATACAACCAGAACGCCGTTTTTATAATACTCCGCTGGATACGGCTGAAATTTCGTTGCTGCAATAAGCAGTGTTGCCTTTCGCTTTTCCTCCGGCACCGACATCGGCCCGCCCGTTAGTGTCAGCCGAAGCCGCGCATCGGTCAGTTTATTTGCCTTTAACACCTTGTAAATTGCATCCGTGATAAATCCCTTCTCGTATGTATTGTTTATCGACAGAACGCCGGCACTGAAGCTCAACCGGTCAAGATGGTCCTTCAATGAAAACACAACGCCGTTATTGGCCCGCATCGTCTCAAAAATACCCGCACCGTACAGAAACCCGCTGTCGGCAGCTGATATACAGGCCTTCTCAGCATCAACCAGCTTGTCATTTAAAAAAACTTTTTCCACTATTCAGCAATTAAGCCACAGAGAATCAATTTTATTTTTAGCCACAGAGGACACAGAGTTCACAGAGAATATTTCTATTTATATTTCAGGATTATTTCGCGTAAAGCCAGAGTTTCCATGAGACTTCTTTCCGAGGTGAAAAGTGAGTAAGCTGTGATGTTTATTAGATCCAATTTCTCAAGAGCCTTCTTTTGTTCCGAAAATGGAATGTCATATTTGAGCAATACATCTTGGTCTTCCTCGGGTTCTACTTCCTCGTGATTAGCAAAAAACACTTCGCTATTCTGCTCCTTCACACAAATTGAATATTGGCTTTGCTGGAGAAAATGTTTAGCATCGGTCACAATAGTTGGGCCAAGGGCGCGGATATAAGGTTTTCCCCCACACCAACCCTTGCCGTGTCCACACGACTCTCTATATACAAAAATAGACACATAGTCTTCTGAGTTTTTTTTGCAAGTTGTATCTGTAAAAGCAAAGTATGCCGCAATATACGGGGATCTTGTCCAATCCAATAAAGGGGAAGGAAAACCGTTATGCCTTAAATACGCCATAAACTCATAGGCAGGCAGTACAAAACTTCCCAAGTCGGTTTCCGTATCCAAATCCCACCTCTTGCCAGTGCATGATTCAACGGCTTTATGGACAATTTTTAGGATATAATGGTATTCTCTAAGACTTACTTGCTCATCTTTTATTCTTTCCAGGGTAGTTTTCAGATGCCATTTTGCACTGCCGTGACCTCTAAAAAGAGGATAATCAACAAGTCCGGATGTTCCTTCTCTTTGTTGCATCTCTTTTGTCTTGGAGATTTCCTCCAGAGCAATGTTTTCAAACTCTTCCCAAGATTTGAGTTTTTCCCCATTCATTATGATAGTTCTTTAACTTTTTTCCTCTGTGACCTCTGTGCTCTCTGTGGCTAATGAAAATTATTTATTTTTCTCTGTGGCTTCAATGCCAGCCAGCAGAGCCCTTGCTTTTACGAGCGTCTCGTCCCATTCCGGCTGTGCATATGAGTCCGCCACTATCCCGCCGCCGGTCTGTGCATAGGCCTTTTGGTTTTTGATAATAATCGTTCGTATCGCAATATTCAAGCCAACCGTCCCGTCGATACCGATAAACCCGATACTGCCGGTATAAACGCCTCGTGCTGTCGGCTCGGTCTCGTCGATAATCTCCATCGAGCGGATTTTCGGCGCTCCCGTAATCGAGCCGCCCGGAAACATCGCACGCAAAACATCGCAGAACGTAACCTCTTCCCGAAGCCGACCGGCCACCGTCGCAACGGCGTGAAACACCGTCGGATAGCTCTCGATTGTCCTCGGCTGGACAACCTTCCTCGTTCCGTATTCACAGATTCTAACAAGGTCGTTACGTTCCAAATCGATTATCATATTCAGCTCCGCCTGCTCTTTTTCACTGCTAACCAGCTCATCGAGATTCCTTGCATTGGCCTGTTTCACCCGCAAATCCGTTGTGTTTGTTTCGTTTATTCTCGGCCGGGTGCCCTTAATCGGCTTGGTGCTGATAACGCCGTCGATAATCGTTATAAACATCTCAGGCGAGGCGCTGACAATATGAAAACCGCCGCCGTCAATATACGCCGAATACGGACTCGGATTATAATGGTTCTGCCAGTGGAAAAGCCCTATCGGCAGGGCACTATAATCACATTCAAATCGCTGCGAAAAATTTATCTGATAGACATCCCCATCATAAATATAACGCTTTATCTTCTCAATCGCCCTGAAGTAGTAGTCCCTGTCCATATTGCAGCGGATTTGCGAGAAATCTATATTGTCAAGCTCGCCGCGGCAGGGCGGCTTAATGGAAATCTGCTGTGATTCGACCAATAACCGTTCAAGACCCGCTATTTTTTCTCCCGGCTGTTCGCTGTCGTTCGGCAACCCCAAGGCAATCAGCCAGAACATCTTTTCTTTATGGTCATAAGCAGCCAACCTGTCGTAGAAGCACAACCGAATCAACGGCATTTTTAAGTCATCTATCGTTGTCTCCGGTAATCGCTCAATGTATCTGCCAAGCTCATAGCTAAAATACCCTATCCATCCCCCGCAAAAAATCCCCTTCGGCAAACTGTTACTACCATCCCTTTCGTTATTCGACATTCCCTCCTCTTTGTCATTCCCGCGCAAGCGGGAATCCACATTGAAATCACCTTCGAGCTTATACTTGTCTAATGCACATTGCAGCTTCCCGAACGGCTCTTTCTGTCCCGCTCGAGACTCGAATACTTCTCTCGGCCCAGCCGCCCAGTAACTAAACCCGTCCGCATCCGCTTTGGAAACGTTACCGCCGATAATCGATGGCGATTTCAGTTGCGCAAATGTCTCGCTTAAAGCCGGCAAACTCACCGATAGGCGTATCCTTTTATAATGCACCTTGCAAAGAATACTTTTATCTGTTCTGACAACTGTCCCTGTGGTCATTCTAATTGTCCTGCTTTGAACTGGTTTATAATCTCAACGCTGGATGATGTCCCTATCCTGTCCGCTCCCGCCTCTAACATCGCAAGTGCCTGCCTTGCGGTTCTAATCCCGCCCGCCGCCTTTATCCTGCAATTTGGCGCCGTCTCTTTGATTAGCTTTACATCCTTGACGGCCGCTCCACCTGCCGGATGCAGGCCCGTGCTTGTCTTTATAAAATCAACACCGCATTTGTCTGCTATGCTGCAGGCAAATAATTTCTGGTCCATACTCAGGGCAGCACATTCGATTATCACTTTCAAAACAATCGCCGGCCTTTTTGACCGGCAAATCTTCAGCACCGCATCTAACTGGGCGGACAGGTACTTTTTGTCCGGCTTAACTATCGCCGCCAAATCCGCCACCATATCAATCTCATTGACCCCGTACAGGATTAAATCCGCCGCCTGTCCCACCTTCATTCTCGTCGAATCCGCTCCCAACGGAAAGCTCACCACGCTGCAAACCTTAACTTCGCTGCCGTCCAGTTCATCAATCGCCGAAATCACCCACCGCGGGTTCACACAAACCGAATAAAACCCGTACTCTTTTGCTTCCTCGCACAATCGTCTGATTTCCTCTTCCTCCGCCGTCGCACCAAGCATCGTATGCTCAATACACCCCGCCAGGTCATTTTCTGATATCTGTCTTTCATTCATTATTCAAAATTCTTTTTGAAAAATTCCAGCGCCCTGTCGGCGTCTGCAAAAACCTTTGTCGCTGTCTGCGTAACGAATATCGATGGCGTCTGTCTCGCCGTCCAGATAACGTACACCTCTTTAGCCGCCTCGTGGGCGTGCTGCAGCTCCCTCTCCACTCCGCTGGATATCACCGCCCGGCCGTCCGCCAGTGACGGTATAAAGCTGATTATCATATCCGACTGGTCAATCAGCATAAAGTCACGCGCATATATCTGGCTGTTAATATCACGCTCAATCTGCCGAACCTCCTGCAAATCCAATCGTACTGACCGTCCCAACGTCTTTACCTCAACAAAATCAAGCCCCTGTTCGCCTGCCTTCCGGGCATAGTGCGGCAGATAAGACTCCTCCAAATCAGCAGGGTCAAAACAGGTGAGAGACTGTTTTTTCATCAATTTACGAAATTCGGCGATTTTCTCCCTAACATCCTCCATATCACCAACCGCCGTCATCGGAAAGCTCAAATACGCCTTTTTACACGACTGCTCGAAAACAAGCCGGCAGAACGTTTCGATAGTCTCTTCAGCGGCCCCGCGGGCAAGACAGTAAAAGGGTATCTTCTCATTGATACCCTTGCACAGCATCTCTGTGCCGATGATTTCCTCTTCCCGCCAGACAATCAAATCCTTCAGCGAATGTTCGGTGGAATGTTCCTTTAGAAGCCGGCTGTGCAAGGCCGCCACGCCGTCAATCAGGCAGATGTACATATCGGTGTCTAATTGCCGCATCTGGTCAAAGTCCACCGCCGGAAACAGCCCGTGCCGCCACCGAAACGTGGCGTGAGTATTGACGATTAAGTGGGCGCTTTCCCCCGCCTTTGCAATAATGTCTTTGAAAACACTGCGGCGAAGAGAGCTCAGCCGTTTCATCGATATGTCCAGAATCTTCCCTGCCGCAATATCGGGCGATTCGGCGTACATCATATCGCCGACGTTGCACAGAACCACCTCTTTGCCTCTCTGCCCGGCCAGTCGGCATACCTTCTCAAGGTAGCTCTTCTTATCGACCCCAACCATCCCTGTAACAACTACTATCATTTCGTATCTCGCATCTCGTATCTCGCATTTCGTATCCCTTTCGAGATACGCTTCACGCTTCACGAGATACGCCTTAAAGATTTTTCAATCTTTGTTGTCTATCGTAGTCCTTCAACGCCGAAATAACCTCGTCCATACCGCCGGCCATTATCTTATCGAGGCTGTAAAGCGACAGGTTGATTCTATGGTCGGTCAGCCGGTTTTGCGGGTAATTATAAGTCCGCACCTTTTGACTCCTGTCGCCCGAGCCAATCATACTCTTTCGCTTCAAGTCCCTCTCGGCCCTTTCTTTGCTCTGGTAATATTCGTAAATCCTGCTTTTTAAAATCCGCCACGCCTTGGCGCGGTTCTTATGCTGGCTTTTCTCGTCCTGCATACTGACGGTAATTCCCGTCGGGATATGTTCGAGCTTGACTGCGCTGCTGAGCTTATTAACGCTCTGTCCCCCCGGCCCGCTTGACCTGCTGACGTGCTCAACCACGTCCGCATCTTCTATCTTAATATCCATCTCTTCCGGCTCAGGCAATACTGCCACCGTCGCCGCCGACGTATGAATTCTGCCCTGCGATTCCGTCTGCGGGATGCGCTGAACACGGTGGCCGCCGCCCTCATAGCTCAAATCGCCTACGCCCTTACCCTTGACGGCAAATATGACCTCGCGAAACCCGCCCATCTCCGCCGCACTGAAAGCAAGCTGCTCGATGCGCCATTTTCGGCCCTCCGCGTACTTCACGTACATATCATACAAATTGCGGGCAAACAGGGCCGCCTCTTCACCGCCCGTGCCCGCACGTATCTCCATTATGACCGAATCGATACCCGTCTTGTCAGCCATCACAAGCGCATTTCGGATTTCCTCAAGCAAAGCGTCCTTTTTTCTCTCAAGCTTGCCGAGCTCTTCTTCCGCCAATTGTTTGATGTCCTTGTCCGCCGCAGCGGCTTTTATCATTTCTTCGACGTTTTTGATGTCGTTTGCCGTCTTCTTGTATTCGCGGTACTTCGCAACTATCGTTTTCAGCTTACCCTGCTCTTTCGATAGCGCTATTAGCTTCGCTGAATCGCCTGCTGTCGCCGGCTCAGCGATTTTCTTCTCAAGCTCAACGTACCGCCCCTCAAGCTCATTAAGCTTTGCTAAAAGCGGGTCCTTTTCCTCAGCCATAAATATAATCCTCTAACATCTGCTGTTCACTGCAGGCAATCTGATTATTGAAGCGATTGAAGCGAAAAAGTAAAGCCAAAAGCGCAGAACCACCGCATAAAACTTAAAATAAAGGAATTATCTTAATACGAGATACGAGATACGAAACACGAGCTATTGCTTTTCGTCTTTCTCTTGCTTTTTGATGTAATCTTTGCCGTATTTCTTCTGGAATCGTTCTATTCTGCCTGCCGTATCGACGTACTTCTGCTTACCCGTATAGAACGGATGGCACGCTGAGCAGATTTCCGCGTGTATCTCTTTAGCCGTGCTGCGGGTCTCGAACGTATTCCCACAGCCGCAGTGGACCACCACCTTGTGGTATTCCGGATGTGTATCTTTTTTCATATACAGTTCTCCAACAACTGTTGTCATTCCCGCGCAAGCGGGAACCCAGATTCTCAATTTTGGCTGTGGATACCTGCCTTCGCAGGTATGACAAACTGAATCAATCAGTTTGTCATTCTAACAACAATATCTGGCTTTGCAACAAAAATCTTCGTAATCGCCGGTCTTTTCGCAACCATCCTGAGCGAAGTCGAATGGGCGGGGACCCAGTCTCCTTTTCCAAATAATCAATCATCAGTCGATATGTCTCCCCGGTTGATATATTTCTCCGCCGCGTTCAATTTTCACGCAGCATAATACCCCAATTTTCCTAATCCGTCAACACCAAAGAATTCCGGCTTGTTTGCGATGAAGCGGTATTATAGGGGCCGAGAGGAAAAATTTATTATAGATGTCTGTCAAATCTATAGCTAAAATGTTTTTAGTGCCCTTATGCACTTTGTTGTGGAATTTGCTGATGCAGATTATTGCCCAATGCCCGAGATGCAGCAGCGCCTGGCTGCTTGACGCTGCCGCTGCCGACCGAAGGATAAGGTGTCGCAAGTGCCACAAGCTGTTCAAGGTCCCGAAGTTAGACGAGGTACCGAAGGCGGTCAAGATAATAAAGCAGGCAAAGGGGACTATTTATGTGGACGAGACCGGCAAAACCTACGGCTGAAAACTGTCGATTATAACGCCAATTGTAACCGGCCGGTGATTTACTTTATTCGACCTGTGGTTCGACGGACTGCCCAATTTTTTCCTCTGTCTCAACAGATAATGGTTTTTTCATAGCTGGCCGCTCGGGTCGTTCCAACCCTAAGACCTCCTCGATTCTTGCCATTCTCGCACAAAGATTTGTTAATTTGGCATCCATCAAATCTAATTTCTCTACAATGCGTTGAGTGTCTGAGCCAATCCTCATCAAATTGCCTTCTGTCATATCCATATATCGTTCCATCAGACGCTCATAGGCATCTATGGCCCGGGTCGCATCGGTTCTGTATTCGGGTACGGTAATTTGGGGCTGGACCTCGTAACTCTTCTCAACGCCCTGAATAGAGGTGCAAAACCACACTACAACCCCGCAACATACTAAACCCGTAATGACAGCCAATAAGCTCCTGTTCGTTTTCATCTGGATTGTCTCCTTTTTACCTTTTTATGATTTTGAGGGTATATTTTATTTATCGGCAGAATTAGCGGTTGAAATACCGAAGATTTGGAAAAATCCTAAAGTATTAGAAAAATCTATCGAGAATAAAAGGGGATAGCACCGTTATAAATGAATATATCGTCGAGCTTTCGCTTTGTATAAAGAAGGTTCACAATGGCTCTCAAACAAGCTGACAAAAATAATCAGGTTTTCTAAAAATGGCAAAATCGCGAACAGAATCCGAACCACAAGTCATAGAGCTGTTAGAACAGCCGGATGACACCGTCTATAATGACGCTTATGCTGACGAGACTACGGTGGTATGTGAGGAATATGGCCCTGAAGAAAAACCAACGGTCTATATCATTCCTCGCATTATGGCAGAGGCCTACCTCAAAGTGATAACTAAAGCTGAACAAAATATCGTAGCGGATGCCGAAGGGCGGATAACTCAGATTAGAGCTGAGAGCGAGGAGACAATAGCCGAGGTCAAGGTCGAGGCAGAGGCGATAGTCGAGGCCGAGCAGCGAGCGAGAATCGAGGTCGAAAAGCGGATAGCCGAGACCAAAGCCGAGGCCGAGGAGGCAATAGCTAGAACAAACGCCGAAGCCGAGGAGCGGATAGCGAAAGTCAAGGCGGAGACCGAAGGGCGGATAGCCCAGGCGGAGGCGATAGTCGAGGCCGAACAACGAGCCAGAGTCAAGATTGAGAAACAGATAGCCGAGACGAAAGCCGCCGCCGAGAAGAAGGCGAGAACCGACGCCGAGACAATAGCAAAAACCAAAACCGAAGCCGAAGAGTTAATAGCCAAAAGCAGAGCCGATGCCGAAGGGCGGATAGCCCAGGCCGGGGCGATAGTCGGGGCCGAACGGAAGGCGAG
>CAYONQ010000010.1:0-34389 GCA_964405375.1 uncultured Pirellulales bacterium
ACCCACGACCTCTTGCATGCCATGCAAGCGCTCTCCCAACTGAGCTATGGCCCCAAAAATAGCGTATAGCGTTTAGGATATAGGGTTTAGTCCCGATATTTAGCTAAACACCATTCGCAGTCACCATAATGTTAGCACGAGAGTCCGATTTTGACAAATAAATTTTTACATAGTTGTCGGTGCTGAATCCGCCGAATAGCGGACGATTGTTTTTTTGACGCCTCCGGATTACAATGCTTCTTAAGAACCGCTTACATAAACCACACGTATTAAAAATGGTTGAACAGTAAAGGGTTAAGGTTTTTGATTAAAAGACAGAGAATATTCATAACCGGTCGGGTGCAGGGTGTAGGGTTCAGGCCGGCGGTGTATCGTATAGCCCGGCAATTGGGTCTTTCGGGTTTTGTCTATAATGACACCAAGGGTGTAACAATAGAAATACAGGGGAAAAACAACAAGATATCCGAATTTTTAGCCCGTCTTGAAACAGATAAGCCGCCGTTGGCAGAGATAAAGTCCTGCCGAACAACCGACACAGCTGTTATTGAAGGTGAGGATGAATTCGTCATCAAGGAAAGTGATTCGCAGGGGGCAGCTCTGTCGCAGGTAACCGCCGATATTGCGGTCTGCAGCGATTGTCTTGCGGAGATGGCGGATGAGAATGATTTCCGGTACAGGTATCCTTTTATAAACTGCACCAACTGCGGGCCAAGGTATTCGATAGTTAAGACGATTCCTTACGACCGGCCGAATACTACAATGTCAGTGTTTGCGATGTGCGACAGATGCGCTGGTCAGTATGCGGACGTAACCGACAGGCGATTTCACGCCCAGCCGGTCGCCTGTGGTGCGTGCGGGCCGAAGGTTTGGCTGACAGATGATAAAGGTAAAACTATAGAAACCGAGGCCGATAGGGTGATCACTAAAACTGCAAATTTGCTTCGGGCGGGAAAGATTGTTGCGATAAAGGGGGTCGGCGGGTTTCACTTAGCAGTCGATGCAGTTAACGACAAAGCGGTAAGGCGATTGCGAGAACGCAAAAGAAGGGACTATAAGCCATTTGCTATGATGGCAGATTCGGTTGAGAAGATAAAAGAGTATGCGGTCGTAAGTGAATCGGCTGAACGGGTATTGGCAAGCCCACAAAGCCCGATTGTTTTATTGCCGAAGAAAAAGGACTCAAAAATAGCACCGTCGGCCGCCGAAGGTGTTGATACATTCGGTTTTATGCTGTGCTACGCCCCCCTGCACTTTTTGCTTTTTGCTGAATATGATATAGAAGTTCTGGTTATGACCAGCGGCAATATCTGCGATGAGCCGTTGATATGTAAGAATGACGAGGCGTTGAAACGGCTGGGCCGGATTGCGGACGCCTTTTTGATGCATAACAGGGAGATTTACCGGCAGGTTGACGATTCTGTTGTGCATTTTATCGACGAAAAGCCAACGCCGTTGCGACGAGCGAGGGGGTATGTGCCGACGCCGATTTTTATCGAAGAGAATTGTAGCCAGGACATATTCGCAGCGGGCGGTGACTTGAAAAATACCTTCTGCTTCGTGAAACAAAATCAGCTTATCTGTAGCGAGCACATAGGGGATTTGGAGGATGCAGAGGTTTATCATCACTATATCGATTCAATCGAGCATCTGCGCAAGCTGTTTGAGGTTGCCCCGAAGGTTGTGGCCTGCGACCTTCATCCGGGCTATCTATCGACCCGTTACGCCCTTTCAATACCCGCCGTAGAGATTGTTCAGGTTCAACATCACTGGGCTCACATCGGCTCTGTCTTGGCTGAATACGGTCTTGCCGGGCCGGCCATCGGGCTTAGCTGTGACGGCACCGGCTACGGTACGGACGGGGCGATATGGGGCTGCGAGTGTCTAATCGCATCATTAGACGGCTTCGAGCGGTTTGGTCATTTGGCCTATTACCCGCTGGCGGGCGCAGATGCGGCAAGCAAGGAGGCAATAAGACCTGTTCTGGGATTATTAAGAAAAACCTATGGGGACGATTTTAGATTAGAGAAATTCAAATGGCTGCTTGAGCGAGTTGAAGCGGATGTAAATACAAAATCGAAAATTATACTGGAACAGCTCGAAAAGCAAATCAACACCGTGGAAACATCCAGCTTAGGCAGGGTATTCGATGCGGCTGCGGCTATGGCGGGCGTGGGCGGCTACAACTATTTTGAGGCACAGCTTCCGATGGCCCTTGAGGCAATCGCCGAAAGTGGCGTTGAAGAACACTATGACTTTGAACTAACAGGCAGTAAACCAATTCAGCTTGATTTGTGTAAGATGATAAAACAGCTAATTGACGATATTAAAAAGGGGACAGCCGTCAGCGTTATTTCGGCGAAGTTCCATAATACCATCGCCGCAGGGCTATTGCAAATGGCTAAGGCAGCCAGAGAAAGTGCAAAATTAAATGCTGTTGCGTTAGCCGGCGGGGTGTTTTGCAATCGGTATTTGACAAATCGCCTGATTAGCCACTTGAAGAAAAATGATTTTCAGGTATTATTCCATCGTGAAGTGCCGTCTAATGACGGTGGAATATCTGTTGGCCAGGCGGCGATTGCCGCTAGGATTACAAGACGCAAAGTTTGAAACGAGGTACGAATTATGTGTTTGGCGATACCGGCGAGAATAGTTGAATTAGAAGGAGATAAAGCGGTTGTCGATGCAATGGGCAGCCGATGGCGGGCGAGGACCACGCTGTTAGCCGAGGCCAAGTTAGGGGATTTGGTGCTGATACACGCCGGCTTTGCCATCTCACTTGTCGATGAAGAAGAGGCGAAGAAGACCTGGCAGCTTCTTGCGGAAATCAGCGAGTTCGACCAGACGCCAGACAAGATTTCAGGATAGGTTTTCATTATGCTCGAGAGAATTTATAAGGCACAGGGTCTTATGAAATCGGCCTGCGAAAAGATAGGGCGGCAAATCAATATAATGGAGGTCTGCGGCACTCATACGGTCTCTATCTTCCGCAACGGTATAAAATCGACTTTGCCCGAAGGAATAAAGCTTTTGTCCGGGCCGGGCTGTCCGGTCTGTGTTACCGACCAGGGCTATATCGATACTGTTTTGCAATTGGCTGACAACGATGATTGTTTGATTGCCACCTATGGTGATATGGTTCGCGTGCCGGGCAAAGGCGGGTCGCTCGAGACAAAACGCACAAAAGCCGACGTTAAGGTTGTCTTAAGCAGCGAGGACGCCCTGCAATTGGCGAAAGACAATCCCGAAAAGACGGTTGTGTTCGTTGCGGTCGGTTTTGAAACGACTGCGCCGGCTACGGCGGTGGCGGTGGAAGAAGCGGCAAAGCAAAATATCCACAACTTTTGCATTTTAAGCGGGCATAAATTAGTTGTGCCGGCGATGCGAGCCCTTTTATCTGAGAAAAATCATAATATAGATGCTTTTCTATGTCCCGGGCACGTCAGCGTGATAATCGGTTTCGGCGCATTTGCCGAGATTGTGGAGGGCTTCGGCCGGCCGTGTGTGGTGGCTGGTTTTGAGCCGATGCAGATAATCGAAGGGCTGAGCGAAATATGTCGCCAGTTCGTTGCGGGCATTGCCGAGCTAAAATCAGTATATGCAGCGGTGGTAACCGAGAAGGGCAACACCACCGCCCAGAAAATCACTGACGAGTGCTTCGAGCCAGCGGACGGCTACTGGCGAGGGCTTGGAGAGATAGAAAAGAGCACCCTTAAGCTAAAAGATAAATACAGCCGCTTCGATGTCCTCAAACGATTTGACATTACTGAGGCGCCCGGCGAGGAAATTAACGGCTGTCGATGCGGCGAGGTTCTGTGCGGGCTGATAGAGCCGCCGGAATGCGGGCTGTTTGAAAAAAGCTGTACGCCGCAAAGTCCGGTTGGGCCGTGTATGGTAAGCTCCGAAGGGGCTTGTGCGGCGTGGTTTAAATACGGGGGAGTCAGGAAATCAGGGTAGTGAAAACAAGCAGGCACGATAGAATTCTACTTGCACACGGCGGCGGCGGACAATTGAGCGACGAACTAATCCGGCACAATATTCTGCCAAGATTAAAAAACGATACTCTCGCTGAATTGGCCGATTCGGCGAGCTTGAACCTCGAATCGAACTCGATATGCTTCACAACGGACAGCTACGTTGTCAAGCCGTTGTTTTTTAACGGGGGGGATATCGGAAAACTTGCCGTCTGCGGGACGGTGAACGACCTGGCTGTTGCCGGTGCGAGACCGATTGCACTGGCTTTGTCGCTGATAATCGAGGAGGGTTTCGAGTTTGAGCTGCTGGAGAAAATTTTAGACAGTGTCAGCAAATCAGCCAAGAAAAACAACGTTGATATTGTTACCGGCGATACGAAGACCGTCGAGGCCGGTGCCGCAGACGGGATTTTTATAAATACGGCGGGGATTGGCGTGCGATTGGCCGGCGTGGACTTAGGTTTCAACAGGATTGCGGTCGGAGACAAAATCATTATTAACGGCACGATTGGCGACCACGGCCTGACTATTATCTCGCAGCGAGAGGGTATCAAATCTCAATCGCAATTAGAAAGTGACTGTGCCGGCTTGGCGGAGTTGACCTGTCAATTACTGGAAAACACAAAAGGCGTGAAATTTATGCGGGACCTGACACGAGGGGGACTGGCTGCAACACTTAACGAGATATGCAGAGCGACCGGCTTGAGCATCGGGATTCGCCAAGTCGATATACCGGTCAATCCTACTGTGCAAGCGGCGGCGGATATGCTCGGCTTCGACGTGCTTAATATCGCAAATGAAGGCAAGTTCGTTGCGGTCGTCTCGTCGGCGTCAGTCGGTGATTGTCTGATTATCTGTAAAGAACATCCGCTGGGTAAAAAGGCAAGTATAATCGGCGAAGTTGTCAAGACCAGTGATGTGCCTACGGTGGAAATCGAGACCCAAATCGGTGGCAGGAGGGTCGTCCAGATGCCATACGGACGAGAACTGCCGAGGATATGCTGATGCACGAAATGATGGTGGCTGAGGGGCTGTTGGCGGCAATCTCGGCTGAAATTGAAAAGCAGAACGCAAAACCCATCAGCGCAAAGATTAGCTGCGGGATGCTTAATATCATAAACGACGAGGCCCTTCGTTTTGCCTTCGAGGCCATTGCTAAAGGCACGGCCTGCGAGGGCATGAAATTGGAGGTAGAGCATAAGCCGATGGAGGGTCTGTGCAGTAATTGCAGCGAGGTTTTTGAATTCGAGCTTTCTCAGCCGGTTTGTTCAAAGTGCGGGAGCGAGGATTTTGAATTGCTGCCTGATGTGCCTTTAGTGTTGGAGACAATAGAATTTGAAGCGGAGTGATGGAATGTATAAAGTCAACGTCAGCAAGAAGATTCTCAGTGCAAACGAGCAATACGCCCTTAAGAACAGCCGAATTTTGGCCGAGCAGAAGGTGCTATGTCTGAATATGATATCGTCCCCCGGCTCGGGCAAGACCACGACTCTGGTAAGGACGATAAACGAATTGAAGGACAAAATCAAAATCGGTGTTATTGAAGGCGACATTCAAACCGATTTGGACGCTGAAAGAATCCGAGCGACGGCGGCGCCGGTGGTCCAGATAGAAACGGGCGGTGCGTGTCATTTGTCGGCGCAGCAGGTGAATAGGGCGTTAGAGAGTTTGCCCCTCGATGATTTGGATTTGATTTTTATAGAGAACGTGGGCAACCTGGTTTGTCCATCGGCATTTGAACTGGGCGAGACCGGCAAAGTAGCTGCGCTTTCTGTTGCGGAGGGTGACGATAAGCCGGCAAAATATCCCGCCATTTTTGCAAGGTCAAAGGTCTTGCTGATAAACAAGATTGACTTACTGGAGCCAGTTGGTCAGGTTGACTTTGATATCGAACGAGTCAAAGCCGATGCCCGCAAATTAAATAAAGGTATCGAGATTTTCCCAATATCCGCCAGAACCAGCGAAGGGATGGCCGACTGGTGCGGCTGGCTAATAAGGTTTGTTAAAAATTTACGATTATGACCTGAGTTAGGACAGGGGCTTTGACTGGTACAGCCGGTGCTTGCGGATGTAGTCGGCGACTTTGGGGTCGAGCATATCGGTTACGTCTTGGCCAGCGGCCAATCTTTTTCGTATCTCCGTGCTGCTAATGTCAATCAGGGGTGTCTGGATAACGTTTCTCTGAAGTTTTTCGACCCGGCCGGCACCGATAACGGTTGTTAATTCGGCAAAATCCGGCACGTCATAGCCCGCCCTATACATCACACATAGATTACACTCATCAATCAGCCGGCCAATCTCATACCAGTACGGCAATTCGCCAATACTGTCGGCGCCTATCAGCCAGTAAATTGAGGTGTCGCTGCCGTAGTCGGCATGGAACTGCCTTACGGTCTCTAATGTGTAGCCCGGTCCGGCTTTTTTCAATTCACAGTCGCTTACCTCAAACATTTTGTTGTAGGCGATTGCAAGGGTTATCATAGCCAATCGGTCGTGGTCACTTGCTTCCGGGAAGAAATTTTTCAGAGGCGAGCGTTTCGCGGGAATAAAAATGACTTTCTCTGCGCCGATATGTTCTGCTGCGTCGTCGGCGACAATTGTATGGCCGAGATGAATTGGGTCGAACGTACCGCCGAACAGAGCTATTTTTTTCTTTGCCATAAAAAATTAACAGGTAAACTGTTGTATTATTGAAAGAAATATTACAAAAAAATCAAAAAAAATTTAGCCAGCAAAAGATGCCAATAAACAATCAGAAGGCAACAAAAGACTCCCAAAAAACAACTTGGCTTTTTTGTGCTCCTTGTATTTTTCAACAGCTTGAAAATATATGTCTTGACAATGATGACAATTCTCCTTCTACACGAAATGTATCGAAACACACCTATAAGTTAAATAAAATGCATTTTACAAAAGCACATATAACAACTAACTTCCGAATTTAGAGCAGAAACTTCAATCACAAATCAGTTTAAGTAAAAACTTCAGCGGCGGTAAAGCAGGTTGTACTTGTCCTATCAGAAAGTATGATAAACAAAACAGCAAGCTATGTAAAACAGCAATGGTAAAAAATTTTATGAAGTATTTTTAAACATCTGGACGATAAAAAATGTAACAATGTCTATTGGCTTTTTTATGATTTTGCTTGACAGGTTTTTAAAAAGTAAATTAGTATTATGATGTTGGCTTGAATATAAAAGGATTTAACCAGCCGAAAGGAGAAAATGATGGCTAAGAAAAGGAAAAAAGCAACAAAGAAAAAGAAAAAAGTAGCGAAGAAAAAGAGAAAAGTAGCAAAGAAGAAGACTAAGAAGAAAAAGACAAAGAAGAGAAAAAGGTAGCATAACGGTTTAATCAAAATTTCAGTGCTTCGATAAGTTATGCGACAATGGAAGGTTTCGTTGCTTCAGCGGAACCTTCCGTTTTTTGTACGCAGGACATTAAATACACATCCCCCATAATACCGCTAAAAACAAGATTACGTATCGCTGATTGTTTCTTTGCAATCGGCTTCTAATCTTTTATACTGTTTACTGAAAGCCCGGCTGTGCTGAGCTGTGGGTTCTTGTAATTGCCGGGTTTTTGAAGAGAAAACGATATGGACTATTTCAATTATAAAAACGGCCGGCTGTTCGCCGAAGGTGTGGACGTCAGGGAAATAGCCGCCGGGGTCGGCACGCCGGTTTACATCTACAGCAAGACCACCTTCCTGGACCATCTGCAAAAGACCCAAGATGCTTATAGCGGCCTTGATACGATGGTTTGTTATTCCGTTAAGGCCTGCGGCAACATAAATATCCTTAAGTTTATGGCGCAGGCAGGCAGCGGATTTGATATTGTCAGCGGCGGGGAGCTGTACCGTGTTCTGCAGGCCGGCGGCAAACCGTCAAAAATTGTTTATGCCGGGGTCGGTAAAACCGACGCCGAGATTATCGAGGCGTTAAACGCCGGTGTCGGTTATTTCAATGTCGAATCGGAAGCTGAGATGAAGAACCTGATTCGGCTGGCAAAACAAGAAGGCAAACAGCCGAAAGCCGCCTTGCGCATCAACCCTGACATTGACCTGAAAACACACACCTATATCACTACGGGCAAAAAGGAAACCAAGTTTGGCGTTGACATTGAGCAGGCACGAAAGCTCTTCGCAGATTTCGGCGACAGGGAAGAAGTAAAGCTCTGCGCAATCCATATTCACCTTGGCTCGGCCGGTCTGTCTGTTAAGCCGTATGTGGAGGCGACAGAAAAGGCGTTAGCTCTGATTGGACAATTGCGCAGCGACGGCTTCACAATTGAAGCGTTAAATATCGGCGGCGGCTACGGGGCCGATTACGTAACGTCGGCGGCGCCGTCGGCTGCCGATTACGCCGCTGAGATTGTGCCGTTATTAAAGGATAAGAGTCTAAAACTCATCCTTGAACCGGGTGCAAGTATCGCAGCCAATGCGGCGATTTTGGTAACGCAGGTTTTGTACTTGAAGACCGGCGGCAGGAAAAAATTTGTTATCGTCGATGCAGCAATGAATGATTTGATTCGCCCGCCGTTGTATGATGCGTTCCATTTCATCTGGCCTGCCAATGTGCCTGAAAAATTCGTGCCTGACCGACGGGATAAGGATTTGCAAATTGACGGTACTGAGGTCGTTGATGTAGTCGGGCCGGTCTGCGAAAGTGCAGATTTCTTTGCGAAGGACAGAGCCATCCCGCCGGTGAAACGCGGCGATTTGCTCTCTATCTTTAGCACAGGGGCCTACGGCTTTAGTATGGCGAGCAACTACAACGCCCGCTGCCGACCTGCCGAAGTCCTTGTTGACGGCGGCAAGCTTTCCATCATCCGAAAACGGGAGACCTACAAAGATTTAACCGCCCTGGAAAAATAACAGGGGTATGTGAAGTACTACAAGGTTAGAGGTGTCGTTCGACGAAGCTGGTATCGATTTTGTTTTTGACAAAGAGATTGTGCGATAGGATACCGAGGCAGGCAGGTATCGTGGTTCTGATTGGTTCGATAACGAACTCACGCAAAGCCCTTTTCATCGTGGTAATGGCTTCTGTGCGCGTTCTCTGGTGGACAATAAGTTTACCAATCATCGAATCGTAGCTTGTTGAGACTGTCCAGCCCTGTGAAATGTGCGTATCAATCCTGACGCCGGGCCCGCCGGGCGGGATGTATCTTGTGATTGTGCCCGGCGAAGGTGCGAAATTATTGGTGGGGTCCTCGGCGTTGATTCGACACTCGATTGCCACGCCGGTGTGCTTTATACTCCTCTGGCTTAAATTGAGTTTTTGACCGCTGGCGATTCTTAGCTGCCACTTGATTAAATCGTGGCCGGTGACCATTTCGGTAACAGGATGCTCGACCTGGATTCGCGTATTGGCCTCGATGAAGTAAAACTTTCCATCTTTATCCAGAAGAAATTCAATCGTTGCAGCGTTGACATATTTGGCTTCTTTTACGATTCTCAGGGCGGCTTTGCAGAGATCTTCCCTGTCGCGTTCATTCAACACCGGACAGGGCGATTCTTCAATCATCTTTTGATGTCTTCTTTGAATGGTGCAGTCTCGTTCATAGAAATGCAATGCATTGCCGGCCTCGTCGGCCATTACCTGTACCTCTATATGACGTGGTTCGGATATTAGCTTTTCCAGATAAACGCTCGGGTTACCAAAGGCAGCTTCTGCTTCGCTTCTTGCGGCTGCAAAGCCAGAGCGGAAACTGATATCGTTGTGCGCAACCCTCATACCACGTCCACCGCCACCGGCAGCGGCTTTTATCATCACAGGATATTTAATCTTGTTTGCTAATTTGAGGGCTTCGGTCTCGTTTTCGACAGCGCCTTCAGAGCCCGGCACCGTCGATACTTTTGCTTTGCGCGCCAGCTTGCGGGCCTGGACCTTGTCACCAAGCAGCTGCATCGCCTCCACGGGCGGCCCGATAAACGTTATCCCGCAGTCCCTGCATATTTGTGCGAAATTTATATTTTCAGCCAAAAAACCGTAGCCCGGGTGAATTGCATCGACATCGGCAATTTCGGCGGCACTTATGATGCGAGGGATATTTAAGTAGCTTTTAGCCACCTCAGCCGGCCCTATGCAAATCGCTTCATCGGCAAGCTGCAGGTATGGGGCGTCTTTGTCGGCCTCGGAGTAAACGGCCACTGCCTCAACACCAAGCTCGTGACAGGCACGGATGATACGCAGGGCTATCTCGCCGCGGTTCGCTATAAGGATTCTTGAAAACATATTCTCGATGCTCTATTCGCAAATCAATCCGGTTTGACCCTGAAAAGCACCTGGCCGTATTCGACCGCCTGGCCGGTGGTTACCAGCACTTCGGCGATAGTTCCGCTGACCTCGGCCTTTATCTCATTCATTACCTTCATTGCCTCGATTATACAAACGACCGTCTGCTCACTTACGTGCGAGTTGGCTTCAACATAAGGTTCGGAATCGGGGCTTGGCGTTGCGTAGAAAGTCCCAACGATGGGTGATTTTATCTCTAACAGCTCGTGCGGAGCGGAAATTTTGTCCGGCGGGGCTGTCTGTAAAACGGCTGCTTCCTCGGCTGCCAGGGCTTGTATTGGCCTGACGCCGGCAGGTGCTGCTGAGGTATTTGCACCGGCCGTCGGCACCATAGCTACCATCCCCCCTGCAGCAGACTGGGGCTGAGAACGCTTCAGAAAAATCTTGTCGTCGCCGTGCTTTATTTCAACCTCGAGCAGGTTGTTATCCTTCATTATTTCAATGAGTTCCTTTATTTTCTGCAAATCGGTATCTTTTTGCGCCATTGCCGTATCCTTTCCTGACAAAAAGCCAGCCCTGCTTGTTACCGGCTTACAGGCAGGGGTTAAGCAGAACTAAGTATAGCTACAAGAGGTATTTTTGCAAATGATTTCTGGGTGGCATTTCACCCACCCTCAGGCGCGTTACGACGTGGCAACTCTGGCCTTGCGGGGTGATTAAGGACTTAGCTAATGAGATGCTGGTTTGCGAGATTTTGCATAAATTGTCCTATAAAATCCTAACTTACCGTTGTTTTTTGACATTGCGGGGGTGGCATTTTGTAATAAGTTGCAGAACGTGCCTTCCGAAGATAATAGGCCTGATATAAAACGGTGCGTGGGGATAAATGATTCCTACGGTCGTGCGTTGTGAGCTGAGAGGCCTCTAAAGTATTTCAAGAGCGACCATTGTAATATCGTCAACTTCGGCGGGCCCAATGTCTTTATTTTGTGCAAGTGCGTTGAAATTATCCATCATCTCAACAACCTGCAAATCTTTGATTTCGCAGAATTCTTCGCTGAAATTAAAGCTAACTATGTCTTCACCGGTGCTGCCGGTGAACGGTTCTGCTCCATCTGAGTACACCAGCAGTTTATCGCCGGGTTGAAGCTGTATAGTCTCCTGGATATATTCGGCCTGCCCGAAGATTCCCAGCAGTGAGCCCTGTATTTCCAGATGTTGCGGTTGCTGGCGGGGTTTGATAAGGATTGGATATGGATGTCCTGCACGGGAGTAGGTTAGCTGCAGTGTCTTTATATTCAACAGGCAATAGCAGCAGGTTGCAAACTGATAACCAGAGAGCTTCTGTGCAGCCATTCGCACATTGAGATTTCTCATAACCTCCGCCGGTGAGAATATACGGTAATTGTTCTCGATGGTCTCTCGCATAACCAGTGCCTGCTTTAGAAAGATTGTCAACAGCGCCGCAGGCATCCCGTGACCGACTACATCAGCTACATAGAAGCCGATGTGCTGCTCATCGATACGGACGACGTCGTAAATGTCGCCTGAGACCCACTCGGCCGGCAGAAAAACCGTCGCCCACCGCACTTCATTGCAGTTTGGCAGCTTCGTAGGCAGAAAGTCCTGCTGAACAAGGCCGGCCAGGCGAAGCTGCTCGGCGAGGTTGTCCACGAGGGTGCCGGTCATACTAAGCTGCTCAGCCAATCTATTTTTGTAGATTGTCTGTACCTGCCTTGGCGGGACGGCGGGCTTTACTGCCATCCCGGTACTTTTTTTACGGTATGCAAGATTAACGCTGATTCTAACCCACAGCTCATCTATGGAAATCGACTCCATTGTGGCGGCCATAGAGAAACTGGTTTTTGCCGGCGTTAAGGAAAAGCTTTTTACGGGCGCTTCCATCCGGTCGTTGAGCAATATCACGCCGATATTTTCCATCTCGAGTGATTCAATTATTCGGGCCAATTTTTGCTGCTGCACGGTGTCCAGGTCCACCGTATCGATGATGACGGTTCCGACCATGTCGAGCCGATTGCGCACTTGGGGAAATTTATCTATCGGCAGGATTGTGTAGGACAGCTTCCTCTGCTTGAGAAGCCGCTTTATTTCAAATGGCATCTGCTGCTCATTTGTCAGATATAAAACATCCGTGAAGCTTTTCAGTTCAATAGCGCTTAACAGTTCGACTTTTTCCATCTCATTTGCCCTTTGAGGTTACGCTATAAAGAATACCGATATTCGTTCTCGCAAAAAACCAGCACGAGTAAAATCGGCTTGTTAGGGCCGACACTTTGTATTTTTTTTTGTTTTTTTCTGCTTTTGCTGGATAACGGGTGCTTGAAGTGTCGGTGCTGGTATGCCCATAGATTCTTGTCTATGTCGTGGATTGTTTTGGAAACAAATATAGGACGTTAAAAGGCGTCGGGGGCTTTGTGCTTTAAGTTCTCTGGGCTGGTTTTGGTTCGGAGCTTTCAGCCGGCGAAGATTGCCGAGCCGATTCGAAGAATGGTTGCGCCCTCTTCAATGGCGATTTCGTAGTCTGAACTCATGCCCATACTTAGTTCGGTGAACTGCGGGCCGGCCACTTTCTCACCTTGCATCTCTATAAACAATTCTCTCGCCCGAACGAAACAGGCCCGAACCAGGTCCTTGTTATGCGTCAACGGCGCCATCGTCATCAGACCGACCAGCTTCAGATTCGGCAAGGTTTCTATCTGCTCGGCTAAATGTGTCGCTGCTCCTACGGGGACACCGTATTTCTGCGGCTCGTCGGACGTGTTGACCTGCAGAAGTACGCTGGGGTGAAGGTTTAGTTTTGCTGCCGAGGCATTTATCTCTTCGGCCAGCCGAAGGGTATCAACCGAATGTATTAGGGAGGCAATAGGCAGAACTTGTCGGACCTTATTGCGCTGTAAATGACCAATCATATGCCAGTTGATTTTCTTGGCTAAAGTTGAATTGTCATCTGCCTGGTCCAGAAAGTCGGCTGCCTGAGCGGAGACCTTTTTTAACTGCTGGACGCGGTTTTCGCCGAGCTCGGTAAAGCCCAGGCGAATAATTTCTTTTACGGCCTCGATAGCAGCGGATTTGGTTACGACGACGAGCTTTACCTCGCGGGGGTCTCTGCCGACGCGGGCGCAAGCAGAGATGATATTTTCCCTTAAGCGCTCTACTCTTTCAGAAATCCTTGTCATAAAAGAACGGTCATAGAACGAACAAATTCAACCCGTCCCAAACGGGAACATTCTTAAGGTATCAGTTTATAGCCGACTTTGCCAGTGTAAAGAGATTAAGGTAAAAATTTTGACGAGATTTTAAGTTTATAAGACGATGTTTATTAGCTGTAAATCTATGTTGCTGGAAATGGATGGCAACGGTGATAAGCAATCGGCATTTCCTCCGGATAAAATTCACCTGGTATGAGTTTATTCATTGCTGCCTGAGAGAAGCCCGCAGTAGATACCACTAAGGAAACCGCTATCAAAGTACCAATCTGAAACGCCGTTGGCTGGCTGGAGGTTTCACATAGTTAAGCATGACTCGCCGCCTTAAATGCGCTTTCCCCGGACGCCCGTTCGGAGGTAACCTTTTAGAGTTTTATTTTCCGGTATTTTTCTGTGAACATTTTTACCGATGCAACAGGTTTTAACATTGAAAAAATGCCGGAAACCGCTTTTTTTGGCTTATCGGCTGCGATTTGAACCAGCAAAAGCGGGATTTCAACCCGTTTCGCTGTCGTCTTTGCTTAATTGGTTTAATAGGCAAAAAACTAAAAAAAAGCGATTTTGGGCTTGCATTCCATCCTTGTAAGTGATATATTAAGATTTGTTGGGTTTGTGTAAACGGGGGATGTGCCCCCTTAAAAAATTTTATTTTTTATTTGACATTTTTGCGGGAAAGGTTAGTTTTTATCTGTTGCTCTTTGAATATGAAAAATAGCTGCATTTAGCAGCTTACGAACCTCGGCGAGGCAGCGTGGCACATCGGTTTCCCCCCCAGCCGATTCCACCACCTCGCCCTTTTTACGCGCATAGCATTAAACCGGCTTTCACTTCACGGGGGTATTCCTACTATGTGACGCTTAATCTGCGTGAGCATTGCTGAGCAAGTCTATGGGACAAGATGCATATTTGTAAAATTATTGGCCGGGTTTCCACCCGGGCAGGCTAAAATAGCTTCTAAAAGCGATGAATAGAAAGACAGAGATGAAGCCAAGTACACTGCCATAAATAAAAGTTACATTCGGAGCAATATTTTGCCATAAGAATCCTGCTATCAGACTTGCCGGCAAGGCCATCAAACCTATTGTTGCGTGGAATGTTCCTAAAGCTATAGCTTTTAATTGTTGGGAAGATAAATCAGATACAAGGGCGCGTTGGGTCCCATCAATCGCTGCATGGGTTATACCGTAGAGGGCAAATAAGACTATAAAGGCTGACAGTGAAGTGAGAAGGGCAAAGCCGAGCGAAGTCAGTGAAAACAGCAAGTAACCGAGGACAATAACTTTTTCCCTACCGATTTTGTCTGAGAGAGCGCCAAGAGGAATGGCAAAGGCAGCATAGAAAATGTTAAAAAGGATATATAAAAGGATTGGTACTGCGATTGATAATTTAGCTGTAAAGAACTGTTGGGCTCTAATGACAAAGAACATATAGCTGAAATTCCCCAGGGCGAATATGCCGGAAATCAGGATAAATAACTTAAGAGATTTAGGAAGGTTTTTTAGACCTATCTTTAGTGTTAGGTCTTGTGGTTCTTTTTTGCTTTCTTTTACAAAATGCAGTGGAATTAAAGAAGCAAATGCGATAACTCCAGCGATGAGTATAATCAACTTGAAGTCGAGGCCGAAGAACCAGAATAAAAGAAAAACAATAATCGAGCCCAGAATCGCTCCGGAGGTATCGAGGGCTCTGTGAATCCCGAATCCTTTACCCCGTTCCGTTGCCATAGAGTCTGCAATAATTGCATCTCTTGCGGCGGTTCTCAGACCTTTACCTACTCTTTCCAGGGCAGCGAAAATCACAGCATGTTGGCATGTTTTAGAGAAAGCCAGGAATAACTTAAAAAATGCTGAGGTCAAATATCCGGAAGAAACGAATATTTTCCTTTTGCCTGTTTTGTCAGACCAGTAGCCACAGAAGACCTTTAGGATACTTGATATGCTGTTTCTAAATCCCCCCAGTAATCCGATGGCCAAGCCGGCGCCGCCCAGTGATTTGACAAACATCGGCAAAATTGGCATTATCATTTCGCTGCTTAAATCGTTCAAGAAGCTAACAATGCCCAGGAGAACTACATTAGCACTAATTCCTTTTAAATATTTATTTTTCACAAGCATATCTGCCCATAGTAATCAATGTTGAGAGAAAGCATTAGCTGGTTTTGTCTTATTCTCCGCGAAGCTGGAGGATGACTTTTCTGCTGCGTGGCCCGTCAAATTCACAGAAAAAAATACCCTGCCAGGTACCCAGTACCGGTGCCCCATCCTTTATAAGGATTTGCTTGCTGCAGCCGATTATGGAGCTTTTGCAGTGTGCGTCGGAATTGCCTTCGGAGTGCCGGTAGCCGGAGCGGCGATGAGGCACCAGCTCAGTTAGGGTCAGAAGTATATCATGCGAAACAGAAGGGTCGGCATTTTCGTTAATAGTAATGGCCGCCGTCGTATGAGGACAATAGACTATCACGTCGCCGTTTTTTATGCCGGATTGTCTTACCGCCGAGCCGACCTGGCCGGTAATATCAATCATCTGGTTACGGTCTTTAGTGTTTATGTGAAAATCTTTTTCGATGATTTTCATTGTTATTCCCTTTTACATTTGCTCGACCACTTCGATACCCAACAATTCACTTAAGCCGTGCTTGATGGTATTTGCGGTTAAATCACAGAGCAGCAGCCGGGTAGGTCTTTTTTTCGGCCCGGCGTCCAAGACGGGACAGTTCGTATAAAAGACGCTGAACCTCTGCGCCAGCTCATAGAGATAGCCGGTCAGGTAGTTCGGGCGGTAATCGGCGATGGCGGCCTGGATTGCCTCGCCGTAGCGAATCAGATGTTTCGCCAAATCCAGCTCAGCGGGGTCGGTCAGGTTCAGCATTTTTAAGCTGGCAAGCTCAGTCTCAATATTCACATCTTTGGTCTGTGCCTTTCGCTCGATGGATTTAATCCGAGCATAAGCGTATTGCATATATGGTGCGGTATTGCCGTCCATCGCTAACATCTTATCGAAGCTGAAGATATAATCGCTGGTTCGGTTATTTGAGAAGTCAGCATATTTTACCGCCCCGATGCCGACTGCCTTTGCGATTTGGGCCTTTTTATTTTCGTCAAGGTTGGGGTTCTTCTCCTCAACGATTTGTTTTGCGCGTTCTATCGCCTCATCGAGCAGCTCTTTTAGCTTTACATTCTCACCTTCACGGGTCTTGAGCGGCTTACTATTTTCGCCAAGCACCGAGCCGAAAGTAACGTGATGCAACATGTTCCGCTTCGCCCAGCCAGTCATCTCAGCCACTGCAAAGAGCATCTCAAAGTGTAGCTTCTGCCGGGCATCGGTAACATAGATTATTCTGTCTGCTTTCAGTTCATCGACCCGATATTTCAGCGCCGCTAAATCCGTTGTGGCATAAAGATATGCCCCGTCCGATTTTTGAATCATAAGCGGCAGCGGCTGACCCTCTTTATTCTTAAACCCCGGCGGAAAGACACATATAGCACCATCAGACTCTTTAGCATAGCCTTTGGCTTCTAATTTTTTTACAATCTTAGGCAAATCGTCTCTGTATTCGCTCTCACCACGAATATCCCCATCTTTTAATGTCACTGAGAGTAGTTCGTAAATTTCTTGGTAACACTTGCGAGATTGAGCAACAAGAGCCCCCCACCGTCCTATCCATGTCTGATCGCCTGAGTGCAATCCTGCAATAGCTTCGCGTGATCTTGAGGCAAATTCTTTATTTGTATCAAAAAGTTTTTTTGACTCTTGATAAAAAGCTTCAAACTCGGCCAAATGAACAGGAATCACTCCAACAGTTTTATCCTGAAGAGCTTCACGCATCCTTCTCTCAATATTCGCAATTAGCATACCGAACTGTGTTCCCCAATCGCCGATGTGGTTCTGGCGGATGATGTTGTGGCCTTGGGATTCGAGCAATCGGCAGATGCAGTCGCCGATGATTGTGCTTCGCAGATGGCCGACGTGCATTTGCTTTGCGATGTTCGGGCCTGAAAAATCGACGACAATCCTCTTTGGCTGGGCGGTTTTCTCTATGCCGAGGCGGATGGGGTCTTTGTTAATTTCAAGCAATCTGTCGGCGGTGAACTCGGCTTTCAATCGCAGGTTGATAAAGCCCGGGCCTGCAACTTCCGGTGGTTCACAGATGTCGCTGACATCTAAGACCTTTACTACCTGTCCGGCGAGTTTTCGTGGGTCGGTCTTTAGCTGTTTTGCCAGTGCCATTACGCCGTTGGCCTGGTAATCGCCGAATTTCGGGTCGGTGGCAGGGGTGACCATAGCTGCGCAATCCTCCCTGCCGGTGGCAATAACCATAGCGGCGGTGATTTTGTCTTCAAGTATGTCAACAACCGGCTTCATTCAATCATCAATCTCTCTGCGTCGCCCCAGAGCAATTCCAAATCGTAGTAATCTCGATACTCGCTGTCAAAGATATGAATTACGACATCGATGAAGTCGAGCAAAATCCATCGTGCCTGCTCGTAGCCGGCCCTGCCGAATCGCTGCAGACGCCGTTTTTTTGCCGTCCGGCAGATTTCATCGGCGACGGTGCGCATCTGCCTGTCGCTTGTGCCGGTAGCGATTACAAAATAATCGGTGGCGGGTGATTTGCCCCGCAAATCCAGAACCACGATGTCGCTGCAATGTCGGTCGGCTGCTAATTTGGCTGCCGTCAGGGCAAACGCCTTTGCTTTTGTGTTTCTCCTCTTTGCCAAATTTTATCCTAATCCCTCGCCATTCGGGTTGCAAATCACAATTATCTTCCGCCGAGGCCGAGCCAGCCGCTGATAACAGGGGCGAATTTTACCACGACGCCTGAGAATACCACGCTGACCATTGTCATCAGCTTGATGAGGATATTCAAGCTCGGCCCGGAGGTATCTTTGAACGGGTCGCCGACGGTATCGCAGACGACGCTGGCCTTGTGGGCGTCGGAGCCCTTTCCGCCGTGAGCACCCTTTTCGATGTACTTTTTGGCGTTGTCCCAGGCGCCGCCGGTGTTATTGAGCGTAATTGCCAGAACAAAGCCGCAGGTCAGTCCACCCGCCAAAAGCCCCATCACGCCCGCCACACCGAGAAGCAGCCCCGTTAGAACGGGAATGATAATTGCCAGCATTGAAGGCAAAATCATCTCTTTCTGTGCGCCGCGTGTGGAGATGGAGACACAGCGGGCATAATCCGGCTTGCCGGTGCCTTCCATAATACCCGGTATCTCTTTGAACTGTCGGCGGACCTCGTTGACCATAGCGCCTGCGGCTCTTCCGACCGCCTTCATCGTCATCGCACAGAATACAAAGGCCATAGCGGCACCGAGGAACAGCCCGCCGATTAGCTTCGGATTCATAATCGTCAGGTTATAAGCCGTGATGAAGTCTGATATCGCCGCGGTTTTGACGTTGATTGTGCCCGCTACCTCGCCGTTAGCTGAGAATGCAATTTGGCCAATCTTAAATACCCCATCGGCGCTGTCTGCGGCAAGTCGGCTTATCCAGATGCGAATCTCTTCGATGTATGCAGCCAATAGTGCCATAGCTGTTAGTGCCGCCGAGCCAATTGCAAAGCCCTTTCCGGTCGCTGCGGTGGTATTGCCGAGTGCGTCGAGGGCATCGGTTCTCTTTCTAACCTCCGGCCCAAGGCCGCTCATTTCGGCATTGCCGCCGGCGTTATCGGCAACCGGGCCGTAGGCGTCGGTTGCCAGAGTAATACCCAATGTCGCCAGCATACCGACAGCGGCAAAACCTATCCCGTAAAGTCCCATCGAGACATTTGAGAAGCCACCGGCAAAACCGAACGCGCAGAGTATGCCGATAACGATCGTAAGCACCGGCAGACCCGCTGAGTACATCCCCGTCCCAAAGCCGTCAATTATTGCGGTCGCCGCCCCCATATTTGTCTGCTCGGCGATGCCGCGGACGGGTTTGTATTCGTCGGATGTGTAATACTCAGTGAACTGGCCTATCAAGACGCCGGCAACCAGACCGGAGACCACCGAGCCGAATACGCCCCAGGTAATCCAGCCGGCCGCCGCCACCCCTGCCACAGCCAAGATAATAAGCGCCGAACTGCCCAGAGTGCCGAACAGCAGTGCCCGAAGCAGATTCTTCTGGCTGGCGTCCTCTTTGCAGCGAACCATAAATATCCCCAAAATCGAAAGTATTATTCCCATACCGGCGACAAGCATCGGGGCAAGAACCGCTTTCAAAACGGACTGCTGCGATGATAATGTCAAAGCCGCCCCCAGCGCCGCCGTCGCAAGGATTGAGCCGCAGTAGCTCTCATAAAGGTCGGCGCCCATACCGGCGACGTCGCCGACGTTGTCGCCGACGTTGTCGGCGATTGTGGCGGGGTTCCTCGGGTCGTCTTCGGGGATGCCGGCCTCGACCTTGCCGACCAAATCTGCACCGACGTCCGCCGCCTTGGTATAGATGCCGCCGCCGACGCGGGCAAACAGTGCCTGAGTCGAGGCGCCCATACCGAAGGTAATCATTGTCGTGGTAATTTCAACGAGTTTGTGGTCGGCAGCCATACCCGGCTTTACCAGCGTCAGGCCGAGGAAAATAAGGCCGTTTCTCATATTCTCGGCTGTGTAAACCAGCTTATCTAAAATCAGATACCACAATGAGATGTCCAGCAGGCCGAAGCCGACGACCACAAGCCCCATAACCGCACCGGACCGAAAGGCGACCTGCAGGCCGCGATTCAAGCTCACACTGGCACCCTGAGCTGTTCGGGCCGATGCGTTGGTTGCGGTCTTCATACCCAGAAAGCCGCACAGGCCGCTGAAAAATCCGCCGGTTAAAAACGCCACCGGCACAAACGGGTTCTGCACACCAAGATAAGCGCAAATCCCCAGGATAATCACAAGACCTAAAAACACCAATGATACAATACTGTATTGCCTGAACAGATAGGCGTAGGCACCTTCGCGGACATAGCGGGCGATTTCTATCATCTTGTCGGTGCCCTCGGGGGCAGCCATCACCCTCTTATAGAAGAACCACGCAAAGCCAAGCGCTAAAACCGCGCTAATCGGTGCGATTGCCCAGCTCAGCGGCGTGCCGACGATTTCTGCTGATTCGGGACCTTCGGCTGCCATCGCTGCTGCAGAAAGCCCGAATGCCGGCACCAGAGATGCAATGCTATTGTTAAAAATCTTCACTTCTGCTACTCCTTCAGAATCTAACTATGGTTTTCTTACGTGAAAACAGGCACGAAATTGCCTTGCAGTTTAATCAAAAAAGGACGCTTTTCAAGTGTTTTATTGAGGAAACGAAATAAAGTTGTATCTCATACGTTACGCTGTTAATTCGAATCACAAGCAACTGGCGACGAGCGACGAATTATGTGTGATAGCCGGCGTTGATTTTCACGTATTCGGTGCTGAGGTCGCAGCCGTAGCAGAAATCGCTTGCGTTTCCCGCACCCAAATCCACTGTTATTGTGTGCTCCGGGCTGGACATAATTCCGCCGGCCTTTTTCCTGTCGAACTTTGCGGGTCTGCCGTTCTTGAGGACGGTTATATCACCTATCTTGCAGGACAGCTTCTTTTGATTTAATTTTACGCCGGATGAGCCGACGGCGGCGATAATCCTGCCCCAGTTGGGATCGCCGCCGTTTACCGCACATTTAAATAGCGGGTAATCGGCGACTGCCCGGCTTGCTTTTGCCGCATCGGCCTTGGTGGCGGCGCCTTTGACCACAACCCTGAACATCCGCGTCGCCCCTTCGGCGTCAAGTGCCATTTGTCTGACTAAGTCGTCGCACAAATCCACCAATGCCTTTGTGAATTTTTTATATCGTGGACATTGGCTTACTATTGGCCGATTGCCTGCCGCTCCGGACGCAAGTATTATCGCCGTATCATTAGTGCTCTGACAGCCGTCAACGGTCAGCTTATTCAGCGAACTGCCGATTGCTGTCTTCAGTGCCTTTGCTAAAAGCGGTTTGCTTATAGCCGCATCGGTAGTGATAAAGCAAAGTGTCGTTGCCATATTCGGTGCAATCATACCGGCCCCTTTGACCGCACCGGCTATTGTTATTTCCTTACCCGATACCTTAATTTTTCGGACGGCTTGTTTGGGTTTGGTGTCGGTTGTCATTATCGCTTTGGCGAAATCCAGCCCGGCTTTAGCCGAGGCCGAAAGTTTCTCCGTTGCCTTCGAAATGCCTTTTGTGATTTTGTCAATCGGCAGTTGCTTGCCAATAATACCTGTCGAAGCAACAAGAACGTTGTGTGGGTCGGTCTCGATTTGTCTGGCTGTTTCGGTGCACATTCTAATTGCGTTTTTGATTCCCTGCTGGCCGGTGCAGGCGTTGGCGTTGCCGGAGTTGACAACGACAGCGAAA
Source organism: uncultured Pirellulales bacterium (assembly GCA_964405375.1). Lineage (GTDB taxonomy): Bacteria > Planctomycetota > Phycisphaerae > Sedimentisphaerales > Anaerobacaceae > CAYONQ01. Next base: position 21,787 of record CAYONQ010000010.1, read on the forward strand.
ATCTCAGCGCTTTTTATATGTTTTTTACTGATTTCGACCGCTGCTGATGTGACTTTATTTGTTGTAAAGACCGCCACTGCCTTCGCACCGCCCGGACAGACAATCAGTCCCAAATCGTATTTACCCGATTTCTTAATCCCACAGTACAGCCCCGCCGCCAGAAACCCCCGCGGGCTTGTAATAGTGTTATTTGCCATCTGCGAATGTCCTTGTCTATTTCAGCAAAGTATCGAACTTTTCTAATATCTCTTTGTGCTCAGAAATCTTACTAAACTCTGAAAGCCATTTCCTGATGTCTTTAAGGTCAATCGAGTTTTTGTTTTTGGTCAAAATGCTTTTTATGTCTTCCTCATCGACCGCTCTTCCCGCAACTATCTTATGGATAATGACATCTTCACAGGAGGCGAACCGGACGGGGTAGTCATCTATCCGAACCTGTCTTGTCCTTTTGCGAGTCTGCCTTTCTCTTCGCAGGCTTCAACTTTCTCATCGCCCTTGCAATTCTTAAATCAACCTCTAATCCCTCTAATATATTTTCGGAGCTGATAACCCCCAAAGCCACGGCCTCTTTGTGCAGCGCCTCATATATGGCCAGCGCCTGCTTGTAGGAGAGTTTTTCCTCTGCGTCCAACTTACGATAAAACTCATCTAATTTACGCTTGTTTCTTATCACTGCCTTGCTCCCAGTGGAACAAACAATTATAACCCTAAACGGCCCTTTTAGCCACGCTTACTTCTAAAGAATGGTCGTGTTTCTTGAGCGTGGGTCGTTAATGGTCTCTGGGCTGTTGTCGAGTTTGCCGGCAATCGCCATATCCCTGAAAGGTTCCGACGGGTCGTAATATTTTTTGTTTATGTTGACTGTGTTGACCATCATACCGGCCCGGTTTTGCCTGAGATGTTTTACAATCCTGCCGTCCGGGACAATAAAGCACGATGGATACGGTGAATAATACCCGCTCGGATTTGCCATACTAAGCCAGAAATAATTCGTCGCCGCCCGGCACTGCATCGTCTGCCGCATAATATATTTGTGAACGGTAGGCCGTTTCTGTCTTGCGTTATAAAACGATTGAAGAACACAGTTAACGCCCTGCTTATGAAGCTCTCTATAAAGCTCCGGAAACCGCAAATCAAAACATATCAAAAGCGAGCACTTCACGCCGTTAATGATAAAGTTCACGAATTTGTTACCCGGCGTATAGTGATGCAAATCGCCTTTTGTGCAGAACCTTTTGTCGTAGCGGTCAACGATTTTGCCATTCGGGTTTATCAGGTATAAACTATTGTGCGGCTTATTTGGCGGCGTCAGTTGATGAGTGCTGCCCAATACTACCCACAGCCCTAATTTGCCTGCAAGGGCCATAATCTTTTTCGTTTCTTCCACCAGCAGTTGCCAGTTGTAACCCTCGAAGTTGGGAAAGTCCGTGCCGACATAACCGCTCAGCGCACATTCGGGAAAATGGATAATGTCAGCTTTGCCTTTGTGTGCCTTGTGCATAAATTCGCATATCTGCCGGCCATTTCGCTTAATAGAACTTCCGACAGCAAACTGACACGTCGCAACTTTCAGTACTCTTGTGTTCATACTACACACACCCAAAAATATATGTCACTATCCCAAAATTGCGGTTGAGACTTGTGTCCGCATCTCCTCACCCATATACAGGATTTTGGGTCTAAAGCATTAGCGAAAAATAATCATTCAATTGGAACGTCCACATCCCAACCGGGACCCGAGTGAACAGCTTTTAACTCCAGATTAACTCCTCCGGAAACATATAAACGTTCATCGAAATTATTGTAGACCATGATAGTAAATTCTTTTCTATCTTGTGAGGCCATATATCTTATCGGGTACTTTGTACCGTATTTCCCATATTTGGTTACACACTGATTGGGATCCCATTTATATACTTCCCATTCTTGAATTTTCTCGGGGCATATGCCATTTACATCAACTATAGCCTGGATTTTTTTCGCAGCTTCTATCCCGTATTTGTTAGCAGAAAGAAGCGACTGATGAACTAAAAACGCCACGGTTAGAAAAATAATAATTGTCAATGCAGGACGCAAAAACCTTGTCTTGGCAAATTTAATCTGCGGCCTTTTTCTTAATCCCCTAACAATGATTCTAACAATGTTAATTAACACGCTGACTACTGACCATAAGAAAGCAATACTTGCTGGTACCCAAAATGACATCGTCAAAATATCCCAAGGTATCCAATACAAGAAGACGACAAAAAGTGGGGGAATTATTATGAAGCACCAGCGCAAAATTGGGTTTTTAATTTTATATGTCAGCAAAACAATTGGAAGCGAAACGACAGAAAAAATCAAAAAGAGAAAAATCATTCTTTAATCTCTCTAAAATAGACTCACACAGAACCCGCTGCGTATCTCGCAAAATTTATTTAAGACCAAGAGTCTCTTCCAGGCCGAAGATGATGTTCATATTCTGAACTGCCTGACCGGAGGCGCCTTTCACCAGATTGTCAATGGCTGAAAAGCAAACGATTTTGCCTTTTACAGAGGTTACGAAGATATGACAATAGTTTGTCCCTGCGACGTCTTTAACGGCGGGCGGGGCTTGGCAAACCTGCACGAACGGCTCATCACTATAGAAATCGCTGTAGAGCTTTAACAATCCTTCACTGCCGGCCTTTCCTTTCGGCTGACAGTAAACCGTTGAGAGGATTCCCCTGTCGAAAGGCCCTGCGTGCGGCTGAAAGAATATTTCAACATCACAGCCGGCGATTTCGCCTGCGATTTGCTCCATCTCCGGTGTATGACGGTGTGAGCCGACGCCATAAGCGAACAGGTTCTCATTCATATTCGGAAAATGGAACTTTGCCGATGGGTTTCTGCCCGCTCCCGATGCACCGGTTACCGCATTGACAATAATCGAATCTGTCTCGACAAGCTGTTCTTTAAGCAGCGGTGCTATGGCTAACAAGGCACCCGTAGGGTAACAGCCGGGATTGGCAACCAGAGTGGCTCGCTTTATTTGCTCACGGAATAATTCCGGCAGGCCATAGACTGCTTTTTCGAGGTTTGGCTTATCGGTGTGCTTTACCTCGTAAAATTTCTCATAGACGGCTGTGTCTTTCAGCCGATAGTCCGCACTGAAATCGATGACCTTTAGCCCTGCATCCAGCAGCTTCGGCACAAATCCCATAGAGACCTTATGCGGCAGACAGCAAAGGGCCACATCGGCTGTGGCTTTGAGCTTATCGAAATCCAGCGGCTCAATCTGCAGATCGCACCGGCCCTTGAACCGGCCGAAGCAGTCTGCCACCCGGCCGCACTCTTCCGGCAGTGCAGTTAGATAGACCAGCTCGGCCTCGCTGTGCCGCAGGATTATCTCTATCGATTCGGCGCCGGTATATCCGCTCGCTCCTATTATCGCAACTCGTATCATAATCTGTCCCTCTTAAAAAAAGGCCGCCAAGTTTAGTCTCGACGGCCATTGTAATAATCACTTCGAAGTTTTGCAAATTACCGTTTCGAGAACTGAAATCTCCTTCGTGCGCCTCTCTGGCCTGGCTTTTTCCTCTCGACCATTCTGCTGTCGCGGGTTAGATACCCGCCGTCTCGCAACGGCTGGATATAGCTCTGCTCGTCGTAGTTTTTCAACGCCCTGGCAATCCCCAGCATTGTTGCGCCGGTCTGTCCTGTGGTTCCGCCGCCCCTGACGTTGACAAAGATGTCAAAGGCCTTTTCTGCATTGACCGCCGCCAGCGGTGCCATGACCGCTTTTCTATCCTGTGGGCGTTTGAAGTAATCGGCCAGCTCTTTTTTATTAACCAGCAGTTTGCCTTTGCCGGGCTTGATTCGCACTCGTGCGACGGAGCTTTTTCGTCTGCCGGTGCCCCACCAGTAGCCGCCTTTGGGTTCGCTGGTCGGGGCCGGTGCCGACTTCGGCTGACTTTCCGTGGTCCGGCCGGCCGGTTTAATATCAGGATTATCAGTTTTGTTCTCTGCCATAATTCCCGCTCTATTATAATATTTCCATCTTTTCAGGTTTCTGGGCCTGGTGCTCGTGCTCCGGGCCTCGATATACCTTCAATTTTTTCAGCATCTTTCTGGCTAATTTATTCTTCGGCAGCATCCTTCTGACCGCCAGTTCGATTACCTTCTCCGGCTTTTTCGCCATCATATCGGCGAAGCTGACGAACTTATGTCCGCCGGGGTGATGCGTGTAATAATCATATTCCTTCTGCTCGGCCTTTTTGCCGGTAAGTTTTATCTTATCGGCGTTGACCACAACCACATAATCGCCCGTATCAACGTGAGGCGTATATGTGGGCTTTGTCTTGCCCATCAGTATCGGCGCTATTTTTGCGGCCATCCGGCCCAGAACAGCACCATCGGCATCGACAAGCAGCCATTTGTGGTCAACTTCATCTTTTTTCGCCATAAAGCTTTTCATAGAAACACCTAACGCACCATAGAAAACCGGCATTTTAGCGGATTGGGCCCGCCTGTCAAACTATTTCTGAGGTGAAAATTCAAGAATTCGGGCTTCATCCGGTTAACGAGTAAGTGCTCCCGTTTGAAATTGGGAGAGACTGGGTCCCCGCCAACGACCCCTGCCTAAGGCCTGCTGGGGCAGGCATGCGGGGATCTCCGCCCCCCACAATCAGGTAGGGGCAGGCTTCGCTTCGGCTTTGATTGGGTTTGATTGGCTTTGTTTGGGTTTGGAATTGGGTTTGATTGGGTTTGTTTTGCCGGAGCCCGAAGGTGGTTTTATTTTCATAATCCCCTGTGTAATTTTAGGTTACGTTCATTTGGCGTTTAAGCAAATTGGGTTTGTTTTGCATAATTTACTCATAGCCACAAAGCCACTAAGGCACGAAGTTAGAAGACAGAAGACAGGAGTCAGAAGTCAGAAGCAAATTATTTGCCACGAATTAACACGAATTTTTGACTAATTATCAAGAATATAAATTCTTGCTCCCCGCTCGGAGTCGAGGACAAGTTTCGCAGGAATGACAAATCACGATATATTTTTGCTATGAAAGTGGTTACGTAAATATTTGGCTTAAAACTGCTCAGTTTTAGTGTTTATTTCCGCCTCCGGGCGGTTTATGTTTACCTTCTGGTAAACATAGGAGTATTTTAACAGATTTTCAAACAAAAGTCAAGAAAAAAAGGCCGATAAAAAGAAGATTTTTCTGCAAAAATCAACAAAAGCAACGTAATAACACAGTAAACATCGTCTTCTTTAATGGAATCTACGACGTCTTCATGATAGAATAGTAGTTGTGTGGAAGCTTTCGGGAGACAGGATGAGGGTGTTTAAATGAAAAACCTGATTCTCGCTTTTATATTCCTGCTGTTAGTCCCTTATACTGCGGCCGCAGACCCCAATCACCCTTTTCTCATCGTGGCTGAATCGAACTACCCGGCCCTTCGCGCACTTGCCTCGCAATCACCCTGGAGCAATATGAAGGCCGACGCAATCAAGGACGTGCAGAATCTTGTTTACAACCCGGCGGATGATTATAGCACAAAGGTAAACCGGATGAATGACATCGTCGGCGCCGGCGCTTTAGCGTATATCCTCGACCCGAACAACAGCTCCACCTACGTAAGCAAGCTTTACAGCACTATGATGAACTGGTCCGACCTGCGGGCAGGATTAGACAAAGGTGATTGGTCTCATACCGTACCTCCGGGCAGCCCATTTTTCCAGTCTGTTCTGACCCTGGACATTATATACAACGACCTGACACCCAGCCAGCGCAGCGACATCGAGGCCGAACTGCAACAGGTGGCCGACTGGTACAACTCAAACAACACATCCTGGCAATTAAACCTGTATGGCGTACGGGGAATATGGGCTATCTATACCAACGACCGTGCCCGCATCGATGCTGCCAAGAACGACTATCGAAACGAATTGTCCACCCAATTAACCGAAGATGGTGTTATTAACCATTCTGTCACATACGCCAACACGCGTCTTGGCAGTAACCGCTTCGCAAAGGCCTATTTTATGGACGTCCTCGAGTTTACCGGTGAAGACAACAACTATTATTCGAACAGCACTATTCAGGCCTTTATGGAGTGGATGTACGGTTATTCGAATACACCGTTCAGACTAAACTATACCTTTGGCGACGCACTTCCGAACCGCAACAAACTAACAAGTGGTCCCGGGCAGTTTCGAACCGGCCGGTTCTCAGCGGGGGCAGAGAAATATGCTGCCTGGAACAACGCCGGCTGGACGCCGCCCGGCCGATTGCTTTATTACGTCTTTATGACTAAACCGTGGCCTGACCCCGAAAGAACACCCAGCCGAATCTTCCACGATGGCGGCGCATGGTTTATCGAGGCAGGCGATTCAAACCACGCTCTTGCAGGGGCCTTATGGAACTGCAAAAGTTTCGACGGGCATTCACACAAGGAAACCAACGCCATCCATCTGGCTGCCTACGGCGAGCACGTCCTGCGAAACTCCGGCTACTGCGGCTGGGGCGAAGGCACTCTCGGCTATTCCTGGGACTACATCCACAATTATGCCAAGTCGAGCAACACGGTTCTCATCAATGACACTGACCACATCGCCAAGTCAGGAGCAGGCATCACCGAGGGCTTCACCGCGCCCGGCTTCGATTATGGCAGCGGCGACTCCGGCAATGCACTTTCGGGCGGTCACCATCAGCGCAACTTCGTGTTTATCCACCCCCACAACGGCGCCAACGGCTACTGGCTGCTTTTCGATGAAGTGAACGCCGACAGTTCAAGCGACCCGGCAAATGTCGCATTGCACCCCAACTCGGACGATTGCAACATTGTTTCAGCGAATCGAGAATACAGATGGAAAATCGGTCCTTACACCTGCAGCGGCCACGATGTCTATATCAGCATATTCCTCGGCACAGCCCCGGCCTCCGCGAGCATCGAGGATGGCCTTTTAGCATCCTACGACAACGAATCCTTTATCGGCAAGTATCTGTACTCAACCTACGACACTGACGACAGCGGAAAACGCAATACCGTAACAGTCCTGTTTCCACACGATGACACACACACCAAGGCGGATATGACGAGGATATCGGGGGCCGGCTACTCAGGAGCAAGCGTAATACACAGCAGCTCCGTCAAGGACATCGCTCTGGAGTCTTCGGGCGATGAAGTAGTAACACATAACAGCTTTTCATTCAGAGGTCTTGCAAGCTGGCACCGCCTGCAGAACAGCTCGCCAACCTCCGCCTTCGTGCGAAAGGGACGATATCTGGATATCGGCTCGACACCCTATATAGGGCTTGAGTCACCCAACGATGTTACTGTTTACATTGAAGGCCCGGCCGGCAGAATCATCTCTCCCGGCACACCTGTTACCTTCTACTACCCCTGGATTACCGGCGTCTCTCTAAATGGCGGCCCACCACTATCGAACGTCAGCTCAGGTCCCTGCTGGGTCCAGGTGAATATCCCCTCGGGAACACACGAGATAGAATTCGTGATACACCCCGCCGCCAACGTCGACTTCGATGGCGACCTCGAGGTGGATCTGGAGGATCTCGCCGTGTTTGTAGAACAATGGCTACTATCAACGCTATCAGCGGATATTGCTCTTGATACAGGCGACGGGATTGTGAACTTCCTGGACTGGGCAGGCTTTGCGGATGCCTGGCAAACTACACCATCCTCGCCAAACTGGAATTCAAAATGTGACATTGCTCCCGAAAACGGTGATGACATAATCGACCTGAATGACCTGGCCGTTTTCGTGGACCAGTGGTTGCAGCTCGGCGCTTATTGCGCTGACACTGCTCCAAATGAAGGTGATGGAATAGTTAATCTGCTCGACTTTACTGTGTTGGCCGAGAATTGGCTGGCAAGTGCCAAATAGCTGCTTTATTGTGAAGATAATTGAAAATAAAAGGGCCTATGAGCAGGAAACACAACAAGGCCAAACAAACTCTATAAGTTATATTCCTTATATCTTTCTATAGAGTGTTCTTTCGCCGATGCCTAAAATCCTATACTTTCTTCAAAGACTTAAATACATTTAAAATTTCATTTTTGAATCTACGAGCAACCCATCGAGTTGCCGCAGTTGTAGCATTTATAGCAGGTGCCGTTGCGAACGGTAATCGCTCCGCAGATATCGCAGCATGGCGCATCATCGGAAAAATGCTCAAACTGTGCGTTGAATTGCTGCAAAACCGCCATCTCCGCCTGCGATAGGCCGGCATCGTCGCCAACCGCTGAACCGACCATCACCCCGATTCGATTCGCCAAGCCGGTAAATCTGCCTTTTGCAGTAGTGGAAAGTTTTTCAGTTTCCTCGTTCAGGGCCAGCGTGTCCTTATCTTTGGGCCTTGATTTGATTTTTGCCTTTCGTTATGATTTCTTCATTGTCCACCCCGTTAGAGACAGAAAACACTTCAGTGGACTAATCTCTAACGGGGCACACTGATAAGATGCGCAAAGTCGGCTATCTGTTCCGTTAATTTTCGAGTTTTTCTGCATATTTTTGGTTTTTTCCACCGGTTCAGACAATAATCGCAATACTTATAGTCTATAACAAAACCTAAAATGACTTTAATAAAGGTGTTTGGATTCCCGCTTTCGCGGGAATGACAGAAAGCGACGAGCGGTTTTGTTACAAGCTATTAGTTTCATAATGGAGCTAACCACAGCGTTTTGAAGGCAGGGTCGGTATGAAAAAAACGGATACGAATTATGATGGCAAACAGGAATTATGATAGTTTTTTGAGTCTGCCTTCATACCTCAATTTAACCGTATTGTACCACAAAACAGGGTAATTTTGCAAGGATTTTTTGCGGATTTCGGGAGATTTTTTCAGTTTTAGGGGTCGTCCGCCTTCGCTTTCACCTTCGCTCTCTCCTTCGCTGAAGCTACGGAGAATCCAAAGCTTCGGAGAATCCAAGGTCACGCCGTGGCAAACATAGCATCGCCGTTTCGGCGACGGCTAAACAAATATAAGAAACCTACGGCGGACTGCGCTCGGGATGATAACCCTGCCATCAAGATGGCAGGGCTAAACGAAGCGGATTTGAGAACCCCCGAAGTGCAAGACTTCGGAGGCTAAATATACTTGTGGTGCGTAGTGCGTATCCGTAATAACCCCCACCACGCGGGGTGGGGGCTAAGTAATTTTGAGATTCTTTCCGGCGCTGCCGGTCATTAATATCCGTTCCAGAGATATAATACCCGCGGTGTGGTAAACTCGTAGAGCGCAGCCCTGTCGAGCTTTATAGCTTCGCCTCGTGAGCTTAAAAGATTGGCCAGAGAGAACGGCCTTCGATATTCGACCACGTGCGGCTCCTCGATACCCGCCATCAGAGAGAGCGTTTCTATGGCGTCGTCAAGATAGCCGATTTCGTCTATGAGCTTTTCGTCGAGGGCCTCCTGTGCACCGTAAATACTGCCGTCGGCCAAGTTCCTGACATCGGCCAGCGCAAGTGACGGCCTGCCGTCGGCGACAAGCTGGATGAACCTCTCGTAAGCGGGATTGATTAGCTTGTCCTGCAGGTACTGTCTTTGTTCGTCCGTAGGCGGCTGGAACGGTGTCGGCCAGTCTTTTTTCAGGCCTGACTTGACAATCACCGGCTGAATGCCGAGCTTGTCTTCGAGCAGCTCCTGCAAAACGAAATATCCTCCCATCACGCCGATAGAACCGGTAATTACGGTCGGCTCGGCGATGATTTTCTCACAGGCAACGGATGTATAATAGCCGCCCGACGCGGCGACGCCCTGCATAAATGCAACGACGGGTTTGTCCGTCTGCCGGCGATACTTTAATATCTCGTTGTGAATCTGGTCGCTGGCTGAAATCGTCCCGCCCGGCGAATCGACGCGGATAATCAGTCCCTTGACGTGCTGGTCCTTACGTGCCCGCTTTAGCTGCCGATACACTTCCTGCGACTGCTCGTCGTCTATTACGCCCTGCAGCTTAATCACTGCGATTTTAGTTGTTCTCTGGCCCGGCTGGATAACCTCTTCGGTGAAAATATCCTTCTGTCCCGCTGCAAAAAACATCATAACCACACCGACCAGCATTATAAACAGCACGACATTCGCCAGTATCGAGAGGGCCGTGACAATGCCCCAGAAAATCTTCCAGCCGGTTCGCTTTTTAGGCGGTTTGTCCGCAGGCGGTGTGCCTTGAGGCGGGTAAGAGACCGGCTCTGACGGCTGCGGCGGTTCTATGCGAGTATTATCCTGCTCAAAATCCATAATCAACCCCTTTCAATGTTTATCTATTTCACGAACTGCTCGAATTCCCGTTCCAACTGCTGCTTTGTTCTATTTTCTTCGTAAATAATCATCCGAAACCCAAAATACGCCGCCTCACCGGCCTGCAACTGAAACCCAAACGGCTGCGGATTGGCCTGACCCCGGCTTTTCTCAAAGACATACTGACCCAACGGATTGGCGCTGAACAGCCCGTATCCTCTTGCGTGCCAATAGGTCGGATAGTTTACGCTGGCCGGATGGTTAAAAATAGCGATGCCGACCATCCGCCCGTCTTTTTGGCCCTGCAGCCGGACCCATCGCGCACGTTTACCCCATACATTTTCGGTGGTTTCATCCCCGGCGGAGTTCAGATATCTGCCCGTGCCGGAATACTTTTTCCCGGCATCTTCTCTCAACCAGTCGGCAACCCGAATCGCAAACATACCTTCCTTAGTGTCACTAAACACCACCTTTGTATCCCGTGCGGTAAGGTGCATACTAAAATCAATAATATACTCGTTTTCACCCGCCTGAAATACCATTTTTCTTTTCTCTTCCAACAGCACCTGACCGCTTTTGCCCACCCAGTGCATAACCGTTGAGAGCATACCCCTGCCGGTTCCCCCCGTCATTTCCGTTATCTTTATGTGTTTAATCTGCGGCGGTGGGCCGGTATTGCCCCAGAAGCCATCGTTGTTGACCTCGTCATAAGTGAAGAAAACGCCTGCGTGATGCGGATGGTCTTCACTTTCACCTGCCAGCTTCGTCAGCGGGTAGCCGCGACTTACCACTATACCTGAAGGGCTACACACTGGAAACAGTACCGGTTTTTTCAGCTCATCGCCGTAAAGGTAGCTGGTAAGCAGCTTGCCTCCGACCATAACATCAATTTTTTTATCGCCCGGCACAAACTCAACTTTGTCGGCGGCGAATTTCATTCCGGTCTTTTGTCCCTCGTTACAGGAAGATGTAACTACCAGAGCAGTCACCAGTCCAGCTAAAATTAGACGGGTTAAAGTCATCTTTCCGACCATTGCCACATCCTCTTTCTATTCACTTAAGTATTTTCTGTGTATTTACACACGGTATCACTGCTCAAGGCCGAAGATTTCAAGCCATTGTTTGGTCTCGCTTTCGCTGATTCCGTGGCGTTTTGCCGCCGGCTCGCTCGCCGTTCTCTTTCGGCTCAACTGCTTTTGCAGATTGCTCCAGAAGACCTCGGACTTTACCGGTGTCGCTTTTCTTCTGCGGGCAGCATCGCGCAGCCGGCGGTCACTGCTTACGACCGTCAATCTCTTCGGGGCGGTATTTGCCGTTATCTTGTGCTCTATCACCGTATCGCAGTCGGTGGCCCGCCCGGAGAAAAGGACCTCGAGGTTGCTTATATTATCGAATCCGCTTTTGTCCCGCGGCCCTGTGCCGTCAAAGACAATCTCGCCTTTTTCACCGGCTAATTTCAAGTATCTGCCGATAATCCGGCACAACTGAACATCAGTGATTGACTCGAAATCCTCGCTCGCTTTCTGAATCGCCCAGAGCAGATTATGACCGTCAATAATAATCATAAATCTTTCTCAACCGCACCGTGTCTGCGGAGTAAATCAGTTAGTTCCTTATGATCATTTTTGATGGCAATATCCAGAGGAGTATCCCCGCGAGCATTTTTAGCGTTAATATCCGCTCCCTTGTCGATAAGAAACTCGGCTATATTCTTATGACCTGTTACTGCTGCCCAAAACAGTGGTGTCCATTTCCACGACGAATCTTTAAAATTGACCAGTTCGGGATTTTGAGCTAATAGAGATTCTACCTTATCAATTTCGCCTTGTACTACCGCATCAAAAATCTCAGAACCCATATTCCCTCCATGTTTGCGGAGAAGTTCGGCCACTTCTTCGTGGCCGTAGCCAACGGCACAATACAAAGGAGTTATGCCATCATCAGCTTTAACATTTACATCAGCTCCCTTGACAATGAGAAGCTTTGCTATATCCATGTGGCCATAGTAGGCCGCCCAGTACAGAGAGGCTTGGCCGTTTTCATCTCTGGCGCTCATATCTGCGCCCCTTGCGATGAGAAACTCGGCTACATCCTTATGGTCCTTTTGGACTGCCCTGTGCAAAGGAGTACGGCCGTCTTCATCTTTAGCGTTAACATCAGCTCCCTTGTTAATGAAAAGTTTGGCTATGTCACTGTGACCTTCAGTAAGTGCCCTATGCAAAGGAGTACGGCCGCGAGCATTTTTAGCGTTAACATCCGCTCCTTTGTCAATGAGAAGCTTCGCTATATCCATGTGGCCATAGTAGGCCGCCCAGTACAGAGAGGTTTGGCCGTTTTCATCTCTGGCGCTCATATCTGCGCCCCTTGCGATGAGAAACTCG
>CAYONQ010000010.1:34489-46374 GCA_964405375.1 uncultured Pirellulales bacterium
GCTACATCCTTATGGTCCTCTTGGACTGCCCTGTGCAAAGGAGTTCCGCCATCGTCATCTTTAGCATTAACATTTGCTCCTTTGGCAATGAGAAGTTCGACTATATCCTTATAATTGTTGGCGGTTGCAAAATGGAGAGGAGTGTAGCCACCCCATAGTCTATACTGGCGTTCTCCCTTATCTTTTTGCCATTCTTTTATTTGGACACCCTTATATTCTGCGTTGACATCTGCTCCCTTTTCGATCAGAAACTCAGCTATCTCTATCTGGTCTGTTTGGGCTGCTAAGTGCAAAAGTGGCAACGCTTCCTCATCATAAGCCTCGAGTAATGTTGGATGATTCTCCACCAAAGGTTTTAGTTTTTCAAGGTCTCCCGATTCGATTATATCGCGAATCGGTTTCCTTGGTAAAGAATATGTATCATAGAACCTTTCTGCCAATTCCATATATCTTTGAACCTGCTCTATTGAGACCTTCTTTCCAGAGGATTGTTTGATCTTATCAATATCATCAAGTTTGTTGTACACTCCTTCGTATCTTATCCAGAATGTATCGTCTCTTCTGCCCTCGTAGCGAACTACATCGTATACTCCACCGGATTTGGCTAACAACGTACAAGATTCGAGTTCACCCGCCTGTTCGCTTGGAGAAGGAACAATGAAAGAAAACATTAAAGTAGAATCTGCTAATTTAAAGAGTCCCTCTTGGCTAGATATTTCTTTTCCTTTAATCTTCAGACGCATGTTTGGCGTGTTGCGTATGTCCTTTATGCTTTTCCCTTGCAATTGTTTCCTAATATCTTTGTCATTTATACAGAAAATTGCAAGCCCATGACCTAGTGAGTAGTTATATCTGATGATTTTAGCTTCGCTTAAGCCCCAACATTCATATTCTTCCGAAGAGCCTGAACGGTCTATATTTTCTTCAAATTCTTCTGGTTTATTTCTGCTCAATTCGTCCATTTCATTAAAGACTTCGTTTTCCGGCTCGGAATAAGGATATGTTTGGCTTCCTTCCTCATTAACATCGACGGTGGCTGTCAATTCCGGCTTCTTTGCCAACATCGACTCCATTTCTTTAAGGTTCCTTGCACTTTCCGCATCCTCAAATTCACTAACGGAATGTCCATAACCGTTGACTATTAAACCAGCAAATAAAGCCACCAATCCCACAATCATTTTTTCTCTATTAGCCATTATAATTCTCCTTATTTTTCGAAAGTTTGTAGTCTGAAATGCATTTAGCAAAACGCCCTGCTTTTTTCACTTTTTAGGATTTAGTTTTTACACTTCGAATCTTATTTCGCCGCCGACGATTGTCTTTTCGACCTTGCCGGTGACTTTCCAGCCGTGATAGGGGCAGTTTCGGCTCTTGGAGCGGAACTTGTTCACGTCGATTTCATACTCGGCGTTCGGGTCGATAATGGTAACATCGGCCTGCTTGCCTTTGCTGAGCGTGCCCTTATCGACGCCGATTATTTTAGCTGGTCCGGCCGTCATCAATTCTATAAGCCGGGGCCAATCCAGAACGCCCGGCTCGATAAGCGCTTTTGCATATAGCCCTAATGCACACTCCAAACTCGCTATTCCGAAAGGAGCGGTCAAAAACTCCAGCTCCTTTTCGCTCTGCAAATGCGGGGCGTGGTCGGTTACCAGAGCGTCAACCAGACCCTCGGCAATCGCTGCCTTCAGGGCCTCGATATCTTCAGCCATCCGCAGCGGCGGATTGACCTTATAGTTGGTGTCATACTCGGCGCAGCACTCTTCCGTTAAAAGCAAATGATGAGGCGTCACCTCGCAGGTAACGGGTAAAGAGTCCTTTTTAGCGGCCCTTATCAGCTCGACCGAACCCGCCGTCGATATGTGCTGGGCGTGATAGCGAACGTTTGTCTTTTTGACAAGCTGAATATCGCGCCACAGCATCGCTTCCTCTGCCAGCTTATCAATCCCCGGCAGCCCCAGTATCGTCGAATAATAGCCCGCATTCATCACGCCATTTCCGGCAAAAGCGTTATCCTGACAGTGCTGCGATATGACGACGTCAAACATACCGGCGTACTTCAGCGCCCGCAGCATCACGGCGGGGTCCTGCACGCCGTCGCCATCGTCGGTAAAGCCGACCGCCCCCGCCTCTGCCATAAATCCCATTTCCGCAAGCTCGACACCGGCCCTTGCTTTGGTGATAGCGCCCATTGTATAGACGTGGGTCTTTCTTGCCTGCCTTGCCTTTCGATGGACGTATTCGATGTCGGTCTCATTCTCGATAGGCGGGTTTGTATTCGGCATACAAACGACCGAGGTGAACCCGGCCGCCACCGCCGCCGCCGAGCCGCTCGCTATCGTCTCTTCCTCTTCATCGCCCGGCTCGCGAAAGTGAACATGAATATCAATCAGCCCCGGCGTCACCAGCTTACCGGCGGCCTCAATGATAGTCTGTGCAGATTTTTCGAGTTTGCCGACCGCAGCAATCTTGTCACCGACGATAAGCACATCGCATTCTTTATCGACGCCATTAGCAGGGTCGATTACACGCCCATTTTTTATCAAAAGTTCGTTGTTTGTTGTTCGTTGCTTGTTGCTCATAGTAAAATAATCAATAATCAATTACCGAGTGCAGCCGCCTGATTAACCAAAAACAATACTGCCATCCGAACAGCCAGTCCGTTTTTCACCTGCTGCAGGATGACACTGTTCGCTCCGTCGGCCACCTCGCTTTCCATCTCAAGGCCCCTGTTAATAGGCCCCGGGTGCATAACCAGAATATCGGGTTTTGCCTTTTTCATACGCTCCACGGTCAGGCCGAAATAGTGTGAATACTCCCGCACCGAAGGAAAAGGATTACCGCCCAGCCGTTCAAACTGAATTCGCAGCATATTTACCACATCAACCTTCTCGATAACGTCATCGAGCGAATAACTTACACTAACGGGCAGCTGTTTTACCTCTGCCGGCATAAGCGTCGGCGGGCCGACGAAAATGACCTCGGCCCCGAGTTTCGCCATTGCCCACATATCACTGCGCGCAACGCGCGAGTGGGCGATATCGCCGACAATCGCTATCTTCAAACCTTCCAGTGTTCCTTTTATCTTGCGAATGGTATAAACATCGAGAAGCCCCTGCGTGGGGTGCTCGCAGAAGCCGTCGCCGGCGTTGACAACACAGGCGTTTATATTTCTGCTCAAGAAGACCGACGCCCCGCCGGCATTGTGCCGAATCACAACAATGTCAATCCCCATCGCCTCGAGATTCCTGGCGGTGTCCAAAAGCGTCTCGCCTTTGCTGACGGAGCTGACTTTTTCGGTGAACTCTATAACGTCAGCGCTCAATCGGCTTGCGGCCAGGGCGAAGCTGTTTCGCGTCCGTGTGCTGTCTTCAAAAAACAGATTTACCACAACCTTGCCCCGCAGAGGCGGCGCCTTCTTGACCGAGCGCGTGCTTATCTGCTCAAAACCCTTAGCGGTATCAAGAATATACGTAATCTCCTCGGCGCTGAGTTGCCGTAAGCCAAGCAGATGCTTGCGATGCCACTTGAACTGTTTGCTTTTTCTTATTAACGCCATAATCTCGCATCTCGTGAATCGTATCTCGAACAATGAAGCACGATTCTTTATTCGATAACAACTTCGTCTTTTCCATCTGACTCGACGAGGTTGACCTGCACTAATTTGCCGGGTGCGACATCGGTCTTGTAGCCGGTGTAATCGGCCTGTATGGGAAATTCCCTGCCGGCCCTATTAACAAGCACCGCCAGTTTTATCGCCTTTGGTCTGCCTAAATCTATAAGGGCGTCCATTGCCGCACGGGCCGACCGGCCGGTGTATAGAACATCGTCAACCAGAATAATAATCCTGTCATTTATATCAAAGCCGATTTCAGTGGTCCGCACCTGCGGCTGGGTGGCGCCCTGTGGAGAATTCAAATCGTCACGGTAAAGCGTTATATCCAGAGTCCCGCAAGGAACATCCCTGTCCAGCTTCTTCGATAATCGGCTCGACAATCGCTGGGCGAGAATCTCCCCCCTGCTGCGAATGCCGATTACGGTGATATCCACTGGGGCAGGAATGTCGGAAATAATGCGACTTGCCAGATTGTCCAGCGTACGCTCGATTTGTTCGGAATCCAGGATTACTTTCATAATTATGGCAAACCTTTAGCCAAAAATAGCTGAAATACCGACTTGAGTATAGCAACTGCGACAAACAAAGCAAGATTTCTGAATTAAGTTTCCAATAACGGCCTTTTTGATACTGAAAACGCAGACTTCTGAATCACCCTGCAAAATGGCCCATCATCTGAGCATCTGAGACTAAACTTGACAGCGGCCTGCCGATAAGATAAACTATCTACAAGGGTTATCAACGTGGACTGCGATGCCAAGGATGGATGAGTTAGAAGCGGTTTCACAACAGGATATTTTGGCAGAATGAAAGACAATGATAAGACCTCTGATTCGTTATCAAACCAACGGCCGCTATCCAGCCCCAACCATGAGCAGGCCTGGGTGGAGCTTACGGCGAAATACCTCAACGACCTGCCCCGCCAGCTCGACGGAATCAGGTCTATACTGGAGTTAAAGGATTACGCCAGGATTAAAAATCGGGCCCATCGCATCAAAGGTACTTCCGGGACATACCGCCTCGATACTATTTCTAAAAGCGTTGCCCGGCTGGAACGGTTGGCCGACAGCCGAAATCCGCACACAATTGCCAGCGCCATAAACAAGGTTATGCGGTTGGTCGAACTGGAGACCAAAAGAGTGAACTCACGAATGTTCTCCTCAGCCGGCAGCGGCGAAAGGAATACGAATGGCTGACCCCGTCCCGTTTATTCTAACAGTAGATGACGACCCACATCTGCTGGCTATTATCGAACATCACGTAGCGCAATGGGGATACACTCATCGGGGAGCGGGCAGTTCAGCCGGGATGTGGAAATCGCTCGAACGGATAATTCCGAATGTCATCCTGCTCGATGTCTCACTTGGCGACGCCGACGGCACTGTGCTGGTCTCACAGTTGAAACAACAGTTCCCGAATGTTCCGGTGATTATGATAACGGCGCATGCTACCATTGAGACGGCGGTAAAGAGTCTCAAAAGCGGGGCCTACGACTTCATCTGCAAACCGCTGGACTTTGACCGCCTGCACATCGAAATCGACAAGGCGATTAAGCAAAATCGGCTTTCACTTCAGGTAAGGGCCTTTCAATCTGCCCGATATCGCACCGACTTCCACGGTATGATTGGCCGCAGTGAATCGATGCGAGAGGTTTATCGGCTTATCGAGACCGTTGCTCCGACTGACGCAGCCGTGCTAATTCTTGGTGAAACCGGTACAGGCAAAGAGCTTGTGGCCCGTGCAATTCACGAATGCAGCAGGCGGTGCCACGGCCCCTTTGTCGCCGTCAATGCTCCGGCTATCCCTCACGAGCTTATCGAAAGCGCCTTGTTCGGCCACGAGAAAGGGGCGTTCACCGGGGCACATCAACAGCACATCGGATTCTGCGAGCAAGCCAACGGAGGAACGCTGTTTCTCGATGAAATCTGCGAAATGAATTACGATGTTCAGGCCAAGCTGCTGCGATTCCTTCAGGACCACGTAGTGCAACGGGTTGGTGCAAAATCTGCTCAGACTGTTGACGTTCGGGTAATAGCTGCGACAAATCGCAACCCAAAGGCACAAATACAAACCAACAGGCTTCGCGAAGATTTCTACTATCGCCTCAGTGTGATAAGCATCTATGTTGCCCCTTTGAGGCAGCGACCCCTTGATATCGCCTTGTTGACGCGCTATTTCCTTGACCTCAACGTGGCTAAATACGGCAAGAGTATGTTCTCTGTCTCGCCGGCGGCTATGAAACTGCTCAAGACCTATGATTGGCCCGGCAACGTCCGCCAGCTTGAACATCTCATCGGCCAGATTGTTATTACCAATAACACTACCGAGCTCACAGACGAGATGCTGCCTCCCGAAATAACCGAAGGGGCCTCACGGCGCAGCCCACCTATCGATACTGAAACCGGCTATGAGCCCAGCGAGCATATCCCCTCGATTCGGGAAGTGGAACACCGTCTGATTCTTCATGCCCTTGAATTAACATCGGGCTCGGTCCCTGAAGCCGCCAGGCATCTCGGGCTAAGCGAGGCAACCCTCTATCGAAAAATAAAGAAGCTGAGAGCGGCCGGACAAATAACGTGACAGATAAAATTTCAGCCCGTTGTTACATGCTCAAACTGACCGTTGGTCAGTTTGAAAATGTAAAAATCAAAGTGCAAAATGCAAAATTGCGGAATGTATTGTCAAAAATCGACTTACATTTAACCCGCCCCTCGGAGGGGCGGGATACATTTAACATTTGCTACCTGTGGCAGAGCTACAAATCGGTCAGTTTGAGTTACCTGGTCAGCCCGAAATTTTTTAAAATTTTTCTTGAATGTCGATAAAAGGCCGGTTAAAAAACAGTTACTTGCTCTTTGAAAAGTATATAACCTGACTGCAGGTCCCGAGGCCGTTGCTTCGGGATAGTCAAACGGGAACCCGGTTGAAATCCGGGACGGTCGCGCCGCTGTGAGCGTCTGTTTCGATATTTGTCGAAAATCCGAGAGACGTTTATCCACTGTCTGCAATAAACGGACGGGAAGGAGTCTCGAGGTAAGACGCAAGTCAGAAAACCTGCCTGTGGTTAGTTGTGCATATACAGTAGGGTTCCATTTTGCGGGCTCCCAGGCGCAGGAAAGAGGTGCGTTCGGTCGGCCTTGGTGGATTGCGACAGCCGGCAAAGTGGGACTGTGGTGTTCTCGCGACTGGGACACATCGCAGTTTTTTGATTTCGACTTTTGAATTTTGGATTTCAGAACCGCCGTTTCTCTCGCGAGAACGGCGGTTTTTTTATTGCCGGTGCCCTCGCGATAAGGGCCGGCTAAAACGAAAGGAGCTAAACGAGAATACATACACAAGCGGGAAAAAGAGAACTATGAAAGGTAATTTGTAGCTTACTTAAATTGAAGAAAGGAAAGAGAATTATGGCTTCGAGGAGATTGATAAGTTTGGTTTGTGTGTTTGTTGTTTTTGTGATGGCAGGTGCTGTAAATGCTACAATAGTGACTGATCTTGAAGATTTAACTCTTGCATCTGAATCCTATTGGAACGGCTCAAGCAACCCAACCGCGGGTGGTTTTACCAGCGGAAGTGCATGGTTTAACAATAACTATGACACTACTTTTAGCTCCTGGGACGGTTTCGCCTACTCCAATATTACCGATACTACAACAAGCGGTATGGCCGGTCAATATAATGCAATCACAGGAGCCGGCCAGGGCGGCTCCGAGAATTATGCCGTTGCCTGGGTCGGTTGGAGTGAACCACCAACTATAACTCTGGATGATGCGGGTGTGCTCGATAGTTTGTATGTGACCAATAATAACTATGCGTACTACTCAATGCTTAATGGCGATGCCTTCGCTAAAAAGTTCGGCGGTGACAGCGGCGATGACGAGGACTGGTTTCTATTGACAATTACGGGTAAAGACGCTGTGAGCGATGTTACCGGCACGGTTGATTTCTACCTGGCTGACTATCGCTTTGCCGACAATGGTCTTGACTACATTGTAGATACATGGGAGGCCGTTGATTTAACCTCGTTAGGTACGGTTAAGAGTCTGGAGTTTACACTCACCTCCAGCGATGTCGGCGACTATGGTATGAATACGCCGGCGTATTTTGCGATGGATACCGTCGTGCCTGAGCCAAACGCGCTGATACTGATGGGACTCAGTGGATTGCTTCTTAGAAGAAACAGGGCATAAATAGTCCTTGCCATTTGACATAAATGTATTACCTCGGCAAGTGGGTGGGGCTATGTTAGTAGCCCCACCCACAATATGAAAGCGAAAACGATGCCTGGCATAAAAACACAAATAGCATATCTGACAGTTTGTCTTTGCTTGACGGCTGTTGCCAGCGCCGGAGCTTATAATGAAGCAGGGGTAAACGGTTATATTGGAGACGATTGGCGGCACGCTGACCCGTGTGATTCGGATGCAAATTTAAATCCGATATTTCGCGGCTGGGCTACCGGCGTGGAAAGCTACAATCCGACACCGGAAGTAGGAAGTGATTGGGACGATCCGGATAAGGCGGTGGGGCCCGCTACCGGCAATCATCTTGATATTGTCAGTCTGGGCGATTTAGACCAAGACCAGATTGGCCAAGGCGTTCCGCCAGGCCGGATAACTTTGTTGTTCGGAGACCCCTGTGACTCCAATGACCCAAATCACATTCGCAATTTAGAAGGCTATGATTTTGTGATTTTCGAGAATGCCTTCATTTCTGAGTTCACGAATCCGATTTATGGTTTTGTGGCTGGAGAAGTTTTTGCCGAACTCGGATATGTGGAAGTTTCATCTAACGGTAGTGATTTTGTAAGATTTCCTCCCATATCTTTAACCAGTGGACCTGTCGGTATATTGGGGACCATTAATATTACCGACGTTTTTAACCTTGCCGGCAAGCATCCCAACGGCTATGGCATCTGTACCGGTACACCATTCGATTTACGCGGAATTGCAGATAAGCAGATGGTTAAAGACGGTACTGTCGATATAAATAACATAAGCTATGTTCGGATAGTTGATATCCCAGGAAGTGGTGATTTTAACGATGTGGCTGCAGAGCACATTGACCCCAACAGCTGGCCTGGCTGGGATTACTATATGAATAATCATCCGATTTATGATGCCTGGGAAACATTTGATTCAGGTGGAATAGATTTGGAAGCAATAGGTGTTCTGCACAAGCAGGAGCATCCAGCTGACATCAACCTGGATGGAATTGTTGATTATTATGATTTGTTTGTGTTTACCTTTGCCTGGCTGAGTCGTTTTGGAGAAGACAACTGGATAGCCAGATGCAATCTTGCCGAGCCGAAAGACCTGTCTGTTGATTTTTCGGATTTTGCTGTGTTCGCTGCTCACTGGCTAAAAACCGAGAATTGGCGCAGCCAATATAACAATCGATAAAATCGATTCTATGTTTGCCAAAAAGATAAAAGCGTTTACCCTGGTTGAACTACTGGTGGTGATTTCTAGCATTGCATTGTTGATGGCCATATTGATGCCGGCATTGCTCACGGCGGGGTCTCAGGCTCGCAGTCTGGTCTGCAAATCCAATATTCGCCAGCTTGTCCTGGCCAATATCGGCTATTCCAATGAAAACGATGGTTTTTGTGTCCCCGCTGCGAGTGACATATGGAAGGACGCTGGTGGATATCATCGCTGGCACGGAGTAAGGGACGACAAAGACGACCCGTTTGACCCGCTTAGAGGTCCGCTGGTTGGATACCTGGCTGATGGAAAGGTCAAGGAATGCCCAAGGCGAGTCAGATTTGTAAAGGGCAAAAGCTGGAGCGATAACTTCGAGCAGGGCTGTGGAGGTTATGGTTATAATATGACTTACATCGGCGGCTGTCTTTGGCAAGCCGACCTGAACTTCAAGCAAAAGTATAGCAGAACAGCACGAATGGTAGAAATCTACAAACCGGAGCAGACATTGATGTTTGCTGATTGTGCAATGAGTCTCCAAGAAGGTTCATATATCGAATACTCTTTTGCGGAGCCGCCGTATTTCATAATAAACGGCAACCTCTTTACAGATATGTACGCTTCGCCGTCTATTCATTTTCGTCATCGTGGGCAAGCGAATATTGGTTGGGCCGATGGCCATATTAGTTCGAAAAAGATGGCGAAGCTTGAGGAGGAGAATATTTACAACGTAACTTCAAGCAAGATGAACTTAGGCTGGTTCAAACCGGTAGACAATACGCCGTTTGATTTGAAATAAAATGGCCTCCGCTGTCAAACCTTGTATAATTGCCGGCGTGGATACTGTGAAGTTAAAACGAATCGGGCGGTTTGGCTTGCAGGGTTTAAACCAGCTTCTCTGGCCGGCGGTATGCATTAACTGCAGGCAGGGTATCTGCGAGACCGACAACGGCCTGTGCAAGGATTGCTGGGGCGAGCTTTTGTCCTGTACCGGCGCCGATTACTGCCCGCGATGCGGAAGAGACGTAAGCAAATTCGCCTTGCTTGACGGCCGCTGTCCCGATTGCCAGGGCAGCCACATTCACTTTGACCGGATGGCTCGAAGCGGTGTTTACACAGATGCTTTAAGTAAGATGACATTGGCCTTTAAGAATGGTCGAACGGAACTGGATGTTATCCTGGGCTTTTTAGCCGATTCTGCATTGCAGGGGAGCAGCTTTGTGAACGAGATAGAATTTTTCGTCCCTGTTCCGCTTCACTGGCGGAGGAGATTGACTCGCGGCTACAGTCAATCGTTGGTTTTAGCTAAGAGATTGAGTCACCCAACAGCCGAAATCAATACCGACCTTGTCCGCATCCGCCATACCAAATATCAGCCGATGATGCCAACCGCCGCCGCTCGTGCGAGGAATGTCGCCGGTGCTTTCGCGGTTCGTAGGGGACATAAATTCACCGGCCGAAGTGTCTGTCTTGTCGATGATATAAAGACAACCGGTGCAACGTTGAACGAGTGTGCAAAGACATTGAAGGAAGCGGGGGCCGCGAGAGTGTTTGCATTAGTTTTAGCGGTGGCGGGGCAAAATGTTTAGCGGTTGTCGGCACGATAACCTTTTCGCAAAAACTGTTTAGCCATCGCTGGTCAAAATAGCTCTATTTATGTTTGACGGTCAGAGTTAACATTCCTAATGGCTTTAAAAAGGTCATTGTTATTAGCTTGTTGCCTTTAAAGACTTCTACATCAGAAACACCCGGAATATCAGCGACTCGTTTTGCATTTGCTGTTATCCATTCGTTACTGTCTGTCCATTCAGGTACCGTATTTTCAAGAAAGCGCATTGCCAAGATAGTATTTCTGACTAATTTATCTGCTGCATCATTCGGAATACCAATCATAAGTGTAGCTTGAGATATATTATTCTTTTTACCAATAATCTCCAGTACTGCCAAGTTGTCGAATGTTTGCCCCATATATCTATCTTGTCCATCAACAGGTGTTGATTTTTCCATCAAGAAGAAATTGGAGAGATATTCCATTACTTGGTCGTAAGAAATATCTATCGCTCTGTTTTCGCCGATAGTGTGCTTGGGGAGTGCAACATTTTCGCGCTCAATTGTTGGCATCGGAGTTTTTTTACCAAATAGATGGCTGAATTTACCACTTTCTTGCATCCATCTGATTTCGTCTACCCCGTAAAATGCACGTTTAACCGTGGTATTCTTTATATATACCAACAAGAAGTGCTTTCCATACTCAGGCCCATAGATGCCCTTTTTTTCATTTTCATATACGGTTCGGTCTGTGTAAATATTGATTTTGACAGGGTCTTTATCTTTAGTTAGCTGCATCAGGAAAGAAACAATTTGTGCTTCGCTCAGATCAGTTTCCAGCCATATGTCAAGCCCCAGTCCGGTCTGCTTCTCATATGGGTGCCATTTCCTTAAAATAGAATATTTTATCTGTTGGTTTGCATTTTCTCCTTTTAGCGTAGCATCAGTTTGAACCTTACCCTTAGCTTCTTGGTATAATTTTTTCAGTTTTGCAATTTCTTTTTGATTACCTTCTGAGTTTGGGTCAATTCCCGCGTTGCGGCATAGCTCTTCGAGCCGCGTAATTTCCACCTTTTGGCCTTCGATTATTGCTTTCAGCTTTGTGCTTTCTGGATGTTCAAGTTTTGTATTAGTAGTTTCGTTAGGCCCCGGCTCGTGTTTGAGATGATAAATTTGCCATTTCAAATCAAGTATTTCTTTTTTTTGCTTAGATATTGTGGTTTCTAATTCCTTGATTTTCGCTCGTTGTGGCGTGACCCCCGAAAACTGTACCATTGTCAATTAGAGAGTATCCGATAAAA
>CAYONQ010000011.1:0-43957 GCA_964405375.1 uncultured Pirellulales bacterium
TTTTAAATCCGGGTTTAATATCAATCATAGGCAATAAAGGAAGCGGGAAAAGTTCAATCGCTGATACATTAGGCCTACTGGGCAATACACAACAGAGTAATCATTTTTCATTTTTAAATCCCACCAAGTTTAGAGACAAGAGAGATAACAAGGCAAAACACTTTAAAGCCATACTGAAATGGGAAAGCGGCGACCCTTCGGAAAAAAATCTTAACGATGATATCGAGATTAGTGCTGTTGAAACAATTAAATGTATCCCACAAAACTATCTTGAAAAAATATGCACAGAACAACTTGAAGGAAGTCTCTTTAATGATGAATTAAAGAAAGTTATTTTCTCTCACGTTAGTGAGGCCGAGAAATTAAACTTTAATAAGTTAGATGATTTAATAGAATATAAAACGAAGGAAAAGAGCAGTTCGATAAACATTGCTAAAAATGAAATCTCGACGCTCAACAAAGAGATTGCCGCCTTGGAAATGAAATTACACCCCGATTACAAAATACAAGTCAATAACAAATTGCAAATAAAGAAACAGGAAAGGGCTTCTCATGAATTAGCAAAACCAAAAGAAAAAACGAAACCGGGAAGAGACCCTGCCAAACAGAAAGAAATTGATGCGATTACGGATGATATTTACAAAAAGGTTGATAATATTCAGACATTTGAAAAAGAAATTGAGAGGATAGAGAAGGAAAGAAAAAGCGATTATAGTAAACACATAAACTCAAAGAAACTTTTGGAGAAGCTCGACAATTTTCAAAAACAATATGACCTATTCAAAAGCGAATGCAAAGTAATTGCAGAAGCATTGTCGCTTAATGTTGATGATATAATTAAGTTGGAAATTAAAAAGATAGATATTGAGAAATTAAACACTAAGTCTTGGGACAATTATACGGCTAAGTCTGACATTCTCAAAGAGGATAATAGGGATGGTCAATTTTTTAAGAAACAGCAATTACAAAAAGAGATTGATGCTCTGCGGGATAAGCTTGACCAACCAAATAAAGAATACCAGGCATTCCTCAAAGAAAACGCTGAATGGGAAATAAAGCTTAAGACAATTGATGGTGACGAATCAACGCCTGATACAATCAAATATTACGAAAAACAAATCAAAGAAATCGATACAATTCCAGAACAATTACGGCGCCTAAAGGAGAAGCGGCTTTCAAATATAAAAGAAATATTCGACCAGCTATGCCAATTGAGAGATGAATATAGCACCCTGTACAAGCCAGTTAAGGATTTCGCCGATTCACAAAAATTTGCAAAAGAACGATTCTCCATGGATTTTAGGGTTTCTATAATATGCGAGGGATTTGCAGAGCAGTTCTTTAACCATATTACTCAAAATAAAAAGGGGTCTTTTTACGGGGCTGATTATGGCCAAAAGAGACTGAAAGATATATTAGATAGCTCGGATTTTGATGACAGTTTAAGCTTAGAAAAATTCCTTCAGCAAATAGAGGAAAATCTTAATACCGACCAAAGAGATGAATTTAAAGATACCGTTCGTTACATTAGCGACCAATTGAGGCAGGGCATTTTGGTTCAAGATTTTTATAATTATATATATTCACTCGATTATTTAAAACCCAAGTATATTCTACTTTGGGCTAGTAAAGACTTAAGTCAATTATCACCGGGGGAAAGAGGTACCGTTCTATTGATTTTTTATCTATTCATCTCACGAGAGGAGGGGCCACTGGTTATAGACCAGCCAGAAGAAAATCTCGACAACGAAACAGTCTATAGAGTTCTAGTCCCTTGCATAAAGGAGGCTAAAAAGAGACGGCAGATTATTATTGTGACACATAATCCTAACCTTGCCGTAGTTTGTGATGCGGATCAAATTATACATTGCGAAATGAAAAAGGAGAAAAAGAACAAAATAACATATACTAGTGGCGCTATTGAAAATCCCAAAATAAACAAAGCTCTTATCGATATTTTAGAAGGAACTCAGCCCGCATTTGATAACAGGGATCAAAAATATTATGTAGAGAGGTTAATTTATGCCCGACTAAATAAGTAAGTAACCACCGACCCAAACCAAGTCCGGCGAGAAAGCTAAATTTTCCTCAAAATCAGTTGACTTTCTGCCTTTCTCTGCGAAATCTGCGTCAATCTGCGGTAAGGTTCCCATTTTTTCCCAAAAAAACCATAATTTACCATCAACATTTCACTGTTCTGCTACGCCTATTTTACTTTAAGAGATGTGAAGTGCCCGGCGCTGCTGCACTGAGGTAAAGTGAGTTTGTTTTGTGGCTAAGTCGATTTACTTTATCGCTAAGCACGCTGCGCCGAGGCAAAAACAGCTTGATTCGTCGCTAACTAACCTTGATTTTCGGCCTAAAAACGGCGATTTGAGGGCAGCGGATGACTCACTCCGTGGAGTGGATGACCTACTCCCTGGAGCGAGAGACCTACTCCCTGGAGCGGATGGCCCACTCCGTGGAGTGAAAGACTGTCTCCTTGGAGTGAATGATTTACTCCGCCGAGCGGGAGAGTGACTCCGGGGAATGGGTAACTTACTCCACCGAGTGAGTGACTCGCGGAGAGTGGAAAAACATATTGTAACTTCTTTTGAAAGGGTTTGAAAATGCCAGATTACATTCCGGGAAGTGATACTGAATTTTTGGCGTGGGCGGCTAACTTTGTTAGCTATATCCAGGCCCATGGCCCTGAACTGGGTATAGGGCCTCCAGATATTACACCGATAGTGACTGCCCAGACGGATTTTGATACGAAGATGGCAGACAATGTTACCGCCCAGCAGGCAGCTCAATCGGCGCGGCAGGCAAAGGATGCCAGTCGTGATACGCTCGAGTCGGCCATAAGGCAGTTGGTGCGGCAGCTTCAGGCATCGGCAGATGTCGATGACGCCGAGCGGGCAGCGCTTGGGATAACCGTACCCGATACCATTCGAACCACGGCAGCAGGCGGTATCGATACGAGGCCGATAGGTTCGGTCGATACCAGCCAGCGGCTGCGGCATGAGATTCGGTTTGTCGATGAGGCGACCCCGACAAGCAGGGCCAAACCTCAGGGGGTGATGGGCTGTGAGATATGGGTGAAGGTCGCCGCACAGTCAGAAGCGCCGCCGGCCGACCCCGATGAACTTAGCTTTGTGGCAATGGATACGGCAAGTCCGTATATTGTGGAATATGACGGCGCAGATGGCGGCAAGACCGCCCACTATATGCTCCGATGGGTCAAGACCGGCGGCGAAAAAGGCCCATGGTCGGAAACCATCAGCGCAACGATAACGGCGTAAACGTTTCCGGCGGCGAAAGTCCACCAAGTAATACAGCTATGGTTGTGCTATAAATATTGCCAGGACTAAACGTTGACCAAGAGATTAAAGTATAGAGATATTTACCTGCCTATAAGGCAGCCAGGCAATACGGTTATGGTCGTTTTGTAATAGTGAATATAAAGGGCAGGTTTGGGCTGTGTGGTGCAGCCCAAACTGCCCGAGTTCGCTTTGGATTGCTAAGCGCAGGCCCGCATATAATAAAACGTCCACTCACCCGTTACGGTACAAGCGAAGGGATTATAAGGGTCTAATATACAAGGGGTCTTTCTATATCTTTCCATCCTGGAAGAAGAGCAACTGCCACTTTCAGCAGCTTCACAGCCCCACCGCCCCCAGAATATCTTATAGTTGCCCAGACATTCTCCACCGATATAGGTGCAAAAGTCTACATTGTATTCCTGAAGGAGGTTGGTGCACGTATAACCTGCCGCACCGGTTATTGCTTGAAGCTCGCCATCGTCTATTTCAGTAAATTCACCATAAATAGATTGATTGGAAATTAAAAGGGCCACACCTTCAGTCCAGTCCATACCGAAGAAGCTAATATCGGTGCGATAGTAAAATTTATTACCTGCCAAATCTATGCTCCAGACATACTCATCATCAACGGCTTCAAGCACAACAAAATGGCTCTTGCCGGGGATGTGCAGGATGGCCCCGCAGCCATCCAAATTCTTAAGTGTCTGGATGTCGGTCTTAACGGCACGGCAATAAAGACCCAGGTCTTGTGCAAATTGCTTCATTGCATAAAGACTTGTGGTTCCATCCGGCTCACTTACCAGGTCGGCAAGCTGGGAACCGGTAACGTCTTTACCCAACTGGCCGACAGCATATTTCAACGCCACTGTCGCACAGTTTTGGGGCTGTACGCCCTCGTTTGCTGCGACCTCCAATCTTTCCGCCAAAAGCGAATCCGTGTCAACTGTATTTAAGTAGCAATACATTAAAGGTTTATCGGTAACGACAGAAAAGTATTCTATCAGCGCATCGGGGTTATACTCAACGCTGAAGCTCTCGACTGCGGGGGTATCACCATTGATACTGGTAATATCCCATAAATCACGGGCCAATAATCTATTTGACCCGGCTTCGTACTGCTCCAACAAAATGATAGCAGGGACCCAGTTACCGGATATTAGCTGGTAATTAGAGTATTGTTTAGAAACAATCGAGTTCCCAGTCCCGTTTATTGAACAGGATATTACGGCGTAATCTTTTTCCGGGTCCATTACAAAGACCATTTCTGAACCATCTGAATTGTTGAGTGTTAGATGTATCTGCGTTTGGCCGTCGATATCTTTCTCGATGGCAGAGGAGTCGATAGCAGCAAGATTGTCATACTCGTAATAGCCATATCCCCAAGGGATAATCCCTGCGGTTAATGGGCCGTTAACAATGTGCGGGATGTCACCTGTTGAGTCTACGACTGAATGATTGACAGATGGGCAGTAAGTGGTGTATTTCTCGCCGTCCCAAGCAAATATACGTCTGGCATTCCAGCTCAAATTGAATTGCTCGGTCATAAAATTTCCTGCCAGGTCCTTACTCGGCTCTACTAAATCTGTGCGTGAGTCCACGTTGATTTCCCAGTAGAATCTGTCGCCATCAAATCTCACAACCACAGCCGAGCTCATTGTACATTCGTTGGATAACTCGTAACGGATGTTGAACGGTATGGCATCGAGCTTCATTTTTTGCAGATTCTCGGTTAGTTCCCGTTTGTCCGGATTGCCCTGGTATTCAGCAATCTCTTCGTTGATTTGATTGTTGATTTCATTCATGTCCGTTATTTTTGGTGCTCTGTACTCCTCGTGTGTTGCCTCAATCGTGCCTGCGGGTATCCAGGTCTTTTTCGGCTGACTTGTTAGTTTTTGGAAGATTTGCAAAATCTCCGCCCTGTCCAACTCCCTGTCTGCAAAAGCAGCACAGCTAACAGCCAACAAAAAAGCAACTGCTAATAAAATCTGTTTCGTTTTCATAACTGTCTCCTTTGCTTAAACTTAGGTTAGTAAAATAATTTAAGCACTTAAACTGCCATCAGGCAAAAAGGCCAAATGCCTATCTACGTAAATAGAGCGGTTCTGAACAGGGAAATATTGACTGCTATTTTATGAAAACGTAACTAAGGAGGGCAAATAACAATAGGGAAGCTGAAGATTTTAACGGCAGATGCTACCCCGTCTCTTCAAGCCAATAGTCAACAAATAATCCCAAATCATTGCTGTCAACAGTGCCGCTGGTATCAAGGTCAGTTCCCTCACACCAGTTTGGGTCATTACAGTCCGCTACTTGCCAGTATGAGGCGAGCACTCCAAAATCTGCAAAATCAACAACAGTATCATTGTTGAAGTCGCGTGTGCGGACATGAAAAAACTCATGGCAATAGATTGGGTCATCCATACTTACGCTGTAATCGTAGAACCCTACATTGCAGTCGCCTATGGCCGTAGCATTATAATCAATAATAAACCAGTCACCTGCCACTGCATAGTCGTCCCCATAGAAGTCAAAGCCACTCATATAATCATCTTCCCAGTCATATACACGAGCTTCTTCACCTGCGGCAGGGAAACGAGAACCTTCCCAATCCAAGGTGGTTTCATTGTAATCTCTACCTGACAGAACACCGTAATTCCTGTATGGATCTACAATAAACAAACCGCCATCCCAGTATCCGTCAGCATTTGAGTCAACAATAATCGTGAGCTTGGTTCCTACCATGATGTCTGGATATACATGAGGAAAGTTGGAATCAGTGGGAGGAAAGAGCGTGTTGCCGTCAGCCAGACATACTCTTGTCGAAACTTCTCCTATGGCTGTTGAAGCCACGCTAAAAAATAACACCAATAGCACCAGTTTTTTCATAATTTACTCCTGTTGTGAAGAAAAAAGTATATTGGCGGGGATATTAGACGAGATCGAAACGTGCAGGCAAGCCGTAAACTTAGTTACCATTTATAGTTTCCCTCCTCAAATTAACCCTAAGCTGTTAGCAGACATGGGTGGAAAAGTCAAGCAAAAAGTCACTTTGGAGATTATTCTGCAGGTGTTTTAAGGCACAGTTTTAGAGGTGTCCTGGGGTAAACTAGGACAGGTATAATACGCACCGTCATCTCTTAAGACGTTACAAAATAACCACTTGCAACATTTTCGCAGATTCTTACAAATTTTTGTCATTTTCCTAAAAAAATAATCAACACCGCAGTCCTCGCATACGCCTCCTGTAAGAAAGTGTTCTTTTTAGAAGTTATTCTACAGCTTTCAGCACGCAATGGAGGCGGGCCTTATGAAACAAAGCAGGCTTACCAGAGTACTTAGAACGCTGACCACGTTACAATCAGGGCAGCACTGCAGAACTAACGATTTAGCTGAGATGTTCGGATCGAGTCGTAGAACGGTTTACCGAGACTTGAAAGAACTGCGAGATATAGGTTTGCCTTGTCATTACGACAAGAAAAACCATTGTTATAAGATAGACTCTGATTTCTTCCTGCCTACCCCGGACTTAAGCACCCAAGAAGCATTGGGCTTACTGTTACTTGTTTACAAAGCAAGAAGCCATATCAATATCCCATTCAAGGATTCAGCACTGAGAGCAGCGATTAAGATAGAAAGCAATCTTCCGGCTCGAGTAAAAAGATATTGTAATAGTGTTCTGCAAAATATCAGTATAAAAAACCATCCCCAGACAAGAACAGATTTACTCGATAAAATATTTGGAAAACTAAATGAGGCTATCTTTAAAAAACGAGTTGTGAACATTCGCTATTATTTGCCCCGCGAACAGAAAGGCATGGTAACTAATTTGAGCCCTTACCATCTGATGTATAATGACCATACGTGGTACGTGCTCGGCAAATCGAGTCTTCACAGAGGAGTCCGCACTTTTAAGCTTAACCTGATTAGAGAACTAAGTACGCTGGACAAATGTTTCATTGAGGACAAAAAATTTGACGTCCACGAATATATTGGCCGGGCCTGGTCAATGATACCGGAAGGCCAGCTCTATAATGTCAGGCTCAGATTTCTGCCAGAAGTTGCCCATAGCGTAGCCGAGGTTCAATGGCATAGTACACAAACGGTTGCTTTTAAGGATGATGGTTCTGTAATCATTGAATTCCGCGTTGACGGGCTCAATGAAATAACCTGGTGGGTTCTAAGCTATGGCGACCAGGTGGAAGTCCTCTTCCCTGGTATCCTGCGAGAAAGAATAGTCGGAATAGCTGAAAAAATGGTTAAAAATAACCAAAGCAATGATGCTACCATTCGAGAACAGGACCATCAATCAGAAATCTGCAAAGAGGGAGAATTGGATTTAATCGGATACAGAGACTCGGTTAGGTTTTATCCGTTAAAGACATGTAAACCTTCACAAAAGCTTTTTACCAGTTTGTAGACTGCTGATATCTTTATCATCCTACACTGCGGTAAAAACCTAAAAGCGGTGATTTTGCCTGCTGGCCCCGCAGGGGAGGTTTGCAAGATTCTCCTCGACATAAAAGATACTTGACACTACCACGGCTATCTTGTTCTTTCGAGCAGGGCAGCGGCGAGCTGGCGGAGTGTGTCGGCTCTTTGGCCGAAGCCGGCTAATGCGGCTGTCGCTTCATCGGCGAGCTTTTTAGTCAGTTGCCTCGACTTCTCGATACCTATTACCGCTGGGTAGGTGATTTTTCCAGCTTTGGCGTCTTTGCCGGCAGTCTTTCCTAACTGCCAGCTGCTGCCACAGACATCAAGAATGTCGTCGGCTATCTGAAACGATAGGCCAATCTTTAGGCCGTACTCGTAAAGCCGGTCGAATTGACTTTTCTCTGCGTTACCGCAGATGGCTCCCATTGCAGCGGCACATCGGAACATCTTGGCTGTCTTATTGGTATGAATATATCGCAGAAGTTCTTCACTGCCTTGGCTGTTTTCGGCCTTTAGGTCAGCCATTTGTCCTGCAATCATTCCGGCCGGCCCTGCTGCCTGTGCCAATTCGGCAATCAATCTTACCGCCGCCGTCGGGCTGTCAATTTCTTTTGCCAGTAGCTCAAAGGCAAGTGTCAGAAGGGCGTCGCCGGCCAGTATTGCAGTCGGCTCGTCGAACCGCTTATGGCAGGCAGGCAGGCCGCGGCGAAGGTCGTCGTTGTCCATCGCCGGCAAGTCGTC
Organism: uncultured Pirellulales bacterium; assembly: GCA_964405375.1. Lineage (GTDB taxonomy): Bacteria > Planctomycetota > Phycisphaerae > Sedimentisphaerales > Anaerobacaceae > CAYONQ01. Next base: position 8,478 of record CAYONQ010000011.1, read on the forward strand.
GTGGATTAGCGAATAGGTATGCACCATTTCAATCGCTGCTGCCGCAATCTCGGCGTTGTGGTTCACTTGGCCGCTGATAAGCTCACAGCACCATAACACCAACGCCGAGCGCAGCCGCTTGCCCGGTGCCTCAAGGGTGTACTTAAGCGGCTCTTTTAAATCGCGGTCAATCTCGGTCTGGTCGGCGAGAAGCCGGGACAGGGTATCATTGACGAGCTGCGTTTTCTCGTGCAATTGAGTATTGAAGTTGTTGACTGTTTTACTATCCACTGAATACTGTTCACCAGAAACTTTTTTTCGTATTATACGTAACTTTGGGAGTTTTTACAGCAAATTATGAATACCGATAGCTCTGCCACAGGTATGGTTCTGATTCTTGGTGTTACCGGCGCTGGGAAAGGTCGGCTTGCCTTCGAGCTGGCCCGGGCGACCGGCGCCGAAATAATCAGCATCGACTCGATGAAGGTCTATCGCCGAATGGATATCGGCACCGCTAAGCCGCCTAAAGAGGCGAGGCAGCGGGCCAAATATCATTTAATAGACATAGTTGAGCCGAGCGAATCTTTCAGCGCGGGGCTGTTTTTAGAGCAGGCACAGGAGGCAATGGAGCAGATAAAGGCCCGCAATAGGCCGGTCGTTGCGGTTGGTGGAACAGCCCTGTATATCAAGGCGCTGCTATATGGGTTGTTTGACGGCCCTGCCGGCGATGAGCGGATTCGCAATCAATTGCGGCGGCGAGCCGAGGACGAGGGACTGGAACGGCTCTATTGCGAATTACAAAAAATTGACCCGGCAGCAACCGAGCGCATCGGCTCATGTGATGCCAGGCGCATAATTCGGGCTCTGGAGGTTTATGAACTTACAGGTAAACCCATCTCAAGCCTGCAAAAGCAATGGACGCAGGATACCCCCTGCCGCTGGACGATAATCGGATTGCGAAGAGGAAAGGCCGAGGAGAACAAAAGGATTAACGAGCGAGTTAGAAAGATAATAAATGCGGGGCTGGTCGATGAGGTCAAAAGCTTGCTTGCTGAAGATAAAGCTTTGAGTCTGCAGGCCCGATGTGCAATCGGTTATGCCGAGATAATCGATTACCTGAGCGGCCAAATGGGGCTTGAAGATGCGATGGAACTGATAAAGAAGAACACACGGCGGTTAGCCAAGGGTCAGCGGACATGGTTCAAGAGCTTCAGGAACGTTCACTGGCTCGACATAGAGCCGGATGAATCAGCAGAAGAAATCCTCACTCGCACAAAGAAATTACTGGCTGAATTGTGAATCAACTCGTAGGAAACGGCGGGTAAGGTCAGACGGTTTGTAGCTGATGCTGGGCTCGCAGGACGGCGGCGGTATCGCTCAAAACAAGCTGCTTTATCAAACTGGACGAAACCAGCGTAACCTCCATACCGAGGATCTTCTCTTCGACCATCGAGGCGATTGTCCTTGCGGTTTGCCGACAGAGGTCGTGTCTTGTCACCAGGTCGTTGACTATTCTGGACTTGTCCCAGCGAGTCCTGTCGGTTGGCTCTCTTGTTGCGACAAGCCGCTGGGCATCGGCTAGCTTGTGAATATCGACCGAAACGACCTCGATTCTTGAGCGTTTCAGCCGACGCTGAAAATGACGCTCACTGAGCACAACCGCAGCGTCCTCGAATCCCGTGGCTGCTAGAACCGTCTTGACTATGGAAAATATCTCGCTGCTGTTTACACTACGAGACTTTTTTTCGTGATAGAGAAAATACGTTACCACCTCTGCGAGTTGCTCGGCAATGTCTACGTCGGCTTGGTCGACGGCACTAAGGGCGTTATTGATGGCGCCAATGACCTTTGTGTAAAGATACTCTTCGACTCTGCCGTCCGCTTTTATGACTTTAATCTGCATTTGCGCACCCTCCCTTTCACATCCTTGCTTAATCTGACAAATGCTTTAATTCCGGCCCTAAAGCATCAGGGCGAACACTTTTCATTTCTTATTCACCAAAAAGTTTTGGCTGGCCGTTATGCCGGGTCTCGGCAATAACCTCAGTTACTTCTTCAATCAATTCGCCCGCATCCTTGAAGTCACGATAGACGCTCGCAAAACGAATGTATGCAACCTTGTCAAAGCTGCGAAGGTGTCTCATCACACTCTCGCCGATGAAAGCCGATGGTACCTCCTTGTCGAAGTTTGCGAATATATCCTCTTCAACCCTATCGGCGATTTGTCGAATCTGCTCGGCGGAGACCTGTCTCTTGTAACAGGCCTTCTGCAGGCCGGCGATGATTTTGTCCCTGTTGAAAGGCACGCGAGAGTTGTCCTTCTTTACGATATAGAGCTTAAAACTTTCGCCTATCTTTTCGTAGGTAGTAAAACGTCTTTTGCACACCAGGCATTGGCGCCGGCGTCTGATTATCCTGCCGGCGTCGCTCGAACGCGAATCAACGACCCTGTCACTATCTTCCTTGCAAAATGGACATCTCATCCCGTATCCTGTGTCGCTTTTGAGATAAGCTCCTCGCAGTTCAGCCAAACAACTCTACATCTCGCAGAAGTACTCATTGTAAGCTCAACATATAGTATGTCAAAAAAAATCTGCAAAAATTTGCGGCAGGGCAAAATCGGAGGCGGTTAAATTTTATTTCGGCCGGTTCCAATCTACGGCTGGATAAGCACTAAGGAAAGAAGATTGGAAAAACTCATGGTTTCTCTGGCGAGGATTTTTTATAAAAAAGGGCCGCTGCGTGGAGTACGCAGAGGCCCCAACTCGGAAAGAAACTTATATGGCCCCCCCATAAAGCACTATTTAAGGCCTTCGCATAATGCAAAGACGTTGTTTCCGATCCTGCCTCGGCGGCGGTTCCAGACTCCCCTCCACAGATGGCAGGATAGCCGAGTTGAGCCGGTATCCTTAACAGATATAGGCGGCCACGCTTGGGAAGAATCAAACGGGCCCTGCCTGCTTTAATTGCCCAACTTCAACTAAAGTATAATACAAAAATGCCCAAGAGACAAATTAACAGCCCTTGTTTTTTCTGTTTTTTATAACAGCCCGATAAGCTAACAACTGCTGATGCGTGAGGTGTTAAACCTGTCTCGGATACTATAGAGATACGAATTTATCCGGCGGGTTTTGCGTACCAGTCGGGGTCGCGCTGCAGATTTTCTCTGGCCTCTTTTGTCATCATCTCAAAGGCCGGGTGTGTGCTTTCCCAGGAGCGTTCCGTAAAAGGACTCTGGCGCATCTTTTCGACCTCTTTAACGACATCGGCGAAGTAGCTGCCGTAAATGTGCAGCGAATCGCTTATATCGACATATCTGCCGACCGCCACCGGCTGATTGAGTCCGCCGGATATTCTTTCGGCGATTATCCTTTGAAGGTAGGTTAAAGCATAGACATTCATAAACCAGGCCTTGTAGAGGTCTCTGCTTCGCCAGTGTGCGTTCATATTAAGTGATAGTTCCCCGGCCTTGTTTGCCGCCAGCCGGCACCATATCCTCTGCAAGCAGGGCGGGTCGTCGGTCGCCGGGTCGGCAGTCGGTATCCAGGTTATCGCCTGGGCTCTTCGGGTATGACTGACCTTCGACAGCGTCTCGACGATATATTCAATCTGGTCAACCTTCTTAAACGGCTTCGGCGAATCAGGGTTTCGTATATCCTCCACAGGACAATACGCAAACAGCCGTTCGTGATACGTGTAGGTCCATTTGCCGGCAGCAGGGTCAATCCAGTGGTCGTGAATGCCATCGACCACCTCCAGCCGATACGCCTCGAGCTCGGCTGGTCCGCCGGGAAAATTCTTGTGAATCCTCGGCTCGGAAAACGGTTCGGCAACCGTAACCATAACCGTTGCATCCTTACTCGGCGGGTCTTCGGGCTTGTCGTACTGGGTTTTAATATCAAGACCGTTATCCCATACCGCCAAGACGGCCTTTTCCCACGCCTCCGGCAGGCAATTAGCGGTTATTGCGACCACAGGGATATTTGTGATATCGACTGTAGTGGACATTCAACGAGGTTCCTTAACCGTGAAAGGTTTAGTTCCGCCTCTGGGTTCGGCGAACCGGCTTGCGTCTAGTTCTTCCGCCGTGACATTGTATCGTTGTTGATATCGTTCTGGCATATCGGCCAGCAGTTGTTTGGCCCTGTACGCATACCAGCTATCCGGCCACCTGCGAATGATTTGCCGGCAGTTGTCCACCATGAGCTTGAAACCGCTCATCGGCAACCGGCCTATGCTGCGGCCGGGGACCGCCACGTTTAAGAGCCTCTCGGCTTCTATCTTATTTATCTCCGAAAGCTCCTTGAAATACAAGGTGGTCGGCCCAGCCGGTTTGGGTGGTTCCGCCGTCGGCTGAACAGGTTTCGCTATGGTTTCACTCTCCGGCGCCGGGCCTTGCTGTGAAACCGGTTCTTGCTGTTGAGAATCCAACGGCTCCGGCTCGGCCAAAAATCTCTCTTTGTCTTCTTCGATTATTTCATAAAAACTTTTCGGTTTTTCTTGCGCCTGTGGCCGGGTTTTAGAGGGCAAAAAATTCCTTACCAGAATGACAATGACCGTAATCACGACAATAGCTACTGCGATTTTCAGCCAGGATGAGTTCATAACTGCCCTGTTAATTGATAATTGATTGTTGGTCGTTGATTATCTATAATTGATTTTAACGTTTGGCTTTCTTTTATCAACGTTAAATAACAAATAATCAACGGCTGATTTCAGATGTTTACAGGGCTAATAGAGGGTATTTGTGAGATAAGGCTGGTTCGCCAGAGCACCGGCGGGATGTGGCTGACCGTAGACTTAGGTGAGCTGGCCGATGAAAGCAAAATCGGCGACAGTATCGCTGTTAGTGGTGTCTGTCTGACGGTTACAGGGCTTAATGGTCGGGATGCAAGTTTTGACGTAACCAGTGAGACGCTGACAAAATCGAACCTCGGCCAGCTAACAACTGGAGCGAAAGTCAATATCGAGCGTGCTATGAAGGCAACCGGCCGGTTCGCCGGCCACTTTGTCGCCGGCCACGTTGACGGCGTGGCAACGGTTAAGGAAATTGAGAGACGGGGGCAATTTGCCGATATGAAATTTGCTGCCAACCCCGAACTATTGGGGCAAATGGCACTAAAGGGCTCGGTAGCCGTTGATGGGATTTCGCTAACGATAGCGGATATGGACGAAAGTGGTTTTGCTGTCGCACTAATACCTGAAACGCTCAAGAGAACCACCTTGGGTACTGCAAAGGTCGGCGATGCGGTAAATATCGAAACCGATATGATTGTAAAGACGATAAAGAGACAACTCGAAGAGATTTTGCCGAAGGATGAAAAACTAACGGTCGAAAAACTAAAGGCAATGGGCTTTTAAGCTTCACAGGCAACCAGATATGGACAGGAACAATGGTAACAATTCGATAGCCAATCAACTGGTTATAGGCGTAACAATGGGCGATGTGGCTGGTATCGGCCCGGAGGTCGTTGTGAAGGCATTGGCCGACCCTTACATAAGGCGGGCCGCTAAGTTCATTATATTTGGTATGAACGAGCAGCTCTGTTACGCCGCCGACAAGGCCGAGATTGAGCCGTTCTGGGGCAGGGTTCAGCACGAAAAGCTCAGCAGAAATTATCCGCATAAGGTTGTCGTGGCCGATTACGACGAGTATTCGGTTCCGCCGTGGATTAGAAGGCCCAGCAGGGTTGCCGGTGAGGCGTCCATAAGATTTTGTCTCGACGCCATCGATGCGGCAAAGGCGGGGATTATAGATGCGGTTGTAACAGCGCCAATCAATAAAACCAGTTGGAAGCTGGCGGGGGCGAACTGGCCGGGACATACCGAGATGTTGGCCGAGCGATGCAAATCGAGGCGAAAGGCAATGATGTTTGTGGCGGGGACATTAAAGCTGGCGCTTGCGACGATTCACGAGCCGTTGTTTGAGGTCCGCCACAAGTTCACAATCGGCTGTGTCTTCGAGCCGATAGATTTGTTAGATTCCGCTCTCAAGCAGTACTTTGGCGTCGAGAATCCGAGGATAGGCGTTGCGGCGTTGAACCCGCACGCCGGCGAAAATGGCCGGTTCGGCGATGAGGAGCAGCGGATAATATCGCCGGCGATTCTGCTGGCCCAGGAACAGGGCATAAACTGCGAAGGCCCTTTCCCAGCCGACACGCTGTTTCTGCGGGCGGCACAGGGCGAGTTCGACGGCGTAGTGGCGATGTATCACGACCAGGGTATGATACCCGTGAAGCTGCTGGCATTCGAAAGGGCCGTCAATATCACTATCGGCATACCAATAATAAGAACGTCGCCGGCCCACGGGACGGCCTTCGATATCGCAGACCGCAACCTTGCCAACCCTGCAGGTATGAAATCGGCGATAACCACAGCCATCCAGATGGCTGCAACGAAAAAGGCCCATCAACTTGCGCAAGCAAAAGCTGAACCGGATGCAGACTAAGCGGCAAATCCAGCAGTTGCTTGCATCGGCAGGCATCTTCCCGAACAAACGGCTCGGCCAAAACTTTCTCATTGATTTGAACCTGATGCGCCTGCTTATAGATTCCGCAAATATCGGCGGCAGCGATTGTGTGCTGGAGGTGGGCTGCGGCACAGGGTCACTAACCGAAGCGATAGCAGGAAAAGCCGGCAAAGTCATCGCCGTCGAGCTTGACCATAAACTGGCTGAAATAGCGAAAAGACAGCTTGCCGGCGCCGAGAATGTTGAGATTGTCAATACCGACATCCTTGAGAGTAAAAATACTATCAGCCCTGTTGTCATCGCTGCCATCGAGCAGGTCCGCAAGAAACACTCGGGCCGGCTGATGTTGGTTGCGAACCTGCCATACAACTGCGCCTGCCCTGTAATGATGAATTTAGTTACAGGACCTGTGGTCGCAGATGGTATGTATGTTACGGTGCAGAAGGAGGTGGCCGACCGAATGACAGCCGCTCCCGGCAATGGTGATTATGGCGTATTGAGCATTCTTTTGGCTGCGGCGGGCGAGGTAAAGATAATAAGAGTTTTGAAGCCGACGGTTTTCTGGCCGGCCCCGAAGGTTGATTCAGCAATGACCAGCTTCGTCCGTGATAGGGAAAAGGTCAGCCGTATTCGGGATATGAAACTGTTCAGCGAGGTCGTAAATCTTTTTATGGGTCATCGCCGGAAGATGCTAAAAAGCTGCAGCAAATTGGCTAAAGGTAAGTTAGCGGAAATTAAGAATTGGCAGGAGATTTTTGAAAAATGCGCCATCGACCCAAAAAACCGGCCTGAGGCAATCCGACCGGATGACTATATCGCCATCGCAAACCTGTGCTGCGAATACTTGGTGGAAAAACAAAAGACATAAAGAATTAACGGAAGTGTATACTTAACGCACAAAATCGGTGGCAAAACTAAAAAGGCAGGTATTCAAATTCTGAACAAGTGACAGTATGATTACGCGTAGGCATGTTGCCCGTTTTGGGGAACAAGCTCGATTCTCAGGTTACAATGTAGTGCATTTGCGATTCTTTGAAGCATTTTTTGGGTATGACCATAATAATCAGCGCTCTCTAATCGACTAATGACTGACTGTCTTGTGCCAACGCGCTTCGCCAACTCTTGCTGAGTAAGTCCAATCTGAGTTCTAAGCTCGTAAATTTGTTGTGCTATTTTTACTCTTTCTCTTTCTTTCTCTATATATTTCAGGTGTTTTTTCTTGCCCTTAATATATCGCCTGTGCATAATTTCAACAGCGTTACGTGTTGGTTGTTGTGGGCTTGACATTTTTTACTCCTCTACATATGTATGTGCTTGTGGATTACTTAAATAGTTTTCTCGGCGTTTAGTCGCTCTATCTATTTCGATTTCAGGCACTTTCTTTTCTTTATAACAACCGTGCGATAACAACACGATATTTTGTCCCACAAAACTATATAATATACGATAATTTACCCTTCCCCGTTTTACCCTTAGTTCATAAATTTCGTCTCTTAAATAATCACAAATTGGCCTACGCAATTCACAGCCGTATCGCTCTAAATCTTCCAATCTTTCTGTCCACTTATTTTTAATTTTTTGTGGCAATTTATCCATCCATTCCAGTAAGGGCACCTTGCCACCTTTTTCCTTGTAAATTATTAGTTCCGTCCATGGCATCTATTATATAATATCGCAAAAATGTGATAAAAGTCAAAGAAAAAATCACAAAAAAGTAATATTTTCTACCAGTTTTGATATATCCTCTTAGAATATAAAGAGTTACGAACCTCAAAAAAAGTTTAAAAATTAAAAGATTAAAGGCAAAAATTGCTCTTACCGGCCTGTTTCGGCTTGCAGGATAAAGTCACAGACTTTGGTTACGGCGTAATCCTCCACGCTTTTTAAGCGAAGTTCCGGGTCAAATTTTGCATCCGGCAGCAGCAGTCTTGGCTTGGGCCAGAGAAGAAGTGTCTCTATGAACATCTTTTTTGACTCGCGAAGGAAGGATTCTATCTTGACTTCAATCTGAAGCGGCTCTTCGTCGTTTTTCACAGGCGGCATAACGAGGCGCAGCCCACCGCCTAACACCGGCCGTGTGCCTAAATAATGAAAGTCCTGCGGATTTTGGCCGAGCCGGTCTTCCCACAGATATTTAAAGGCGTGGTCTTTGCAGCTATATAAGTGTCGGACCGTCGCATTAGATTGGAGGATTTGACACTGTCCTTGCAGCCAGTTCCGGCGGTAGGCATCGCAGACCGCCTCAGCTTCTTTGGCAAAGAGTTCGAGGGTGTGAGCAGGTCTTTCCGAATTTATTGAAATGCTTGAGACCCGCGGGCCTAACGAGGCGAGTTTGACCTGCAGGGCAGATGGCTCCGTCCGAACGAGCGTGAAATCGTGCGGTCCTACACTGGTCCTGGGAAAATCCAATTGCTGCTCCGCAAGTGCTTTTTGAAAATCCAGCCGTTTCATTGTGTCAGAGGGCCACTGGCTGGCTATCACGTAGCCTACCCCGAAATAGATACTCTGTCGAGTTTCGGTATTGAAACCTTCCATTTTGCTACCATCCTGCATTTAGTTAAATAACCGTTTGTTTATGGCGGTGGCTGTGACATTCAATATTGACCGCTATCGGCAGCGAAGCAATATGGCAGGGTGCGGTCTCGACTAATACGGCCAGCGCGGTGGTGTCGCCGCCAAGCCCTTGCGGGCCTAAGCCAAGTGCATTGATTCGCTCAAGCAAATCTTCTTCGAGCTTAGCGTAAAATTCATCGCCGCTTATTTGTTGGAGATTGTGGCACAGGGCCTTTTTGCTCAGGATGCAGCTTAGCTCGAAATCACCGCCGATTCCGACTCCGACAACAAACGGTGGACAGGCATCAGCGCCTGCAGCCCTGACAACATCAACGACCCAGTCGATTATCTGTTTTTTTTCTTCTGTGGGTCCGAACATCTTGAATCGGCATTTGTTCTCGCTGCCGCCGCCCTTTGCCATAACGGTCAGCTTCAATCGGTCGCCCGGCACGATGGATAAATGGATTATAGCGGGTGTATTTGAGCCGGTATTTTTGCGGGTATTTAACGGGTCGGTGACAACGCTTTTTCGCAGGTAACCTTTTTCGTAGCCCTGCTTTACGCCGGCATTGATTGCATCTAAAACCGTAGCATCACTATCACCGGACGGCGACTTAACCGCTACATCACGACCCTGCTCGACAAAGACCACCGCCAGGCCGGTATCCTGACAGAGCGGTATCTTTTCGGTTTTTGCTATGCGGGCATTTTCGATAAGCTGGTTCAAAATCTTCGCCGCCGATGGATTGGATTCTTTCTGTGCCGCCTGCTTTAGAGCGCCTAAAACGTCTTCGGGCAGCTCGTAGGCGGCCTCGATACAAAGTGAACTGACCGTCTCAACGACTTTTTCAAGCTCGATATGCCGCATATTTTATTTCGTGGCTTGCGACCCGATTTACTAACCAAAATTTACGATTCACTGTCGGTGTTGACCTCAAAGGTTTTATACGTTGTGTTGCCGAGGTCATCCGCAACTTTAATTGTGATTATATGTTCTCCCCTGCCCAAATCTTCAATCACGATGGTGAAATGCTCTTCCGTAGTATCATAGACCAGGTCGTCCGGTACGGCACTCAGCCACTTGGTGTTGCTGTCAACGGTGTAATCCGTCTTGCCAATTGCGCTGAATTCGTCGGATACCGCAAACTTTAGCGTCACTTTCCCCCCATCCTTCTCGACCGAGTAGTTCTTAATAACCGGCCCCGTGTTGTCAACCACCACAGGGTCGCTTACTCTGCTGCCAGTTAGTTTGGTGGCAGTGGTATTGCTCCTTTCGTCGCTTGCGGTTACCCTTACCTCGTATCGTCCGTCCTCAACGGTCTTGCCGTCCCACTCAAAGCTGTCCGGCTCGATTTCATCTTCAAGCTCAATCCAGTTTGTCCTTCCGAGCTTTCTGAAATCTATCTTGTAAATCAGCTTATCGTCGTTGTCGTCTGTGGTTTTATAGCTGATTTTAAGCACCCCTGTTTTATCGGGTGCCTCGACTCGACCGACACTGGCCTCTTCGACTTTAGGGGCCAGGTTGGGGATAGTATGTGCGACGGCGACCTCCCTTACCAGGGGGCTTTCACGGCTGTCGGAGGTCCGAAGGACGAGTTTATATTGACAGAACCTGCCGAGCGGACAGCGCAGTTGTATCGGCTCTGTTACTTCGGCCGGTTCGCTCCAGTCGGAAAAAGTCGGGTCGTTCACATCCTTGACGTTTCCACTGCGAGAGCCAACTAAAACCTTGCTTTCTTTCGGGATGTCTGCCTCGATTTGCAGTTTGCCCCATCTGGCCGGCTGACCTGCATCGATAAGGTCTGAAATGTAGGTTCCCTCGCCGGCGAAGCCGTCGCTTATCTTTATCAGCTTTGCGGGATTTGCCGTGCCGATATAGACATCCTCGCCGGCTGCGGCCACCGCGGTTATCTGCGATGCCTGTTCGTCTTCATAGATAACGGCCTGCTGCTCCGAGGCAGGGTCAACGGTAAAGAGCCGGCCGTTGTTACCCGTGGTGATAAGAAGCTTCTGTTGGTGTGCCGCCAGGCAAAAGAATACCGCTGTTTCGCTGAATATATCGGTTACGAAGCCATCTTTGGTTATCCGGTACAGATAACTGGCCTTGGCCGGCTTGGGCTCTTTGGGAGACGGTATCTGCATCTGGGGCGGTTTATCATCGGACGGTTTTTTTGTATTTGCTATCTCAAGTTTTAGCCCGCCGCCATCTTTGTTAGCGCTTTTCGGCCCTTCCATCTGCAATTCAGGCCGACCGGCCAAAGGCAGCCGCACAGCAAATTTCGCCTGTGCCTGAGCGAGCTTGGCGGATGTCGCCGCCGCATACAAATCGCCGTTCTCGTCAAACAGCAGCGCCGTAATCTCTTCCTGGTCGCTGTCGTATAAAACCGTTGCTGTTTTATCGCGAGGGTTTATCCTGTAAACCAGCCCCCTGCTGTCGCTGCCGGCATAAATAAAGCCGTCCTGCCCGATTGCCAGCGAGAGTATGTTTTTGTCGGTGCTGTCGTAAATAAGCTGCGGATTTTTCCCGAAGGAATCAAGTTTATAGACCTTTCCCAGCGGTCCTGTGCCGAGATAGATATTACCTGCGGAATCGACGGCTATTGCGAAGATATACATAGTGTGCTCGGAGCCGCTGCTGGCTTCGGCATCGTTCGGCTCGAAAATTGTTACCAGTTTGTCGGCTTCAAGGCGACACAATCTGCATTTTTCGCCGCTTATACCGGCCAAAAGTCGGCCGGCCAGGTCGGTTGCCATTGCGAAAATATGCTCGTTCGACAGATATTGCTCTGGCTGGACCGTATTGGCATCAGCCGGCTCGTTGCTGTCGTTCGGTTCGCCGCCGCCGGGCTGAGTGTTTTCGTTCTCGTGCGATTTCACGGGATAAATCTTCGTCAGTTTGCCGAGCGTGTACCTGTAAATGCCGCCGTTGGGGCTTGTGCCGGTAAAAATCGTCCCGCCGCTTATGACAACACTGTTTATTGACCAGGGCTGCGAGGCGGTTTTTTTCACGTCTGGTTTTTCCCCGACGTCTTCAAACTCTTCAACCAGAATATCAGCGGCCCGGCCGAGCTGAAGGGTTCCTTTAGAGTCAATCACAACATCTTCGGTTTGGCCTTTTAGTAAATCGGCGGCGCTGCTGTGACGCGTAACCTTGCTGGTAACCGCCAGGCAAACCGGACCCGCTAAAGCAGCGAGCAAAAAACTAAAAACACAGAGTCGGAGCAGCAAACTAAAAACTTTTGACTGGCCAATTATAATTGCCTGTTTTCCATTTTTCATTTTTTGTTCCTATTGCTTTTCCACTGTTATATACGCAACTTTTTTATCAATGACAACCGTGCCGGTTTTGAAACTGTCTTCGAGCCAGTGCGAATACGGCTGGGTTCTCAGCGTCCTTTTCGCATCGGCCAGGACCATCGCCTTGGTGGGTGGCAAATCAGGCAGCTCGGCCTTTTCCACCGCAACACCGCCGGTCGGCAAAACCAAAATGCAATATAATTTGTCCCTGTCAATATGTAAGACACTATTCATTGCCTCAATGAGAGTGGTCAGGTTTTGAGGAATAAATCTGTAGGATACGGTTTCCTTGAGAAATTTCATATAATCGTATCCTCCGCATACGATTAAATCGTATCTGCCGGGCGGTGTGTTCTGAGGTACCCTCAAGGTATAGTGGTATTTTTTCTTTTGGCCTCTCACCGTTTCCACAACTACGCCGATGGTGGTTTCCTGACCTGGCTTGACTTTTGAATCGGATAAATCGACCGACCATATATGCGATGCGATATTTCTCGGCCTTATGCGAATATCAAAATCAATCGAGTTTATATCAACCTTTTTGTACGGATTGTTCATAAGTATGGCTATCGAGCCGACACTTTCCATTGTGAGCTCATCAAGACCGACACCGGTTGAGATGTTTTCAAAGGTAATCGCTTCGGCGTTCTCTATGCCGATGGTAACCTTATAGTCAATTGAGTGGTCCGGCGGCAAGCTGCCGAGCATAAGGGCAGCGCCTGCCACGACATAGCGAAGCACCAGCGGCGTAAGGAGCCGATTGTTGGCGAGCCGGCAGTTATAAACCCGTTTTTCAGCGTCGTTGTAGCGGTCCACCGTTATCGTCAGCGGTATCATTTTTGCCTTTGCACCGATGCGTCCGTAAACCGCTGTCGATTCATCGCTCGTCAAGGCGCCGACTATCTCAAGCGCAGTGGCGAACTTGAAAGAACGGAGCATATTTGATACCACGGTGTGTACCTCGGCAGTGGCCATTGGCAGGTCTATCGGCCCGTAACCGAGAAAGCTATGCCCGAAGCCGTATACCTTATCGCTGACGACCTCCGTTACGGTCCCGATTACTGCCATTGCTATATCGCCGGTTACTACCGGCACGGCAAGAGCGGCACCGGCAGCCAGTTCCGGAGTTTGGGTCCGGTGTTCCGGGTCGGACGGTATGCTGCTGCCTCCGCCGGGACCGGTAACGGCCATAAGCCCAAGAGGTTCGACCAAAGCGCCCATCTGTTCAGTAACCTGCGCCGGCAAACCGGAGATAACCAACGGACAAGGCAAGGCAGTAGCACCAGTTAGGCCGCGCTGTCCTGACAGCGGCGTGGTTGTAATTTGTTTGTCAATCTCGGCAAAATCGAGAGGAACAGAAAAATCGAAGCTGTATCCCGTGCCCTGGTAGGTGTGTTCTGTCTCTGGTACCTGGCCTACCCTCAGCATCTCCTCGATTGGGGTAACGCCGTAAAGCGGGTCTTTGCTGAAATACCACCCAAAGGCTAATGCCCCTGCCAGCCGGCCGTCAATATATACTGGTGAGCCGCTACAGCCCGATACCGGGCCTGTATGGATAAAACGCTCGTCCGTTCCCTGAACCAAAATTGCGTCTTTACCGGCACTCCACTTGCGCACCACACTGAGAACATCCAGGTCAAACCTTTCGACCTCCGTGCCGTCATATACCGTCAGGCAATAGGCCTCCATCCCGGGCCGAATCTCGTCGATGCTGATATATCTGGCCGGGTCCCAAATGTCTTCTATGGATTTTGGGGTATCAGTTTTGCCCGACCGCTCGCTGGCTTGACAAAGATAAATTCCCGAGAACAGAGAGAGATAAAAAGTAAAAAGTAAACCCGCCATACGTGTGGCGGGTAAAAAATGAAAAATTCCGTCCTTTACCTCTCGCCTTTTTGCTTTTGTGCCTTTTTCGAGCATTTGTACCATCTTCGATTGGTTATCGACCGTTAAATATCGCCCCCGCCGTTTTGCTTCGCAAAAGCGAAGCAGCAGGGGCTAAAATTTTAACTGGCAGACAAACCCATTGCAAGGTAAAAGAAATATTGCTATGATGCTGATTCAAGCTCATAGTCCCTGCTGAATCGGGGCTCTTTTAGAACAGCAAACGGAGAAAAAAATGAAGGCAAAACATCGGCACGAACTAAAAACCAACGAATTAGCCGAATGGCTGGCGAACTTTCCGCAATGGGCGAAGGAAAATCTCAGGACGATTATCTACGTATCCGTAGTGCTAATCCTGGTTGTAGGGGCATACTTGTGGAAAACGTATGAAAAAAACATAGTAATGGTTCAAAGGCGGATTAATCTTACAACCCTTATAGCTGGCCTGCCGCGGCAAAAATTAGAAATCCTTCAGGCCGCCCAGCAGGAAAGAGATTATTCATTTATGCTCATACAGGTCGCTGATAAGCTCCAGGATGGCGCCCAGGCCGTAAAAAACGACCGGATGGCAGCCCTGGCACTTATTAAGCGAGGAGAATCCCTGCGGGCGGAATTGCATTATCGACTTGGGGCCGTTGGCAAACAGGAAGCGACAGCTCAGATAGCCAACGCTAAGGCCAGTTATGCCGAGGCGGCGACCCTTGCTACAGGCGACCCATCGTTAATGGCGGTAGCCAGATTCGGCGGGGGACTGTGCGAAGAGGAACTCGGCAATTTTGAGCAGGCACAGCAAATATACCGGGCAGTCGCTGAAAACGCCTTGTTCGAGGGCACCATAGCCGCTGTGCAGGCAGTTCGCCGTCTCGAGACAATAGCCGATTACCAGCAAGAGGTGGTCTTCAAGCCGGCATCAAAACAAACACCAACCGGGCCGCTGCAACCGGAGGTTCAACTAAAAGCACCTGATCTGCCGCAGGCGGGTCAGGCACCAGATAGTACATCTGAAGTGGCTGACAGCAATGTGTCGAACTGACAGGGGGGTGAGGATTTGGTTGCCGAAAAGGTGAAACGTCCAAAACCCCAGCCATCCCTGCCGCAGCCGTCTGCAGCCGCCGGGCCGTTGATGCTTCAGGTGGCCAGTTCCATCAAAGACCGGCGGATAGATAAGTACCTCCATAGCAGATTTAATAACCTCAGCCGCGTTATGATACAAAAACAAATCGGTGCCGGGGCAGTTAAGGTCAACGGAAAAACCGTCAAATCCAGCTTTAAGTTGAACCCGGGTGACAAAATCGAATTGACATTGCCGCCGCTGCCAAGCAAGGAGATTTTAGCCGAAGATATCCCGCTGAATATCATTTATGAAGACGACGACATAATCGTTCTCAACAAGCAGGCCGATATGATAGTCCATCCTGCTCGCGGCAATACCCACGGCACGCTCGTGAACGCCCTTGCTTATTATTCGGAAGAGCTTTCCAGTGGTTTAGGCCAGTTTCGGCCCGGCATTGTCCATCGGCTTGACAAAAATACAACGGGGATTATGGTCGCTGCCAAAAACGATACGGCCCAGTGGAAGATTGCCAAACAATTTGAAAACCGCCAGGTCAAAAAAAGTTATTTTGCCATAGTGCACGGCACACCGCAACTTTCAGCCGACCGCATAAACGTGCCGCTGGGTGTACATCCCAAGACAAGAGAAAAATACGCAATCAGGCCGGAAACCGGCAAGGAAACAATCACTTTTTACGAGGTGGTTGAAAGTTTCCGCGGCTTTTCCCTGCTGAAGCTCACGCCCAAAACCGGCCGAACACACCAGATAAGGGTGCATCTGTCTTACATTAAGCACCCAATCGTCGGCGACGATATGTATGGCGGCAAACTCGTCTATCCCTGGCAGTTAAAAGACACAGAACCGGCCGTCCAACAACCGATTATAAACCGCTGTGCCCTGCACGCCTCTACCCTCGAATTCAAGCACCCGACAACCGAAAAAGAAGTAAAATTCGAGGCCCCATTACCCAAAGATATGCAAAACCTGCTCGATATGCTGCGAAAATGCCGGAAAACCTAACTCGATACTCATAACGAGATTCGAGCATCCAGTATCAAGGAACGAATAAACGAGACCCTACTCCTGTGGCAGTTTTGCTAGGTCTGCGTCGGAGCCGGCGACCATTAGAATATCGTCCTGATAAATAATGGTATTGGGCATAGGGACATTGATAATGCCGCCCTTTTCGGTCTTGTCGCTTTTCTTGCTTCTGGCATGCTCACCCCGCTTGATGGCGACTAAATTAACGCTGTACTTCTGCCGAAGCTGCAAATCCATAACCGTTTTGCCGTCGAAGCTGGCCGGTGCCTTTACGCGGGCCAGGCTATAGCCCGGTGCAAAGTCGATTTTCTCACCGATTTGTGGTGCGATAAGTTTATACGCCCACTTTTGAGCCGACTCAATTTCCGGATAAATCACCTCGGTGGCGCCGACTTTGGAGAACACCTCGCCGGCAATCAAATCTTCCGCCCTGGCGAAAATCTCTTTAACGCCCATCTGGCGCAAGTTAACCACGGTCAGAATCGCCGACTCAAAACCACGCCCCGTACCCTGTCCTATACCGATGATAGCGACATCGACCTTATTGACGCCCTGTGCCTTCAGTGCCTCCTCGTCGGTGCTGTCGAGCCGAACGGCGTGACTTACCTGGTCGCGAATCAGCTCTATCTGCTCTCTGTCTTTGTCGATTGCAATGACCTCGGCCCCGCTCATCGCCAAAGCGATGGCCAATTTCTTACCGAACCGCCCCAATCCTATAACAGCAAAACGCTTCATAATTCGTCCCTCTCATTTCGTGGTTCGAGATTCGCGATTCACTATCCGCGATTCACTATCCACGATTCACGCCTTTAACCGACAATTACCGCCTCATCGGGATAATTATATCGAATCGGCTTCAAATTAAAGGTCAGCGTCGCCAATAACGTTAACGGCCCCAGCCGGCCGATAAGCATCACCATAATGATAATCAATTTGCCGGCGGTTGTCAAAGAAGGCGTTATTCCGGTTGTTAGGCCGACGGTCCCCAGCGCAGAGGCCGTCTCGAACATAATATCCGACATAGTAAAGCTATTGGCGTTTTCCGTGATATTAAGAACCAGCGTAGCGGTGAACAAAACCGCAACGAAAAGCAGCGTAACGGTAATCGCCCTGCCGACTACTACTACTCGCACCGAGCGATTGAACATCTCGACCTCCTGGCGTTTTCGCAGTGCCGCAAAAGCGGTCATTATCACCACCGCCAACGTTACCGTTTTAATTCCTCCCGCCGTTGAGCCGGGTGAGCCCCCGATAAACATAAGTAAAATCAAAATAAACTTACTCGAAGCTGATAACTGGGCGGTATTGACGGTATTAAACCCGGCCGTCCTGGCCGTAACCGACTGAAATAGCGCACCGAGCAACCCGCAGTTTTCTCCGCTGCTGGCTGTAAAATTCTCAAACACAATGATGGCCAGCATCCCTAAAACTATCAGACACGCACTTACGCTGAGAACAATCTTGGTCTGCAGCTGCATTCTCCTCGGCGTTTCCATCGAAAAACGATAACGCTTATTAAACCACCTCTTGAAAAACCGTTTCACCCTGTCAACGGCAATATTAGACAAATCGTAAAGCACGCCGAAGCCGAGCCCTCCTAAAATTATCAATGGGCAAACCACCACGTAAATCGGCCAGCTTCTGTTGTAGCTGACGAAGCTATCGTCGAACAAGCTAAAGCCCGCATTGCAAAAAGAGCTTATTGAATGAAATATGGTGCAAAACCACTGCTGATGCACATTGGCGACCCTGCCAGGCACATCGTCCCACATCCCGAACATACTGACGGCGCCGACCGCTTCGACAAGTATCGTGCCGAAAAAGATAAAGGCTATCATATTGCTTATTCGGCCAAGCGTCCTTGCACTTAGCAAATCCTGCATCGCCACCGACTGGCGCAAGCTGAACGCCTGGCCCAGCAGCAAGGCAAACACTGCACCGAAAACCACTATTCCCAAGCCGCCAAGCTGAATCAGTGAGAGAATAACCAGCTGCCCCATCAAGCTAAAGTCGCCTCCTGTATCTTTTACGATAAGGCCGGTAACGCATGTGGCGCTGGTGGCGGTAAACAGGGCATCAACAAAACTTATGTTCTCCCCAGCAGCCGACCTCGGCAGCATCAGCAAGCCAGCTCCCGAGATTATCAAGACCATAAAACTTGCGATTAAGACTCGAGTGGGATTTCTGCCCGACGCCGCACGGTTTACCACCGTCCTGCAGAGCTTGATGACCACCTGCAGAACCAGATAGATACCGACAGCGAAATGACGCACCGCTGCAGGGTCGGTCCTGGCGAACCACCGGCCTGCCCCAAACACGGCTACGCCGAGCGCAACTAAAAGCGGAATCTCGAACCAGTTGGCACGCAGGAATTCTCTTTTTACAGCCGCATTAAACAGCCGGATTATCTTCTCGGCAATGAAGACGCACAACAGCACAACCTGAGCGGTGTACAGAATCCCTGCGGGCAATAATGGCTTATCAAAGCCGAACAGGCAGGCATACAATGCGGCCACTACCGCCGCCGTCAAGGCGTTAATGCCGATTAAAACCTTCTCCAATCGCTTGTTTTTGTAACTTATTTGCATAAATGTTTAGCGTGTAGCCTATAGTGGATAGAGACAATTGTCAATCGGAAAGCCCGAATCCGAAACTCTTATACGCCGTCCTCATACCTATTCAGGCGACATCCGCTAAACCCAACGCATCACCGAACTTGCTCAACAATGCTCGGCGGATATTCCTGTGTTTCGGCTTAGTTAGCATCGGGTCGGATTGGACCAGCTCGAAGGCATTTCTTCTGGCCATCACTAACAGTTCGTAATCATCGATAATATTTGCGATTTTTAAATCCGGCAGACCGTGCTGGCGCGTGCTGAACATCTCCCCAGGCCCACGTAATCGCAAATCTTGCTCAGCTATTTCAAAACCGTCATTGGTTCTGGTCATTATCTCAAGCCGGCTCTTTGCTGTCTCGCTGTCGGTCTCGGCGAACAGAAGACAATGCGACTTTGCCTCTGCCCTTCCGATACGTCCCCTTAACTGATGTAGTTGTGCAAGGCCGAACCTGTCAGCCGCCTCTATAACCATTATCGTTGCGTTAGGCACATCTATGCCCACCTCTATCACCACAGTCGAGACCAAAACGTCAATCTTATGTCTTCTGAAGTCGCCCATAATTTTCTGTTTCTTTGCGGAGGGCATCCGGCCGTGCAAAAGCTCAACGCTAAATTCCGGAAAGACCTTTTCCGAAAGATTTTTCCATTCGTCGGTTGCTGCCTTGACCTGTGCTTCTTGCTCAACGGATGCGATTCGCGGATAGACGAAATACGCCTGCTTCTTTGCCTTCAATCGCTGACGGATAAACTCGTATGCCCTCTGCCGGTTCTGGCTGTCAACCCAGCGGGTGGAAACAGTCCCTCTGCCCGGAGGAGAACGCTTGATTACGGACACATCCAAGTCGCCAAAAGCGGTCATCGCCAGTGTGCGGGGGATAGGTGTGGCGGTCATAACAAGACAGTGGGGCGTGATTTGCTTTCGCAACTTCGCTCTCTGATGAACGCCGAATTTGTGCTGCTCGTCAATCACAACCAGTCCGAGCTTGTGAAATTTCACGTCTTTTTCCAGCAGCGCCACCGTGCCGACGACAATATCCATCCGGCCGGTGCTTATCCTTGCTAAAAGCTCCGCCCTCTTTTTGCCGGTCAGTCCCCCTGTTATGCAGACTCTTCTTACCTTGCTGTTCTTTAAGTATCTTTCGATACTTATAAAATGCTGACCGGCTAGGATTTCTGTGGGCGCCATAATCGCAACCTGTGTTCCATTGGCTACGGCTAATAGCGCCGCATAGAGCGCCACCACCGTCTTACCCGACCCGACGTCACCCTGCAATAGCCGGTTCATCGGCTCTGGCTTGCCCATATCAGCAGCGATTTCACTGATTACGTTGTTCTGGTCCTCAGTAAGCAAAAATGGAAACCGTTTCCTTATTCGACTGTCTATCTTCTCATCGCAAACACACGGCGGCGCCGAGGAAAAATGCCTGCATCTA
Source organism: uncultured Pirellulales bacterium (assembly GCA_964405375.1). Taxonomy (GTDB): domain Bacteria; phylum Planctomycetota; class Phycisphaerae; order Sedimentisphaerales; family Anaerobacaceae; genus CAYONQ01. The sequence continues at coordinate 28,806 of CAYONQ010000011.1, forward strand.
TACCGCCGTAGCGCCAACCCTAACTGCATCAAAAACAGCTCGTCATACTTTAATCTGCGTTTTGCGGCAGCAAGTTTCTCCTCGTCAGGCGGTAAATGTATCCATCTAAAGGCGTTTTTTCTACCGACCAGATTCGTTTTCTTGAGGAAACTATCGTCGTAAAACTCAGACACAAGGCGGTCAACTGCGTCCCGGACAGTTTTGATTATTTTCTTGATTTGCCTGCTGCTCAACTGGCTGCTTGCGGGATAAACCCCTCCGCTAAAGTATTCAGCGGGCTCCGGATACTTGCGGTCGAGAACCAGAAATTTCGGGTTGGTCATCTGTAATTGATGCTTATATAAACCCACCTTGCCTGAAACCATTATCATCTGGCCGGGCTTTAATTGCTCTCTCAGGTACCCACCGTGAAACCACACGACCCGGCATACGCCCGTATCATCGGCAACCCTGACCTCGAAAATCGGCTGCCGGCGAAAACTCTGATAATCTACCGACTCAATTAAACCGACGATTGTAACGTTATCTTCAGGTCGCCCCTGGTTTATCTTTACGACGCCGGCAGCGAACACCCAGTCCCGCGGAAAATACTCTAACAAATCACCAACCGTCTTAACCCCCAATTGCCCAAAGGCCCTGGCCCTGGCAGGGCCGACGCCTTTTAAAAACCGAACCGGCATCGACAAACTAATTTCGGCAGCATTAGTTCGTAGTTCGTTGTTCATAGTTCTCAATAATCAATCATAAATAATCAATAGTAAATTAAAAATGGCTCGTGCTATTGCTCGAAACTGAACTCACCGACCAGCTTGACAAAACGAACGTCACAAATCAGTTTTCTAATTATTCTCCCCTTTTTCTTTTCGTAGAGCATCAGCTCCTGCACGCCTGCGCCGCCGACCGGAGCGACCATTAAACCGCCGTCGTCGAGCTGATTTACTAACGGCTGCGGCACTTCCGGAACCGCTGCGGTTACGATAATCCTGTCGAAGGTTTTTTCCCCCGGCCAGCCGCAGCTGCCGTCGCCGATATGGAACTCGACATTTTTAACGCTCAATCTATCCAGAACCGCTTGAGCCGATTCGGCTAACTGGGCGAGTCTTTCTATCGTATAGACCTTTTTCGCCAGCCGGCTCAGGATGGCGGTCTGATACCCGCTGCCGGTGCCAATCTCCAGAACCTCACAGTCACGGTTAAGCCGCAGTTCCTGCGTCATCAGCGCAACGATATACGGCTGAGAAATGGTTTGCTCTAAGCCGATAGGCAGCGGCCCATCGGCATACGCCTGCGACCGGTAATTCTGCGGCACAAATTCTTCCCGGCGAATCTCACCCATCACCCTTAGCACTTCCGCATCTGTTATACCGCGACCTATCAGGTCGTAGTCGAGCATCTGATGACGAGCCAGGGCAAACCTATTTTTGTTTTTTTGGCTGTCCACAACTGTAATAATCGCTTTTTAAGTGCTATTTTGCAAATCATTTTTCGCTGCGATTAAGTTCGTTGCTATTGTACCGGCAAATGGTAAAATGTCATATTGACACTGCAAGTGGCGGAAAGCCGTGCTTCGCATAAAATATTTTTAGAGGGCTTTAAGGGGTGCAAAAAAATGAAAACCAAGAAGCTCCTTTTCTACCTGTTAGCAGCCATTTTAGGCGGCTGTGTACCCGTTATGTCGCTCCATCCGCTTTTCACCGAAAAAGATGTGCTCTTTGAGGAAAAATTGCTCGGCACCTGGGTGAATGACCCCAACAACCCCACAACCACCTGGGAATTTGAGCGTGTTATGGACGAATCTGAGAATGCCATAGAATTTAAACGTCCCGACAGACCAGAAAATGCATACAAACTGGTTTTTCACAACAATAAGGATGACGGAAAAGGCTCATTTTTCGCACATTTGGTGAAGCTGGAGAATATGCTCTTTCTCGACGTTTACCCAAGCCAATTACCATGCGCACCAAAGGATCCAAATGAGTTTCAGTTTTATAATATATATTTTTTGGTTCCTGTTCGCACATTCATAAAAATTGATTCCATTGAACCTCAGTTGAGGATGCGATTAACAGACGATGATGATATGAAGAAGCTGCTCGCCGAAGACCCCAATGTGGTAAAGTATGAATTGGCCGACGACAAACTTATTTTGACGGCATCGACGAGAGAGCTTCAGGCATTTGTGCTGAAGTATGCCGACGACAGCAGAGTATTCAGCAATGAAATTGTCTTGAGCCGTAAAAAACCCCAAGACCCTAACGACAACGACCCAAATGTTGTTGACCCCAATTTAATCGACCCTGATAATACCGACCCTAACGAGGTTTCAAAAATCGAGTAGGCCCCGTTAGATGGCGGCTTCGCCTATCTCACGGGGTAGATAAAGGCAGTAAAATTATGATTGGTCAGCCGGAATTCAGGCGCTATCTGGTAAATATCGATTCTGGCTCGATGCACCAGCTATTTACCGATTGTTTGGTGATTGGGGCCGGCATTGCAGGTCTGCGCGCCGCTATCGAAGCGGCCAGGGACCACAACGTTGTCGTTGTCTGCAAAGGTGCTCTCCACGACAGTAATACATGGAAGGCCCAGGGAGGCATCGCCTCGGTACTTGACAAAGCCGATACATTTGAATCACACATAGCCGACACGCTTAACACCGGCTGTGGTCTAAGCGACGAAAAAATTGTTGACCTGGTGGTTCGCCACGGTCCGGAGCTCATCGAGCAACTGCTCCGCTGGGGCACCGAGTTTGACCTGACCGACGGACATATCGCCGCTACCCTCGAAGGCGGCCACACGCACCCTCGCATTGCGCACGCTCACGGCGACGAAACAGGCCGGGTAGTTGCAGAGGTGCTCATAGAAAAAATAAGGCAGAATCCGAAGATAAAAATAATAGAAAACTTCTACACTATCGACATCCTCACCAACGACGAGAACCAGTGCATTGGAATAATCGGCCAAGACAGTCAGGGCCTACAGATAATCTTCTCTGCGGCCATAATCTTGGCGACCGGCGGGGCAGGCCAATTGTATCGTGAAACCACCAACCCTGAAGTTGCAACCGGCGACGGTATCGCTATTGGCTACCGCGCAGGCGCTGTGCTGGCCGACATGGAGTTTATGCAGTTTCATCCGACCACTCTCTACATCGCCGGTGCCTCACGGGCACTGATTACAGAAACGCTGCGAGGAGAAGGCGCCACCCTGCTTGATAAAAACGGCTATCGCTTTATGAAGGACTATCACGAATCCGCCGAGCTTGCCCCACGTGATATTGTCAGCCGGGCCATTCTCAGCCAGATGTTGAAAACCGAATCGACGCACGTTTATCTGGACGTTCGGAAGTTTGACAAGACATATTTTGAAAAAAGATTTCCCGCAATTAACGAATTGTGCGAAAGTTTCGACATAGACATCAGCCGGGACCTCATTCCCGTCCGGCCCAGCGCACACTATATGGTTGGTGGGGTAAAGACCGATAGCAGCGCCAGGACAAGCATCGAAAATCTTTACGCCTGCGGCGAGGTGGCGGCGACCGGCCTTCACGGGGCAAACCGGCTCGGCAGCAACTCTCTGCTCGAGGGGCTGGTCTTTGGCAGAATAGCCGGCCACCAGGCCCCGCTGAATGTCAGAACGGATGTGGCTCATATCAAGCACCCCCCGATAAAATATCAGGTTCCGTACTCGAACAGAACCCGCTTGGATACCACAGACGTTAGAAACTCACTTAGAGCCCTTATGTGGCGAAACGTCGGGATTACCAGAAGCGACCAGCCGCTCGAAGAAAGCCAGGAGATTATCAGATTCTGGCAGCGGTACGTTATGGACAAAATCTTCGATGCACCGGCGGGCTGGGAATGCCAGAATATGCTCACCGTCTGCCTGCTGATGGCACGTTCCGCCCAGCAGCGCCGGGAAAGCCGGGGCGTGCATTTCAGAAGCGACTTCCCCCAAACCGATGATGAGCAATTCAAAAAACATATCGAAATCTCCCATCAAGGGTAGAAATTAAGGCAAATTTTGTTATAATGGATGTGTTTGGTAAAACAATAATTGATTATCAACAGTAAAGTAATCAATTAAGAAAGTGGGTCGGGCGGTCGCCCCGCACCGCTACTGGTGCGGGGAGGAAAGTCCGAGCAGGACAGGGCACGGTGATGGCTAACAGCCACCCGGGGCGACCCGAGGGAAAGTGCCACAGAAACCACACAGCCGATGGCCCCGATTAGTCGGGGAACAGGCAACGGTGAAATGGTGCGGTAAGAGCGCACCGCGGTGTCGGCGACGGCATCGGCAGGGCAAACCCCACCGCCTGCAAGACCAAGAAGCTGGCGCTCGGCCCGGGCATTACCAGCGGGTAGGTCGCTTGAGCCGGCCGGTAACGGCCGGTCGAGATAAATGGCCGCTAAGACAGAACTCGGCTTACAGACCCACTTTTTTGATTGATTATTGAGCCCCCTTGGCGCGATTTACGAGCTAACTACCTCAAAGTGACCGGTTTGCAGCAGGTGTTAAATGTAAGTCGATTTCTGACAATACATTCCGCAATTTTGCGTTTTGCACTTTGATTTTTACATTTTCAAACTGACCATCGGTCAGTTTGAGTAACTACAAACTATGGCCACCCCCTGAATACCTTCTTAGGCAAGCTCACTTTCCTCTTGGCAAGCGAACCAAGTCTCATCTCAACCGTGACGATATCATCAGCAACGGCCATTTTAATCCTGCCCTTATCGAAGCTGGTATGTTCAAACTTAAGACCGGCGGATGCGCTCAGTCCCGCCGCCAGCGCAGGTGAGCTGTCTAATTTAACCAGAACCGCCTGCAGCGCCTGATTGATAAGCATCCCGCAAATGCCAATCGTTTTATTATCCGGGCTGACCTCGTCCGCATCTTTGCGAACGTTTTCCAAAACCCGCCGAAGGACCGCTATTTGCCTTGCGTTATCGTCCGCGTATGGCTCGTCAAGCACCTCCGGCTCCAATACCATTTCGCAGTCAAAACTGAGATTTTCCCACGGCTCAACGAATATAGACTTTGGCCTTTCATCTACAATGAAAAAATATTTTCGTTGCGCCGTCAGTTCATCTTCATCGAAGGCAACCATTTTCAGCCACGTCTTGTAGCCCTTCTTCTTCTGCCCGAGCGAGGCAACCACGCTCTTGCTCTGGCTGAGCAGCTCGAATTCGGGTATGTTAATCACACCAAGCACGTCGGCGGCGCCGCTGGTCTTCAGCTCCGTCTGCCGGTAGCCGGCGGCAACCTGCTCATAAGAGGCCCCCCTTTCCGGCATAAGCAGCGCTACGGTATCCCGAACAACGCAGCCAGACAGGCCTAAAATAACGAAAAGCTGAAAACTAAAAACTAAAAGCCGTAATTTAACATTAGAAACTTTAGATTCTACGTTCCGGTTTCGCACTTTTCGCTCTCCGCTTTACACCTCTTTAGCATCTATCCACTTCATCATCTTGCGCAGGTCTCGGCCGACCTGCTCCAACTGGCAATTGTAGTCTTTTTCGTAAAGTTGTTTAAACTTCTTCAAACCGCCCTGGTATTCAGCCACCCACTCCTTGGCAAATTCGCCGGAGGTAACCTCCGAAAGTATCTTTTTCATCTCGCCCTTGGTCTGCTCGGTGATAATCCTCGGCCCGCGAGTCAAATCGCCGTACTCGGCCGTGTTGGATATGCTGTATCTCATATAGCTCATCCCGCCCTGATACATAAGGTCAACGATGAGTTTGACCTCGTGCATACACTCGAAGTAGGCAATCTCCGGCTGGTATCCCGCCTCTACCAACGTTTCAAAGCTGGCCTTAATAAGCGAGGTAAGACCCCCGCACAGCACACACTGCTCACCGAAAAGGTCCGTCTCGGTCTCTTCTTTGTATGTCGTCTCGATAATCCCCGCCCTGGCTGAGCCGATTCCGTTCGCCCACGCAAGGGCGATTTGTTTTGCATCGCCGGCCGGGTCCTGCTCGACGGCCACTAAGGCCGGCACGCCCCCGCCCTTGACAAATTCGCTGCGAACTAAATGCCCCGGCCCCTTCGGGGCTATCATCACAACGTTAATATCTTTCGGCGGCACAATATACTTAAAATGGATATTAAACCCGTGGCAGAAGCCGAGCGTCTGTCCCGCCGCTAAATTGGGGGCGATTTGCTCTTTGTAAACTTGCGCCTGCATCTCATCCGGCACGGTTACTATAACCAGCGCCGCACCATCCATTGCCGTCTTTATATCGCCGGGTGCAAAGCCCTGCTCGATGGCCAGCTTATAATTGTCTGTGCCTTCCAGCTCAGCCACCGCCACCTCTATCCCGCTGTCGTGCAGATTCTGGCTGTGTGCGTGGCCCTGGCTGCCGTAGCCAATCACCGCTACCTTTTTACCCTTCAGCGCATCTATCGGCGCATCCTTTTCGTAATAAATCTTAACTGCCATAGCTTTATCTCTCCTATCGCTTAAAAAATGTTAAGTGTAAGTCGATTTTTGACAATACATTCCGCAATTTTGCGTTTTGCACTTTGATTTTTACATTTTCAACGCCATCCCGACCCTGTCGGGACTCCGCAATTTTGCATTTTGCACTTTGATTTTTGCATTTTCAAACTGACCATCGGTCAGTTTGAGTTACATATACAACCAAACGAGCCAATTATAGCTAAAAAGCTTCTTTGAGCAAGAAATTAAATTTACCCCCATCTACGGAAAAACAGTATGTCTGAAAGAGAAAAACCCCCTTTGTCATTCTGAGCCCCCGTTCTTGCTTTCGCAAGAAAGCACGGGGGCGAAGAATCTCAAAAATCCTCGTCCGCCGTCAGGCGGATTCCGCAATTTTGCACTTTACACTTTGATTTTTACACTTTCAAACTGACCACCGGTCAGTTTGAGAATAAATCTACTTTTCGTCCAGCCAGTGCCCAGCCAGTATCGCAAGGTCCCGCCAATCGACAAAATCATCACCGCCGGAGGGGGCAATGTCTGCGATGCGGACGCTTCGTGCGAGCCAGCAGGCCAGAAATGGGGGTAATTCAGTATAGCTTCCTTCCCAGTTATTAGCAAAGATGGCCCAATCCTTGAAATTAACCCGGCCGTCCGAATTGTAGTCTTGTTCAAGTCTTTCAAGCCGCCACTCGTTGGCGAGGATGGAGTAGTCTATAAAGTCGACACCATCGGGACAGACAAAATCACCAGGCAACGGAATCTGCCACGCCAATTTCGGATAATTCGTGCCTTCGCAAATTGTCCATATATTAACAATGTCCCAGCCGGCATCGGTAAAAGTGCTGGCCATCTGCATATTTGCAGTCGATTCGCCTATTACGTTAGGGTCGGTGGTATTGCCAATGCCGTTTACATCCGGGTTAATATCCATGTCCCAAAAACATTTGGTATAAGACGAGTTTTGATGAAATCCTGTCAGTCCGCCAGTCAAATCGTTTCCATCAACAGCTCCTGTTGAATAGCAGGCGGTTATGGTGCCCTCCCAACTGACACCAATAAATCCTCCTACAACCATATTCCCATCAGCATTTCCAGTTGCGTAACTGTTGAAAATGGACCCATAATTTGAGCCGACAAATCCACCGACTGCATTTGATATTCCTATAACAGAACCGGTTGCATAACACTTAGAAATATAGCCGTCATCATTATTAAATCCTACGAACCCACCGCTACAGCAGCCGCCTCTCTCGGAAACAACAACTTTGGCATAGCTATTAAGGATATTTCCGTTGTTGGATCCGATCAGGCCGCCAACGTCGTAATTTCCCTCAGCTGCGCCTATGGCATAACAATCATGGACGGTCCCCCACAAGTTCCACCCCGCCAACCCACCGACACGTTCTTCTCCCGCAACGCTGCAATTTATACTATAACAACCCCATATGGTCCCTTGGATGAATATACCAACCAACGAACCTACAGCAATCCCTGTTCCTGCATCAACATTGGGGTCGATTAAACCTAAGTTTTTAATCTCCGCGTTGGGCTCATCAACATATCTGAAAAGCCCCGTGTAATTTTGCTCTGTAGCGGTGTAGCTAAAATTTGAAATTGTGTGGCCATTGCCGTCAAATATACCGGTAAAAGGACTGTTAGGAGGAGTCCCAATGATGTTGAACTGTGTGCTGGTGAAACTTGCCAGATTTATATCTGCTGTTATCTTGAAGTGTTTGTCCCAGTCGTTTGAGTCAAGGCCGATTGAGTTAAGGTCATTCGGCGTAGCGATTAGATACGGGTCGTTCGGCTCACCCATGCCGCCGCTATATTTACCAAAACAGACGCCGGTGAGCAAACCAAAGCTCAACAAAAGGCCCAGAATTGCCGGTTTATGACTCATAATCTACCGCCCACTCCTGAAACCCCGGACTTGAGTCTCCGCCTCCGCAGTTGCTAAGTATTCAAACTGACCGATTTATTGCCAAGAACCGATATAAGGCGTTATGTGATACGTAATTATGGAAAACAAAGCCATAATGAAGATAGCCATCCCGCCCAGCGCTGGGCGGGATTCCACAATTTTGCATTTTTAACTTTGATTTTTGCATTCTCAAACTGACCGAGGGTCAGTTTGAACTAAGTATTGTACTACAAAAACCCCGAATTGTCAAAACATAATCTCAGAAACCCCCTATCGAGTCACGATTCACGAGCGGCGAGCACCGGTCTCTACGGCTCTGTTTTTGCCTGCCCCGTTAGAAGTCCCTGCTGATGGCGCGGGACAACCACCTCAAGACCTCGCTTCTAACGGGGCCTGCCGGGGCATTGCGATAGTGCCGGTCCTGGCCAAACTCTTAATACCATATGGCCTGCAGGCCTCTATAAAGGCCTCGATTTTATTCTCCGGGCCGGATACCTCGACCATAACAAACTTCTGGCCTATGTCCACGACCTTTCCCTTAAACGCCTCTATCAAAGCAAGCACCTCGGCCCGCCTCTCCGGCGGGGCCGAAATGGCTATCAGCATCAAGTCCCGGGCCACTACCGGCTGACCGACAAAATCCTGGACCTTAACAACGGGAACAATCTTGGCCAGCTGTTTTCGAACCTGCTCAACAATCCTGTCATCGCCGATAACGACAATCGTCATTCGGCTTAATTGTGGGTCCTCGGTTCGGCCGACAACGAGCGAATCGATATTAAACGCCCTCGCCGCAAACATCCCCGCAACGTGTGCCAGAACACCCGGCTTATTCTCAACCAGCGCACTTATTATATGCTTCATTTTCGCACCTCGATTCAGAAGCCAGATGTCAGATTCTACTTTCTGCCTTCTGTTTTCTGTCCTCTGTCTTCTGTCTTTTTACGCTATGCTCTCCAATATATCAAGCCCGCTCATCTCGTCCAAGCTTTTACCGGCGGGAACCATCGGCCAGACGTTTTCTTCGCGCTCAATCTTAAAGTCAGCAACACAGGGCCGCTTTTCCGCCAGCATCTGCTTAATTGCCTTCGGAACGTCCGCCTTTTTATCGACGGTGATTCCGACCGCACCCATCGCACGGGCCACCGTCGCATAATCGGGATTGGACAGGTAGCTCTTGGAATACCGCTTGTTATAGAAAAGCTCCTGCCACTGCCGAACCATTCCCATATATCCGTTGTTCAGGATGCAGACCTTTATAGGCAGCTTGTTCTCAACGGCGGTGGCAAGCTCCGTCATTGTCATATTGAAGCTGTGGTCGCCGTCGATATCGATAACGGTCTCGCCCGGTCTTGCGACCTGTGCGCCTATGGCGGCTGGCAGACCAAACCCCATTGTGCCAAGTCCCCCGGAGCTTATAAGCTGCCTCGGCCTGCTGAAACGGTAAAACTGCGCAGCCCACATCTGATTCTGCCCGACGCCGGTAGTTATAATCGCACCGCCTTTGGTCTGACGGCAGAGCTCCTCGATGACGTACTGGGGCTTAATCGTCGATGCTTCCCTGTCGTAGGAAAATGGGAATTTTTTCTTCCACTCGGCAATCTTCTTAAACCATTGCTTCCTTTCGCGATGCTCGACTTCCTTAATCAGCTCGGGCAGGATAAATTTCGCATCGCCGACCACCGGAATATCCACGTGGACATTCTTCGATATACTGGCAGGGTCGATATCTATGTGGATTATCTTTGCATTCGGCGCAAAGGTCTTCAGCTTGCCGGTAACTCTGTCATCAAAGCGGGCACCGACGGCGATTAACAAATCGCATTCCTGCACAGCGTAATTGGCGTAGGCGGCGCCGTGCATTCCGAGCATATCGAGCGATTCGGGTCTGTTCTGGTCGTAGCTGCCCAATCCTAAAAGCGTCGTTGTAACCGGCAGATGCGCCTTGTCGGCAAGCTGCCTTAATTCTTCGGCCGCATTTGCGCTAATAACCCCGCCGCCGACATAAAGAACCGGCTGGCCCGAATCGTTTATTGCTTTTGCCGCCGTTGATATCTGTCTGGCGTGGCCCTTTGTGCGAACCCGATAGCCCGGCAGCTCCATCTCTACGGGGTTTTTAGTATCAAACTTGGCGACCTCGACGTCCACCGGCACATCAATCAGCACCGGCCCCTGCCGACCGGTTGAAGCGATATAAAACGCCTCCCGAAAGATGCGGGCCACGTCCTTAACGTCCTTGACGATGCAGTTATACTTTGTAACCGGACGGGTAACACCGGTAGTGTCGGCCTCCTGGAATGCGTCGTTTCCGATAAGCTCGGTGCGGACCTGGCCTGTGATGGCGACCATCGGGGTCGAATCCATCATCGCCGTAGCAAGGCCTGTAACCAGATTGCAGGCGCCGGGCCCGCTGGTTGCGAGCATGACGCCGACCTTGCCGCTGGCCCGCGCGTAGGCGTCGGCCATATGGCAGCCGCCCTGCTCGTGGCGGGGGATTATGAAGTTAATCGGCGCATCGTATAATCTGTCGAACAGAGGCAATACCACGCCGCCGGTGTAGCCGAACATCGTATCGACACCCTGCTCGATGAGCGTATCTACTATTATTTGTGCGCCTGTTTTGACGGAGGATTGAGCGGCTGGACCAGCCGAAGGACGAGACTTGGGACTCATTTTTGTAACCTTTCCCTGATAAACGCTACAGTTATTCCGGTCAATTATAGCTCCACTGGGCCGCTTCGAGAGGTCAGCCGTCCGCTGAAAACGGACAACGGCGCCGCTCGAAGATTCAAGACCCTGCTATAATCCCGTAACCATCCCGACACATTGGGACGTCTCAGGTTTGTATTTGCATGTTTTCATACAAATACAAAAAGATTATACGAAACCAATCAACATCTGTCAATAGTTTTCGACAATCTGCGAAAATTGAAAACTAAAAATATCCGGAATTTAAAAAAAACTGATTTTTGGGGGAAATTTAAAGAGACAAGCGTGGTTTTTGGGTTAAAAATGAGGGTTGGTGGGTTGGTTTGGGGGGATTGGGTAAAACAGGTAAGAAAAAAAGTGAGAAAAATGGAGAAAAATGAAGAAAAAATGCAAAAAATGGAGAAAAATGGAGAAATTTGGGGAAAAATTGCAAAAAAATGAGAAAAAATGAGAAAAAGAGAGACGGTTTTTAAGCATCTTTTTATACTCATCTGCATAAGTTGATTGATTATCCACAGATTTTTGTTGACTAATCATATGATTTATTTTAAACTTGACAAAGAAAACAACCGACCATATGATTAGGGCATATGGATACATAGAAAGGTGTATCAAGCACGGATGCCTCAAGATATCAATGCAATAAAACGTAAACTGGCAGAGCTTGCAAGAAAGAGGGATAAAAGGGATGTTGGTTTTTGGCCAGATGATCCGCACAATTGGTACCCAGAATCGGTTATAGACCCAAGAAGCAAAAAACCATTTACGCGCTCAGGTGCTTGGGATTTTATTGCAGAGGAATTGGAAAAAAAAGAAACCCTTATTAAACCTGTACCTTTAATAGCTCCGCGTGGAAAAGTAGGTTATAAGTTTCTTGTTAGTACTGAGTACGGAACGATATACATAAAAGTGAGGTTGGCCAAGGCAAAAATAATTGGCCGTAGTTTTCATTACAGCGAGAAAGAGTAGGCTTTTATGGACAGTAAATCCGGTCAGGAAAAAAATGGTCCAGCGGTTCGTGGTAAATTTGTTTGCGGTGAGTGTGGAAGCGAGAGAATAAGGACAAACCGAGAAATTTATAAATTCCCTTATGGTGTAGGTGCTGACACTGTAGAGTTATCATGTGAAGTACCGGTTCGGAACTGTGCTGACTGTGGTTTTAGCTTTATTGATGGAGAGGCTGAGGATATATGCCATAAAGAAGTTTGTAAACACCTAGGAGTGATGCCTCCATCAAAAATCAAGGCTCTTAGAGAGCTATATGAACTCACACAAGCACAGTTTTCTGAAATTACTAAATTGGGTGAAGCTACACTTTCACGGTGGGAACGAGGGGTCGTAATACAAAATCAAGCGTATGATAATTATTTATACTTGTTAGGATTTAAGGAAAACTTTCAGCTGGTTAGGGAACATGGAGAATCGACCGAACCGTTGGAGCAGTATGTTGGAGAGGTTAGAAGGCCGCAGTTCCGCGAACTGGACATTGACGAAGAGCTTTTGGAAAGAAAAAGCGGTTTCAAGCTTTACGCGTGTGGGTCTGCGAGGGCATCATAGTATGTATACCGTAACATTTTATTCGTTTAAGGGAGGTGTCGGCAGGACGCTGGCACTTGCCAATGTCGGGCTGGAATTAGCAAGAACGGGCCGGAGGGTTTTACTTGCTGACTTTGACCTTGAATCACCAGGTATTGATACATTTGAAATTCTTCGACCAAGAGAGCCAAATTCGGGTTTAGTTGAGTATGTTTCTAAGTTCATGGGAACACGAATTGCTCCTGATGTGAAAGATTTCATTTATGAAGCTTTAGGGATTGGACAAAAAGGGGGGCGTCTATGGGTTATGCCGGCAGGCAGAGGTGATGAAGAATACGCTCAAAAACTGAGTAGCATCAGTTGGCAGAGATTATACGATGAACTTGACGGTTTTCTAATGTTTGAAGATTTAAAGGCTCAGTGGAGGACATCTTTTGAACCAGATTACGTTTTAATTGATTCAAGAACAGGCCATACAGACACAGAAGGAATCTGTACGAGACAGTTGCCTGAGGCTGTTGTCGTTTTATTCTTTCCGAATGAACAGAATCTTGCTGGCCTAAAAGCTACGGTGTCTTCTATTCGATCCGAGGATGAGCGCAGAAAAGACAATCCTATTACATTGCATTATGTTATGTCTAATGTACCTGATTTAGATGATGAACAAGAAATTCTCTCGGGTTTGCAACGACGCTTCCGTGAGGAGCTTGGGTATGAGGAACTGACGTCTGTCATTCATCGATACGATAGTCTGTCTCTACTTAAGCAGTCCTTATTCGTTCGGGAGCGCCCTAAAAGCCGTTTGTCGAAAGAATACTTGGCATTACTGAATCGAATTACGGACGAGAACATTCAAGATCGAGAGGCCGTAATACGAAGTCTAACTAGAAGAAGATCTTATAGAATGCGCGCGCGGCTTACAAGAGAGTCTCAACAGGAACGTTTTGATGATATCTTAAAGTACCACTCGCACGATGGACAAGTCCTGTACGTCTTGGCCATGGACTTAAAGCGAAGAGGCCGCTTAGAAGAGTCGAAAATGCTACTTGGAAGGTCCATAGAGTTAGGGCATCGTTCGGCGGAAGCTCTTTTGGCACAAGCCGAGGTAAGATTTCAGGATAAAGATTTATCTTCTGTGTTAAGTGATGTGTTCGAAGCGTTTCAGTCTGAAGATTTGGATGAAGATGAACTTTCTCGCGGAATCGAAATTCTCCGACGAGCTGCACCGGAGAAGCTACTTGAGATTAGCAAAATGCCCGCATTTCGGTCACTGAGTTCTTATTCGCAGATTGCCTACGACCTGATGTGGTGCAAAGAAGGATTACAGGCCGCGATCGATTTATTTTCACGATATCGCAAGGACTCAAGTTTAAGAGTGGATACCTCTGAGTCAGTTCGAGTTTTACTTTCACTTTCTCTAATTGGTCTCTCTCGCTTTGAAGAGGCCCTCGGACTTTTTGGCAGTGTTCGACCTGCGCCACAGGATTTAGGTACGAGTGACTCTTTCAATTATGGGATGGCAGAATGGGGTAAAACTGGCGCGCCGCCTAAGGACATGTTCGGGCGGGTTGTCGAACTCGACTCTAAGGGCACAGGAAGGCACAGTGCCAATTACCACCAGTGTCTTGCCATATCACTTTGGGTTATTGGTAGAAATCAAGATGCTCTTAAGCGACTAGAGAAAGCTAAAGAAGAAATTAGTGAAAGACCGACGCCTGATTTTAGTTGCTGGCGATATATGAAAGTGGCACCACCAGATTTCCGAGAAGATTGCCAATCAATTCAAAAGTTGATTGAAGGGACAAACCTTTATCCTTTGTTCTTCCCAAAATCGCACCGTGAGTGATATAATCAGCGGCGATCCGAAAGTGCAACCCCCAGTGGAACCCCAAGAGATAGGGGCAGGCGTGGGGCTAAATACGCCGCTGGCAAGGCCAGCGGTATGGGGGAAAGGGAAAAGGCAAAAGTAAAAAGGTAAAAGGGAAAAAGAGTGGGATTGTGGGGTTGGGTTCGCCACGGGCGGATCTTTGACTTCGAGAGTGTGTGGTGTTAGTTTTACTGGCCGAAACTATCAGTTGAATTAAGACAGGCAAGTGTTAAAATGGTGCGGCGTAGAGAAAATCAAAACTTAAAGTGCAAAATGCAAAATTGTGGTATTGCTTTGCAATGGGATTTTAATAGATTCCTCGACTGCGCTCGGAATGACCAAAGGGTTGCGGGTTGCAGTTGAATAGGCAATTGTTAAAATGGTGCGGCGAGGCCGAAGTTTTTAATTTTGAGTTTTTAGTTTTGAGTTGGGTGGAATTTTCAGGTGGGGTCGGGGCTTTTAGCTTTTCATTGTCGGATTTTGTGGTTAAAATGGTGCGGTATATTCGTCGCTTGTCGCTCGTGGCTCGGGGGATGAAGTGGAAAGATGAGTGAAAAGAATAAAACGCAGCTAATAAAGTAGAGATTATTGAACGGAGAAAAGAAAAATGAATATCGAGGCGTTTTTATTATGTGATTGTGCAACGGAAAGCGGCGGGAAGCTGAATGTTTTGG